>CAJXOQ010000230.1 GCA_913057975.1 uncultured Marinobacter sp.
GTCCGTCTCGTGGGCTCGGAGATGTGTATAAGAGACAGGTCTCCAACCGGGCCTCTGCATTTTGGCTCCCTGGTCACCGCGGTTGCCAGCTACCTGGAGGCTCGTAGTCACAATGGTACCTGGTTGGTGCGGATTGAAGACCTTGACCCCCTACGGGAATCCCCCGAAGCCACCCAGCGGATATTGGAGAGCCTGGACGCCCACGGCCTGCACTCTGACGAACCAGTGCGCTTTCAGTCAGAACGCCACGCCCACTACCGCACATTGATCGACCAGTTACTCTATCAAGGGCTGGCCTATCGCTGTGCCTGTTCACGAAAGCAACTGCGGGAAAATGATGGGCGCCATCCGGAGCACTGTCGTGAAGGGAAGGCCGAACCGGGAGAACGTCCGTTCGCTGTCCGCTTTGCCCTTCACGACGAGCGCAGCGAGTGGCACGACCAATTACTGGGCCCGCAACTGCAGAAGGTAGACGCCGAACTGGACGATCCGGTCATCCTGCGCAAGGAAGGCTTCTACGCCTACCAACTGGCGGTGGTTGCCGACGACGTCGACCAGAAAATCAGCCACGTCGTCAGGGGTTCCGACCTGTTGGACATGACCGCACCGCAACAGCAGATCTATCATTCACTGGGCACTCCACCACCTCACTGGATGCACATTCCGGTTATTCTCAACGCCGATGGTCAGAAGCTTAGCAAGCAAAACCACGCACCAGCCCTGGATGACCGGAAAGCGAAAGACAACCTGAAACAGGCCCTCGCCGCATTAGGACAGGATCAACGTTTGTTGGCAGGGACATCAGACATCGGTACCCTGCTTGCCCGGGCCGCTGCCAACTGGGCGCCGGAGCGGATTCACCTGACAGCCCGGTGAACGACGTGTTATAAACCTTTTCACAAGCGACAGTGCGGATATCATGCCTGATGTATATCTACCGTCTGGTCTTCCTTCTGGTTCTGGCCATCTACATATTTTCTCCCAACATTCTTGACTGGTGGACGTCGCCCGGGAATGCCTGGTACAGCCCCTACGTTATCTGGGCCGGCCTGATTGCCATCGGCTTCTGGCTGGAATGGCGACGGGATCCCAATGAGTTTTAGCGCACCCAGCCTATTACTGGCCAGCCTGTTATACCTGGTCCTGCTCTTCGGTATTGCGTGGGTGACCGAAAAAGGCGCGCTGCCCCGCAGCTGGATCAGACACCCCCTTGTCTACACGCTTAGTCTTGGCGTCTACGCCGGCATCTGGGCCGTATACGCCGCGGTGGGCATGGCCGCTGAATCGGGGTTTGGCTTCCTGGCCTACTACCTGGGCATCAGCGGTGCCTTTCTGCTGGCGCCGGTTCTGCTCAACCCGGTGATGCGGATTGGCCGCGCCTATCAGCTCACCTCTCTTGCCGATCTGTTCGCCTACCGGTATCGAAGCCAGTGGGCGGGCACGCTGGTGACCATCTGTTCAGGCACCGCCATACTGGCCTTGCTGAGCATGCAGATCCAGGCGGTATCCACGTCTGCCAGCCTGTTAGCGCCGGACACGTCGCCCCAACTCATCAGTGTGCTTTTCAGCATTATCGTAGTTTTGTTTGCCATGCTGTTTGGCACCCGTCGCAGCCAGGGTTCCGAGAATCACCAGGGCCTGGTTTTAGCCATTGCCTTTGACTCCCTGGTGAAACTCTTTTCCCTGCTAACCCTTGGTGGAGTCATCCTGTTTGGCGTATTCGATGGCATGTCGGGGCTGGAAACCTGGTTGGCGGACCAGAGCACCCCGGTGAGCACTATGACCATGAGCATTGACGACGGCAGTTGGCGTGCCTTGATGCTGATGTCTTTCGCCGGTGCCCTGGTGCTTCCCCACATGTACCACATGACGTTCAGTGAGAATCCGTCGCCCAAGGCCCTTGCAAAGGCGAGCTGGGGATTGCCCCTTTACCTGCTGCTGCTCGGCCTGCCGATTCCGCTGATTCTCTGGGGTGGCCAGGCGCTAGCCGCCACCACGGGACCGAACTTCTACGCCATCGGCACCGCCCAGGCCCTCGGCAGTCCAGCGCTGACATTGATGATGTACATTGCCGGCCTGTCCGCCGCCAGCGGCCTGATGATCGTCAGCACCCTGGCACTGGCGGGCATGGTACTGAACCACGCGGTGCTTCCATTACGGACCCCCAAGGACCACGGTGACATCTACCACTGGCTGAAGTGGGTCAAGCGCCTGCTCATCGCGGCCATCATCTTCACCGCGCTGCTGTTCCATGAAACCCTGGGTAAGAACCTGGACCTGTCGATCCTTGGTGCCATTTCACTATCAGGCATGCTTCAGTTGCTTCCCGGTGCCCTCGGTGTGATCTATTGGCCCGAAGGCAATCGCCGTGGCCTGATCGCCGGACTGATCTCCGGCCTGGTCATTTGGGTGGTTACCCTGGTGTTGCCGTTCTCCCATACCGCCAACCTGCTGGATTTCATCGGGGCTCCCCTAGTGCCGGACTACAGCAACTGGCACATCTTCACCTTCGTTAGCCTGACGGTGAATGTCACCATATTCACCCTGATTTCAGTACTGAGCACCAGTTCCGCCGAAGAAACCGGAGCTGCCCAGGCTTGCTCCCTGGGCGCACTTTCCCGCCCCCAGCGCAGGGAGTTGCTGGCAACCTCATCCGCGGACTTCACCCGCCAGCTCGCGGTTCCGTTGGGGCTGGGAGTTGCAAGACGGGAAGTCGAAAAAGCCCTTACCCAGCTCAAACTACCCAACGTTGAATATCGGCCTTATCAACTTCGGCGCTTGCGCGACCGCGTGGAAGTAAACCTTTCAGGATTGCTGGGCCCCGCCGTCGCTCGTGATCTGGTCAAACGGCACCTGGGCTACAAACCCATGGCCAGCGGCGGCACCGCACAGGATATACGCTATGTCGAACGAGCCCTGGGGGATTACCAGAACCGCCTGACCGGGCTGGCTGGGGAACTCGACAACCTGCGGCGCCACTACCGTCAAACCCTTCAGAACCTCCCCATTCCCGCCTGCTCTGTGGGTGACGACGGCGAGATACTCATGTGGAACAACGCCATGGAAGCCCTCACCGGCATCACGGCTGACGACGTGGTCGGTGCCCGACTGATGGCCCTGCCCGAGCACTGGCATCTGCTGCTGGACGACTTCAACAGCGGTGAGGACCTGCACCGGTACAAACACCGCCTGGATCTGAAAGGCCGCCCCCACTGGCTCAACCTGCACAAGGCAGCCTTGAGCGGCCCCGATCACACCGAGGGTGGCAGCATCATCCTGGTGGAAGACCAGACGGAAACCCGCCTGCTGGAAGACGAACTGATGCACAGCGAGCGGCTGGCCTCCGTAGGCCGACTGGCCGCCGGTGTCGCCCACGAAATCGGTAATCCGGTCACTGGCATCTCCTCCCTGGCCCAGAACCTGAAGCTGGAAACCGACGACCCGGACATTCTGTCCACGGCGGATCAGATACAGCAGCAAACCCGGAGGATTTCCACCATCCTGCAGTCGCTGATGAACTTTGCCCGTACCGGAAACCATGCTCACGCCAACCGCTACGAGCCGGTGGATATACAGCGCTGCGTAAACGAATCCATCAACCTACTCTCCCTCAGTGACAAGGGCATGGGCATTCATTACCGTAATGAATGCCCGGATGAGCTGACCATCCTGGGGGATGAACAACGGCTGGTGCAGGTGTTTATCAACCTGCTGGCGAACGCCCGGGACGCCTCGCCCATTGGTGGAGAAGTGCGTATCAGTGGAAACCGCGACGGCTACTCCGCTATTATCGAGGTCACCGACGAAGGGTCCGGCATACCGAAAGATCAGTTGGACCATATCTTCGAGCCTTTTTACACCACCAAGGCCCCCAATAAGGGAACAGGCCTGGGCCTGTCACTGGTGTACAGCATCATCGAAGAACACTACGGCAACATTCAAGTGGACAGCCCAGCTGGCGATAACTCCAGCCGGGGAACCTGTGTGCGCATGAGGTTGCCGGCCTACGAGCCGGACACCGGAATCACCACCAGCCAGAACGAAGGGTCGTAAACGCGTTATGCCTCGCATTCTGATTGTAGAAGACGAAGAGATTATCCGTTCAGCGGTTCGCAAGCTGCTCCAGCACGCCGGTTATGAGGTTGCCGACGCCGGCTCCGTGGAAGAAGCCGAAGACAACCACGACCCCAGCGATTTCGACCTGATCATCTCCGATCTTCGGCTGCCCGGCGCAGCCGGGACGGAGCTGATACGGCGCGCACCGGACACCCCGGTATTGATCATGACCAGCTACGCCAGTCTCCGCTCTGCCGTGGATTCAATGAAGATGGGTGCCGTGGAGTACATTGCCAAACCCTTCGACCACGATGAAATGCTGGAAGCTGTAGAGGGCATTCTCGCCAGAAAACCCCAGACTTCACCCTCTGCTCAGCCATCATCGGAGCGGGCAGGTGCGGGAGCACCGGACAGCGACCCGGCCAGCATTATGTTCGGTCACTGCGATGCCATGCAGAAGGTGTTCACCCTGATACGCAAGGTGGCACCGACGGAAACCACGGTACTGATCCAGGGCGAATCCGGGACTGGCAAGGAACTGGCTGCTCGTGCGCTTCACCTGATGAGTCCCCGGGCCGCCAGACCACTTATTTCCGTAAACTGCGCCGCCATCCCGGAAAGCCTAATCGAATCAGAGCTGTTCGGTCACGAAAAGGGATCGTTTACCGGGGCGGTATCGGCCCGGACCGGCCTGATCGAAGCGGCCGACGGCGGCAGCCTGTTCCTGGACGAAATCGGCGAATTGCCCGCCGAGGCCCAGGCCCGTCTGCTACGAGTGTTGCAGGAAGGCGAGATTCGCAAGGTGGGCTCCACCCAGAGCCGCCAGGTGGATGTGCGAATGATTGCTGCCACTCACCGTAACCTGAAGGCTATGACACGGACGGGTGGGTTCCGCGAAGACCTGTTTTACCGACTGAACGTCATGCAGGTTCGCATACCGCCGCTGCGGGAGAGACAGTCGGATATTCTTGGCCTGGCCCAGCGATTCCTGCAACGCCAGGGCGAGAAAATGAACAAACCCTGTCTCTTATACACATCTGACGCTGCCGACGAATAGAGAGGTGTAGA
>CAJXOQ010000231.1 GCA_913057975.1 uncultured Marinobacter sp.
CGCTTCGCCTGACCCGGATTGAAGAGGACAACATCATGAGCAACAAAATCAAAGCGGCGGTCATCGGTTCGGGCAACATCGGCACCGACCTGATGATCAAGATCCTGCGCACCGCCGAACACTTTGAAATGGGGGTGATGGTGGGGATTGATCCCGAATCGGATGGTTTAGCCCGTGCCAAACGCATGGGCGTGGCCACCACCGCCGAAGGTGTGGAAGGTCTGGTGCAAATGCCCGAGTTCGCCGACATTCAGGTGGTGTTCGACGCCACCTCCGCCGGCGCTCACGTTCACAATGACAAACTGCTGCGTGAACACAAACCCGACATCCGCGTGGTCGACCTGACCCCGGCGGCCATCGGCCCCTACTGCGTGCCAGTGGTTAACCTGGAGGAACATCTGGGGGAGGGCAACGTCAACATGGTCACCTGCGGTGGCCAGGCCACCATTCCCATGGTCGCTGCGGTGTCCCGTGTTGCCAGGGCCCACTACGCCGAGATCGTCGCCTCGATTTCCAGTAAATCTGCCGGCCCAGGCACCCGCGCCAACATCGACGAGTTTACCGAAACCACCTCGAAGGCGATTGAAGTGGTGGGCGGCGCCGGCAAGGGCAAGGCCATCATTGTCCTGAACCCGGCCGAACCACCTTTGCTGATGCGGGACACCGTCTACGTGCTCTCCGAGGCCGCTGACCAGGCGGAAGTGGAAGCCTCGGTGGAAGAAATGGTCAAGGCCGTCAACCGCTACGTGCCCGGTTATCGCCTCAAGCAGAAAGTGCAGTTTGATGTGATTCCCGAAGACCAGCCCATGAACGTCCCGGGCCTGGGCCGGTTCAGCGGCCTGAAGACCTCTATCTTCCTGGAAGTGGAGGGCGCCGCCCATTACCTGCCGGCCTACGCCGGCAACCTGGACATCATGACCTCTGCCGCGCTGGGTACCGCCGAGCGCATCGCCGAATCGCTGGTCAACTGAGGAGGAACGAACCATGACCTTTAATCCCGGTAAAAAGCTCTACATCTCCGACGTGACCCTGCGTGACGGCAGCCACGCCATCCGTCACCAGTACTCCATCCAGAACGTGCAGGACATTGCACGGGCCCTGGACAAGGCCAAGGTGGACTCCATCGAAGTGGCTCACGGCGACGGCCTTCAGGGCTCCAGCTTCAACTACGGCTTCGGCGCCCACACCGACCTGGAGTGGATCGAAGCCGTAGCCGACGTCATCGAACATGCCAAGATCGCTACCCTGCTGCTGCCCGGCATCGGCACCGTTCACGACCTGGACAACGCCTACAGCGCTGGTGCCAGAATCGTCAGAGTGGCCACCCACTGCACCGAAGCGGATGTCTCCAGGCAGCACATCGAACACGCCCGCAAGCTCGGCATGGACACCGTCGGCTTCCTGATGATGAGCCACATGCAGACCCCGCAGGGGTTGGCGGAGCAAGCCAAGCTGATGGAAGACTATGGCGCGACCTGCCTCTATGTCGTCGACTCCGGCGGCGCCATGAACATGAACGACATCCGGGACCGTTTCCGGGCGCTCAAAGACGTACTCAAGCCGGAAACCGAAACCGGTATCCACGCCCACCACAATCTGGCGCTGGGTGTGGCCAACTCCATCGTGGCGGTGGAAGAGGGCTGTGACCGGGTTGATGCTTCCCTGGCGGGCATGGGCGCTGGTGCGGGCAACGCCCCGTTGGAAGTGTGCATCGCCGCCTTCGACAAGATGGGGTGGGAGCACGGTACCGACGTGTATGCGCTGATGGACGCGGCGGACGACATCGTCCGGCCGCTTCAGGACCGCCCGGTCAGGGTGGATCGTGAAACCCTGGCCCTGGGCTACGCCGGCGTTTACTCAAGCTTCCTGCGCCACTCCGAAGTGGCGGCGAAGAAGTATGGTCTTAAGACCGTAGACATTCTGGTGGAGCTGGGCAAGCGCCGCATGGTGGGTGGCCAGGAAGACATGATTGTGGATGTGGCGCTGGATCTGCTGGCGGCACAAAAGGAGCAGAACGCATGAGCAAGACATTAAGCCGAGAGCAGGTGCTGGCACTGGCCGAGCACGTGGAAAACGCCGAACTGCAGGCCCAGGACATCACCAAGGTTACCAATGACTATCCCGACATGACCTTCGAGGATGCCTACGACGTGCAGTGGGAAATCCGTCGTCGCAAGGAAGAGCGAGGCAACAAGATCGTGGGCATGAAAATGGGCCTCACATCCTGGGCAAAGATGGCCCAGATGGGTGTCGAAACCCCCATTTACGGCTTCCTGGCGGACTATTTCAGCGTGCCGGATGGCGGTGTGGTCGACACCAAGGAGCTGATCCACCCGAAAATTGAAGCAGAGATTGCCTTCGTTACCAAGGCGCCCCTGAAAGGCCCCGGCTGCCACATCGGCCAGGTGCTGGCAGCAACGGACTTCGTGATTCCTGCCGTGGAAGTTATTGACTCCCGCTACGAGAACTTCAAGTTCGACCTGGTAAGTGTCGTGGCGGACAACGCCTCATCAACCCGGTTTATCACCGGTGGCCAGATGGCCGATGTGGCGGACGTGGACCTGAAAACCCTGGGCGTGGTGGTCGAGAAAAACGGTGAAGTTGTCGATGTAGGCGCGGGCGCCGCCGTGCTCGGTCATCCGGCTTCCAGCGTGGCTATGCTAGCCAACCTGCTGGCAGAACGGGGTGAACATATCCCGGCGGGCACATTCATCATGACGGGCGGTATCACCGCAGCGATCGCCGTGGAGCCTGGTGACAATATCACCGTACGCTACCAGGGGCTGGGGACCGTAACCGGAAGGTTTATCTAAGCCTCAAAGACACTGCCAACGGAGCAGGGAATTATGAGCGATACCATTGATCTGCGTTTATATTTCAACTTCCGCAGCCCGTACTGCTATCTGGCCAGCGAGCGCATGTTCGAGCTTTTTGACCAGTACCGCGTCAATCTGCTCTGGAGGCCTTTGGGGGGATGGCACGGTCGCTCGGATCCGGACCGGGCAAAGGTCAAGATGCCGATCGCCCGGCAGGACGTAGCACGCTGGGCATGTCGGTTTGGCATGCCTCTGACCCCACCTCCGAAGAGCACGGACCCGACCCGTGCCGGGGCTGGCTCACTGTTGGCAGAAAAGGAAGGGCTGCTCAAACCCTATGTAGTGGCGATGATGCGCGCCGAATGGTCGGACGGCCTGGATATCGGGGATGCAGAGGTTCTGGCCTCGGTTGCCGAAAGCGTCGGGCTGGACAGGGAGGCGTTTGCCAGGGCGATCGATAATCCCGAACTCCATGCCCAACTTGACCGGAACTGGCTGGAAGCACAGGAAAAGGGTGCCCTGGGTGTTCCCACGTTTGTTATCGGCGACCAGATTTTCTGGGGCCAGGACAGGCTGGATTTTGTGGGGGAGCATCTGCTGGATCTGGGAGCAGCATGCCAATGAGCAGGATACGACTGATTGATAAGCCCGAATGTCCGTTTTGCTGGCGAGTCCGAATTGCCGCAGCTATGCAGGGGCGGGCGATGCACAGTATGGACAGGTCAGATCCGGATGTTCTCGCCGAGTGGCAGCGATTATCGCCGAGTCAAACGGTGCCGGTGTTGATTGAGGATGGCCTGGTACTGACGGACTCCGGCCCGATGCTTGAGTACCTGGCCGAAACCGGGCCGGCCTTGCTGCCGGATTCTCCACGCCGAAGGGCGGAAGCACGAAGCTGGGTCGTGTACGGGGATAGAATTTTGGGGCAATCCCTGCGGGAAGTGGTCTTTGAGAAACGCGATAAACCGGAGAACGAATGGGATCAAGACAGGATTCGTAAGGGTACACACGGATTTCTGGGCGGGCTAGCCGCACTCGAGATGGCGTTGCAAGACGAAAGCTTCCTTCTCGGGAACCAGCCAACCCTGGCCGAGTGCGCCTTGTTTCCAAGGTTTGCTCTGGCCCTGCTCTACGGCGTGGATATCCCTGCCGATTTTCCCCGAACTCGCCAATGGTTTGGTCGCCTGGCCACCTACCCGGCCTTCTTGTCGTCGAGCCCGGAGCGTGTCAGGAACGTTCTTGTTGATTTTGCGTGAGGAACCGTCATGCCAATAGCCCAACTGTATATCCTTGAAGGTCGCACGGACGAACAGAAAGAGCGACTTATTCGTGAGGTGTCGGAAGCCATGTCACGCTCAATTGATTCGCCGATTGAACGCGTACGGGTAATCATTACCGAAATGCCTAAAAGCCATTTCGGGATAGCAGGGGAGCCGGCCAGTAAAGTCCGTCCTTAAAGTTGTCTTCAAACCAACGTGTCTTGCGGGTGAGTAATGTGACCAAGCTGCCTGTGCTGTATTTGTCCTGTGAAACCGAAGCGCTGATAGGGCCCAAAGGGCAGGCAAGCCTGCGCCGCTTGATACGGCCGGATCTCGTGATTGCCAACGTAGCATTTATTACCTCGGCAAAAGGGGGCGTACAGCCGGAAATTTTTTACCAGTGTGGCGAGGGAGTTCTTGCCAGGCGTCTGCAGTCTGAAATGGCGGAACGGGGGTTTGATGCCGCCGTTCGCGGATCTCGGGAACAGGGTTTGAAGGAATTGGCTGAGAGCATGACGCACCTCGCGCCTGATGAGGTGATTGAATTGAAGCTCAACACGGGCATGACCAGTGAACACTACAGGGCCATTGGTCATTGCCTGGAAGCCTTGAGAAACCAGGGCGTGTTGCTGATATGTCTGGACCGGCTGGAAAACGTCGGCAACAATGTGGATCATCCTCAGCCAATTGACAGTTATATCCGTAACCTGATTCGTCAGTGGGAAGATGAACACCGATGGGCAAAAGCCATGTCGAAATCTGACCTTGGTGCCTCTAATTCCAGTCCGGGAGCCAAAGCCCCCGTTGCCGACCCGACGTTATGTGTGCTCAATACCGCCTTCAGTCTGGGTGGAATGCAGGCACCTCAGCGCCTGTTTGGCTTTTCGCTGAACGAGACCAGTCAATCCCTCGCAGGTTATGGATGGATGCAATAATCTGTTGGAAATACAGAAGGTTCCATAAATGCTGAAACTATTGATGGTTGGGGCCGGTGGTATTGCTGTCTCTTATACACATCTGACGCTGCCGACGAATAGAGAGGTGTAG
>CAJXOQ010000232.1 GCA_913057975.1 uncultured Marinobacter sp.
TTCGTCGGCAGCGTCAGATGTGTATAAGAGACAGGTGCATTACCCTCAAGCCCGACGGAAAAGATGAGTGGGCGCCTCTCAACCCGGTAACGAACTACCGGGATCTGGACCGGGAAACGGTGCTCGAACGCATCCGCGACGCCGGCATTTCCGGCATGGGAGGCGCCGGCTTCCCCACAAACATCAAGCTACGCCCGCCCCGGGACCGCAAGGTAAACACGCTGATCCTGAACGGCGCGGAGTGCGAGCCCTACATCACCGCCGACGATATGTCGATGCGGGAGAACGCGGGCGAGATCATTGCCGGGTTGCGCATCATGGCGTGGATACTGCGCCCGGAGCGAGTTGTGATCGGCATCGAGGATAACAAGCCAGAGGCCATCTCAGCGCTCAGGAAGGCCGCGGACGGCACCCAGACAGAGATCGCGGTCATCCCCACCAAATATCCCTCTGGCGGTGAAAAACAGCTGATACAGGTCCTGACAGGCATGGAAGTGCCCAGTGGCGGGATTCCAGCGGATATTGGAGTGATGTGCCAGAACGTGGGCACAGCCATCGCCGTATCCGCCGCCATTCATCGGGGCGAGCCGTTGATTTCCCGCGTCACAACGATCACTGGGTATGCAGTTACCGATCCCGGTAATTTCGAGGTCCTGATCGGCACGCCTATCGATCACCTGCTCGCGCAGGCCGGGCAGGAAAACAGCAAGCTCCACCGCCTTGTGCTGGGTGGGCCAATGATGGGCTATACCCTGGAAACGCCAGCCGTACCGGTGGTCAAAACCACCAACTGCGTCATTGCCGCCACTGCCACGGAATTACCGGAACCGGCTCCGGAACAGCCCTGTATTCGCTGCAGCATGTGCGCCGAAGCCTGCCCAATGGAGCTGCTGCCCCAGCAACTGTTCTGGTACTCCAAAGCCGGGGAGTTCGACAAAGCCGAGCACCTGAACCTGTTCGATTGCATCGAATGTGGTGCCTGTTCCTACGTCTGCCCCAGCTCGATCCCGCTGGTGCAATATTACCGGGCAGCCAAAGGTGAGATACGGGTACAACAGGCCGAACAGTTGAAAGCAGATCGCGCCCGTGAACGTTTTGAAGCCCGTCAGGCGAGACTCGACCGCGAACAGCAGGAGAAAGAGCAGCGGCGCAAAGAACGGGCGAAGGCGGCTGCCGAAGCCCAGGCCAGGAAGCAGGCCGAGGCTGAAAAGGCGGACGCAGAAGGCCAGCCCGCCAACGACCGTGCCGCCAAGGCCGCCCTGGTACAGGAAGCCCTTGCCCGTAAAAAGGCCAAGGGCCAACAGCAGGCCGAAACGAACGCCGGGGCCGCTGAAACCAAAGCCACCAGCGAACCGGCGCCCGATATTGACGCCCTGGAGAAGCAGCTTGCCCAAGCCACCGCCAAGCTCAACACCATGCAAAGCATGCTGGAGGACGCCAGGGCCGAGAATGCGGACAATGTCGAAAAACTCGAGCGAGCCGTCACCAAGAACCACGACCGGGTGAAGCGGGCGGAAGAGGCTCTGGCTGAGGCCCGGCAATCTGTGGCGGCCACCGATACCCAAACGACAGACTCATGATGAACAGGCTCCAACGCTAATGGCACTTGCGCAACAGTCCTCGCCCCACGCCCGCAACGCCCGCTCCACGTCACAGCTCATGCTGTGGGTGATTCTGGCGGCCCTGCCCGGCCTGCTGGCACTGACCCTGTTCTTTGGCTGGGGCAATCTGATCAACGTGATCTGGTGCATCGCAGTGGCACTCGCGGCCGAGGCTGCCATCCTCAAGCTTCGCAAGCGCCCGGTGGCTTTCTTCCTGAAAGACAACACCGCTGCGGTCACTGGCCTTTTGCTGGGCCTTTCCCTGCCTCAGTTTACGCCCTGGTGGGTGTCCGCGGTTGCCGTCATCGCCGCCATCGTCATGGCCAAGCAACTCTACGGTGGTTTGGGCTCCAACCCGTTCAACCCTGCCATGGTGGGTTACGCTCTGGTGCTGATCTCATTCCCCGTGGCCATGACCACGAATTGGGCGCAGCCCGGTCTCCTATGGGAGACCGCTCCGGGGTTTGGTGACACCCTGAGCATGATCGCCTCCGGCCAACAGACAGCGGTAGACGCCTTCACCATGGCCACGCCGCTGGATGAGTACAAACACAAGATTACCACCCACACCGCAGCGGAAGTGCTTGCTCACCCCACCTTCGGTGACGGTGTTGCCCGGGGCTGGGAATGGGTCAACGCCGCGTTCCTCGTGGGTGGTCTGGTTCTTGTCGGCCTGAAGATTATCACCTGGCACATTCCAGTCAGCATGCTGGCGGGCCTCGCACTTATGAGCCTTGCCTTTGGCAGCAACGCGGACCTGTATGCGCCGCTGTCCATCCACCTGCTGGCAGGGGGCACCATGTTGGGCGCGTTCTTCATTGCCACGGACCCGGTGTCCGCTGCATCCAGCCATCAGGGCAAGCTTATCTACGGAGCGGGTATTGGTATCCTGATCTACCTGATCCGCACCTGGGGTGCCTACCCCGATGCGGTGGCCTTCAGTGTTCTGCTGATGAACTTCGCGGTGCCGTTTATCGACCACTACACGCCGCCCCGTACCTACGGGCATCATAAGCCCCGGCGCGGCATTCCCGGCAAGGGTCAGGGGTAAACCATGGCAGAACTCGCAAAGTCCATCCGTCGCAACGCCATTGGCCTGGGCCTGTTCGCCATCATTACCGGCGGCACCATCGCCATCACCCAAGTCATGACGGCCGAGCGCATACAGGAACAGGCCGCCAGGGCGGAAGCACAGGCGCTGTTTGAGATCATTCCGGAAAACCGGCACGACAATCATCTGCTGACCGACACGGTGCAGCTTCCGGCGGATAACGGAATGAATGCTAACGACCCCGTCACGGCCTGGGTGGCACGTCGCAATGGCCGCCCTACCGGATTGATCATGCCGGTGGCGGCCCCTGACGGTTATTCTGGCAACATTCACCTATTGGTGGGTCTGGATCTGAAAGGCACGGTGCTGGGAGTTCGGGTGACCAGCCACCGGGAAACCCCTGGCCTGGGTGACCGCATTGAAACCAAGAAGTCAGACTGGATCCACTCGTTCACCGGTCGCTCCCTTGGCAATCCGGAACCGGAACGCTGGGCTGTCAGGAAGAATGGCGGGGCATTTGACCAGTTCACCGGTGCGACCATCACCCCGAAAGCCGTGGTTAATGCGGTGCAAAAAACACTCATCTATTTCCGTGAGCACCGCAGTGACATTCGCGACATCCTCAATGAACCCGCGTCACCCCGTAGCACGCCGCTGACGCCCGAGGAAATCGCTGGCCAGACACCAGACCGGGAGCATTCGTAACATGGCGACCAAATCCAGCTCAGAGATCATCCGTGACGGGCTTTGGACCAACAACCCTGCCCTGGTTCAGGTGTTGGGGCTTTGCCCCCTTCTGGCGGTGACCAGTACCGTCGTCAACGCCATCGGCCTGGGCCTGGCAACGCTGATGGTGCTGATGGGCTCGAACCTGGCAGTGTCACTGATCCGCAACTTTGTCAGCGAGTCGGTGCGCCTGCCTGCCTTCGTGATGATCATCGCCTCTTTCGTCACCTGCGCTGAACTGCTGATGCAGGCCTATACCTATGAGCTCTACCAGATCCTGGGTATTTTCATTCCGTTGATTGTGACCAACTGTGCCATTCTGGGCCGTGCGGACGCGTTTGCCTCCAAGAACCCGCCCCTACCCGCCCTGCTGGACGGTGTCATGATGGGTATCGGTTTTCTGGTAGTGCTGATTGCACTCGGCGCCATGCGGGAACTCGTGGGACAGGGCACCCTGTTTACCGACATGGATCTCCTGCTGGGCCCCATGGCGGCAGACTGGGGAATCCGTCCGCTGGAGCAGTACCCGGACGTGCTCTTCATGGTGCTGCCGCCAGGCGCCTTTGTGGGGCTGGGGCTGCTTATCGCGCTGAAGAATGGCATCGACAATCATCTCAAGGCCCGCCGTACGGCGGCAGAGCCCATCGTGGCCGGTAGCAAGCGAGTGCGGGTAACAGGCCATGTATCCTGAACATCCAATGACCATTACTTTCTCAGCCAGCGGATAACCCATGAACAAGGCAAAACGTACGGAAATCTTTACCCGTTTGCGGGAAGCCAATCCGACACCCACAACCGAGTTGAACTATACCAACCCGTTCGAACTGCTGATCGCGGTGATCCTCTCGGCCCAGGCCACGGACGTCGGTGTGAACAAGGCAACAGCAAAACTGTACCCCGTAGCCAACACACCCGAAAAAATCCTCGCGCTGGGAGTGGATGGCCTGAAGGAATACATCAAGACCATCGGGCTGTTTAACAGCAAGGCCGAGAACGTGATCAAGACCTGTCGTGCGCTGATTGAAAAACACGGCGGGGAAGTTCCGGACAACCGGGAAGACCTGGAAGCCCTTCCGGGTGTGGGCCGCAAGACCGCCAATGTGGTTCTGAACACCGCGTTCGGGCAACCGGCAATGGCGGTGGATACCCATATCTTCCGGGTATCGAACAGAACGGGGATTGCGCCGGGCAAGAACGTGCTGGAAGTGGAAAAGCGCCTGATGCGGCTGGTGCCCAGGGAGTTCCTGCTGGATGCCCATCACTGGCTGATCCTTCACGGGCGCTACACCTGTACCGCCAGGAAGCCAAGATGCGGCGCCTGCATCATCGAAGATCTGTGCGAATTCAAGCAGAAACGGGATTACATGGACTGACACCGGCCCCGGATAACCGGAACCGGTGCCCCTACCGGGCGCTTACCGCTGGCCCAGCATCTTCTCTTTCAGGTCTTCCTGGGCAGGCTCATCTGACAACCAGATGCCGAACAGCGCCTTCTTGAACTCCAGGTCGCCAATGGTGGCGCGCTCCTCACTATTCTTAAGTACGCGCACGCCCTCACCCGGCAGGTAAACGAGATCAAACACGTCACCGTCCTTGATCTCTTCTGAAAACACATCCAGGAACGCATCCACATCGTCCTTGATCGCGGCCAGGTCTCCCCCCTGTCTCTTATACACATCTGACGCTGCCG
>CAJXOQ010000233.1 GCA_913057975.1 uncultured Marinobacter sp.
AGATGTGTATAAGAGACAGGCGCCTCCCTGGCCTCCGGCCCAATGCCATCAATCTGCATTGCGGACCAGCCAAAGATGGCGAACCAGATCAGGGTAAAGATCGACGGCGCGAACAGGACGCCGAGCACGAATTCACGGATGGTCCGCCCTCGGGAAATCCGCGCCACGAAGATACCGATAAAGGGCGACCAGGTCACCGTCCAGGCCCAATAAAATACCGTCCAACTGCCCTGCCATCCCCAGCCACCACCGTCGCCGGTATAGCTTGCAAGTGTGTCGTTCCAGAAGGCCATGGGCAGCAGGTTCGATATGTAGAGGCCAAACGTCTCGACCACGGCGCGCAGAAGGAAAACCGTAGAACCGGTGAAGAGCACGAATACCATCAGGCCAACGGCCATACCGATATTGATGTTGGACAGCCGCTTCACGCCCGAATCAAGCCCGGCGACGATAGACCCCACAGCGACGGCCGTCAGGATGGTAATGATCAGTACTTTGGTAATCACTGCGTCGGGGATGCCAAACAACTCGGTCAGCCCTGCGTTGATCTGCTGGGTACCCAGACCAATTGACACCGCCACGCCGAAAAGCGTGCCGAGGATTGCGAACACGTCGAGAGTCTTGCCCAGAGGCCCATATATGCGGTCGCCGATCAACGGATAGAATACCGAACTGAAACGCATCGGCAGATCGTAACGATAGATAAAATACGCAAAGGCGAGCCCCGGCATGGTGAAGATCGCCCAGGTATGCAGCCCCAGGTGATAGATGGCAAAGCTCATGGCATCATCGGCGGCTTCGACCGAGTAGGGCTCGACATTCGGCCTCGGCGGTGAGGAAAAGTGCGAGATGGGCTCGGCCACGCCCCAGAACATCAGCACAGTGCCGATGCCGCCAGCAAACAGCATGGTGAACCAGGAAATATTGCTGTAGGCCGGTTTCGCGTTGTTGCCGCCCAGTCGGATGGCGCCGAATCGGCTGAGCGCGACCCACAAGAGGAACGCCACCCAACTCGTCACCCCGAAAATGAAAAACCAACCCAGGTTGGTAACGATCCATTCACGCCCCGCTCCGAAGGCTTCTCCGATTGGGCCTGGCGCAATCAGAAGCACGACCAGGAACAGGATCATGATCCCAGCGGACGTGAAAAAAATGGTCGGATTGGTCCTGAGACCCAACTTTCTTGCGAGAGCTTCCATGGCGAGTCCTCCCCGATTCCTTCCCGATTCCTTCCGACAACATAGGAGTAAATCGAACTGCATGCCAAATTCTGAGCGAGATTTCATGTTCCCCGAGACAGATGCCCCGTCTTCAGCTACTGGAAGACTGATTGATCACTGCGAGGGCTTGCTTGAATAAAAGCTTAAAGCGGTGACCGTAACCAGAATGAGGCCCATGCCAAGGAACTGAACGCCACCCAAGCTCTCATTGAGCAGAAGAATACCGAAGAGCGCGGCGGTAACAGGTTCGACCATCGCCACAATGGAAGCGACGGTTGGTACGGTGTGCTTCAGACCCACAATATAACCAATAAAAGACACCCCGCCGCCGAGCACGCCCAATGCCATAAACATCGGCCATTCCGGTGTATCCAGGACAGCTACGACCTGCACAACGCTGGCCGGCCAGATCAGAACGATACCAAGAACGGAAAATGCGATTACCAGAGCGGCCTGTGGGCTACCGCTCCTGGCAGCGAACTTGAACCCGAAGATAAACACCGCGTAGCACAATCCCGAAAGCAGGCCAGAAACCACCCCAACCCACGTAACCTCGTTACCGCCGACGTCATAGATGCCTGTAAGCAGGGCAATACCGACAATAACGATGACAATGGCCACGCACTTGAACGGCGTAGGCTGCTCCAGCCCGATAACAAAGGAAACCAGAAACACGAACACCGGGGCGCAATACATGAGGGTCGCCGCAACGGCAACGCTGCCCTCGGAGATACTGAGGAAATAGAAGGAGAAGTTGCCCGCCACCCCAAGGCCGGCCACCGTCGCCCAAAACCAAAGCCGCGGATTGGCTAACCCGCTGTTTTCCGGACGTAGAATCAGCCAGACAAACACAAACAGCAGGCCGACAATCCCCCGGTAGAATGAAATGACGTACGAACCCCACCCTTCAGCGATGAGAATCCCGCCGATACCACCCGAAAGGCCCCAGAAAAATGCCGCAAGCGCTACAAGCATTGCACTTCTTAGCGCGCGGTCGCTGGATTGTTCTGGCGTTTGATCAGTCAGAATATTCTCCGGCCCGGCCAAACCATGGCTAGCAAATCATATTTACTGAGGGTGACTGCGGAAGTCGCCTCCCGTCAATACGGTGGCGGGTCATAGAAAAGTCCCGACGGGCAGGCTAACCTGTAACCTATTGAATCTATGTTTTACGACTTTGGCTTTGGTTCCAAGATGAGCGGGCGAAAGCGGCTGAAAGTGCTGAAACCGAGTAATCAAGCGCAGAGAGGAGCAATGGAATTCACCTTCCTGGGCACATCCGCCGGCACCCCGACACGGTCACGAAATGTGAGCGGCCTGGCCCTGTGTCACTCCGGCCCCAAACCCTGGTATTTAATCGACTGCGGTGAAGGTACACAACACCAGTTGCTTCGCACCCGCTACTCGGTTGTGCAATTGCGCGCCATCTTCATCACTCATATCCACGGCGATCACACGTTCGGCCTTCCAGGGCTGCTCACCAGCGCCTCCATGCTTGGCCGCACGGAACCGCTGGACGTCATTGCCCCCATCCAGGTACAACGCTTCATCAGCGCAGTGCTCGCAAACAGCGACTCCAGCCTCAGCTACTCGCTAAACTTCATCGATTCCGAAGCATCGGATTTCCAGTGGCAGGATGAGCACGTCAGGGTTACCAATGTGGCACTGTCCCATCGTGTCGACTGCCGCGCCTATGTGTTCACCGAGCAAAGCCTGGAACGACAACTACTGCGGGACAAATTAAGCGCGGAAGGCATAGAGCCCGGACCCGGCTGGGGCGAATTGCAGAAAGGCAACGACATAACACTGGAGGATGGCCGCCTGCTCCGGAGTGACGATTACACACACATTCCCCGCACGGCCCGCCGCCTGATCGTCGCCGGCGACAACGACACCCCGGACCTGCTGGCCGATGCCTGCAACGGCACCCACGTGCTAATCCACGAAGCCACCTATACCCAGGACGTGGCCGACCGGGTCGGCCCCTGGCCACAACACAGCTCCGCTGAACAGGTCGCCCGATTCGCCCAACAAGCTCACTTGCCCAACCTGGTGTTGACCCATTTCAGCTCACGTTACCAGTCCGGGCCGGGAGGTACGCCCCATATCAACCAATTGGCGGCCGAAGCCATGCAGCACTACAAGGGCGAGCTGTTTCTGGCGCGGGATTTTGATACCTATCGGCTGGAAAAGGATTTGTCGCTGAGTTGCCTGACCCAAACACACGCAATCTGACGAGGGATACTCACAATGACGTATCAGTTCGAAGATCTACGGAAAACTTGTCAAACCGAATGGCGCGACTACATTGAACACAGTTTCGTAAAGCAGTTAGGCGATGCGTCGCTCGCACCCGAAGCGTTTCAGCACTACCTCAAGCAGGATTACCTGTTCCTGATTCAGTTTGCCCGCGCCTTTGCCCTGGCGGCCTACAAAAGCCCAACCCTGCTGGATCTCCGCCAGGCAAAGGAAGGCTTGCAGGCCATCGTGGATGTAGAACTGGACCTACACATCAGCTACTGCAAGGAATGGGGCATTTCAGAAGCAGAACTTGCCAACCTGCCGGAAGCGCGCGCCACCCTTGCCTACACACGCTATGTGCTCGACACCGGCAATCGCGGCGACTTGCTGGACCTGCACGTTGCGCTCTCACCCTGCATGGTGGGTTATGGGGAGATCGCCAATTGGCTGAACAACCGGGCAGAAACCATTCGGGGAGACAAAAATCCGTATGATGCCTGGATCGCCATGTACGAAAGCGACGAGTTCCAGGACGCCATGCACGCGGAAATCCGCTGGCTCGATGAACGGCTGGCCGATGTATCGCCATCCAGGTTCGAGCAACTTACCCGGATATTCAGCGACGCCACCCGGCTGGAAATCGATTTCTGGGAAATGGGTCTGGAACAGAGCGATTGAGAAACGCCTGATCAACCACAGCACTTCTTGAACTTGGCACCACTGCCGCAATGGCAAGGATCATTGCGGGAAGGCATTTTCGCCGTGGTCACCGTCGTCGCTTTGTTCAGGAGTGCCGTCAGTTCGGTGATGGATTCCACGGCGCCCTCGCGGGTATCCACTGTAATGTTCGCATGCAGACTGGCTTCCGCTACCTGGGCTTCGACCTCCTGCCTACGCGCCTCACTGGTGACCACCAGCGTTAGAGGGAACTTCTTACTGCCACTCTTCTGACTGGCCTTGGTCTGAAAACCGCCATACGCGGTGTGGTGCTGGCGTGCGTCCTGCCGGCCTTTGTAGAAGAACTTGTCTGACATGCTGAAATCTCGATGAATGGAAGAGTACCCGGCGCCCGAAAAAAGCGAGCGAGCACCGGGCGAGACGTTTTAGCATGCTTACGGAATTCGATATATAGGCATAAGTAGAAATTCGATGCGCCACCCGCCCCTACCACATCACTCTGGCAAAGTGTCGCCTGACCCGCCCATCTCGGCCGGAACATCCTTCATCTTTGGCAGCCCGTCGCGAATCGGCAGTACCGATTCCTGGTAATGCACATGGACCGCGGGCTCAAACGTCAGGTCCGGAAGGTTGGCAACATAGACGTCCATAAGGTTTAACGCCGGATGATCAGTAAACACGTGACCACCGCACTTTTTACACCACTTGCGATAGCTTTGTTCCGTGAGATGGAATTCGCCAATCTGGTCGGCACCCGCTAGCACCTCGAAGCTGTCGTATGGCCACAGAGAAAACGCATTCACCGGCCCGGCCGACCAGCGACGACAGGAATCACAGTGACAATATCCCCTGTCTCTTATACACATCTCCGAGCCCACGAGACGGACTCCTATCTCG
>CAJXOQ010000234.1 GCA_913057975.1 uncultured Marinobacter sp.
GAGTCCGTCTCGTGGGCTCGGAGATGTGTATAAGAGACAGCCTATGTGCTTAGCTGCCCGAAAAAATGGGCCGCTATTCTATCTTACAAATGGGTAAAAAATCACCCTTTATGCCGTCCGCAGATACCGACACGCCGCTGCCTGCGCTTTTTGCTCAATTGCTATCCCCGGTTGGTTTCGATACCTTACTCGGTCAATATTCATTGGTTGCGGCTACTAGCTATTGGAGTTACGGCCATCGGGCAGGGCGATCCGGGATACGCTGTGAATACGTCCCTGTACGCTCGACAAAATCATGCCTGATTTTGACGATCCCGGATCGCCCTGACCGACGGCCTTAGTCAGACACCATCAGTAATTCCGACACTTACACTCGCAAGAAGGATTCCGACACATGGCGCAATACGTATACACCATGAACCGCGTGGGCAAGGTGGTTCCGCCCAAGCGTGAAATCCTCAAAGACATTTCCCTGAGCTTTTTCCCAGGCGCAAAAATCGGCGTACTGGGCCTGAACGGCGCCGGTAAATCTACGTTGCTACGTATTATGGCCGGTATCGACCAGGATTACATTGGTGAGGCCCGTCCCCAGCCCGGCATCAACGTCGGCTACCTGCCCCAGGAACCGGAACTGGACGACGCCAAGACCGTCAAGGAAATTGTCGATGAGGCGGTCTCGGGCGTCCATAACGCACTGGCGGAGCTGGATCAGGTCTATGCCGCCTATGCCGAGCCGGATGCCGACTTTGATGCCCTCGCCAAGAAACAGGGCGAACTGGAAGCCTTTATACAGGCTTCCGACGGCCACGACATTGAGCGCAAGATGGAAGTGGCAGCCGATGCCCTTCGCCTGCCGGCCTGGGACGCCATGGTGAAAAACCTCTCCGGCGGTGAGCGCCGCCGTGTGGCACTGTGCCGCCTGCTGCTGTCCAGCCCGGACATGTTGCTGCTGGACGAGCCCACCAACCACCTGGACGCTGAATCCGTGGCGTGGCTCGAGCGCTTCCTTCACGACTACACCGGCACAGTGGTTGCCATCACCCACGACCGCTACTTCCTGGACAACGTGGCCGGCTGGATTCTGGAACTGGACCGCGGCCAGGGCATTCCGTTTGAAGGCAACTACAGCCAATGGCTGGAAAACAAGGAAAAGCGCCTGGAAGTTGAAGCCAAACAGGAAGCGTCTCGCCAGAAGACCATCAAGCACGAGCTTGAATGGGTGCGCAGTAACGCCAAGGGACGCCAATCCAAGAGCAAGGCTCGCTTGGCCCGCTTTGAGGAAATGAGCTCCCAGGAATTCCAAAAACGCAACGAAACCAATGAATTGTATATTCCGCCAGGTCCCCGCCTGGGCGACAAGGTGATTGAGATCGACGGCATCAGTAAGTCCTTCGATGACCGCCTGCTCTACGAAGACGTATCGCTCAGCGTGCCTCCCGGTGCGATAGTCGGCATCATCGGTGGCAACGGCGCGGGCAAATCCACGCTGTTCCGGATGATCGGCGACTACGACAAGCCGGATTCCGGCACCATTACCGTCGGTGAAACCGTGAAACTGGCCTACGTGGACCAGATGCGGGACCTGAACGGCGACAATACCGTCTGGGAAGAGCTCAGCGACGGCAACGATATTATCAAGATCGGTAACTATGAGACCCCGTCACGAGCCTATGTCGGCCGCTTCAACTTCAAGGGCTCCGACCAGCAGAAGCGTGTGGCTGATCTGTCGGGCGGCGAACGCAACCGTCTTCACCTGGCCAAACTGCTCAAGGAAGGCGGCAACGTGCTGCTGCTGGACGAACCGACCAACGATCTGGACGTGGAAACCCTGCGTGCCCTGGAGGAAGCCCTGCTCAACTTCCCAGGCTCCGCCTTGGTGATCTCGCACGACCGCTGGTTCCTGGACCGCGTGGCCACTCACATCCTGGCGTTCGAGGACGACGGTGAAGTGGTCTACTTCGAAGGCAACTTCAGCGAATACGATGAGGATCACAAGAAGCGGAAGGGCGATTCTGCCATGGTGCCTCAGCGTATGAAGTATAAGAAGCTGGCCTGATGGCAAAAGCAAAAACCGCCTATGTCTGCACCGAATGCGGTGCAGACTATTCAAAGTGGCAGGGGCAATGCACCGCCTGCCAGGCCTGGAACACCATCAGTGAGGTTCGTGGCGTCAGTGGCGGCAACGCCAAGGGTGCCCGAGGGAGTCGCTTTGAGGGCTTTGCAGGCAGCCTGTCGGAGGTGAAAAGCCTGGATGACGTCAGCCTTGCCGAGCAGCCCCGCATCAGCTCCGGCATGCAGGAGTTTGACCGCGTGTTGGGCGGCGGGCTTGTGGAAGGTTCCGCCATCCTGATGGGGGGCCATCCTGGCGCCGGTAAGAGTACCCTCTTGCTTCAGGCGGTCTGCCACCTGGCGTCCAGCGTTCCAGCCCTGTACGTCACGGGCGAGGAATCACTGCAGCAGGTCGCCATGCGCGCCAAACGCCTGGGGCTGGCCACCAAAGACCTGAAGATGCTCTCGGAAACGAGCGTCGAGCGGGTTATGCAGGTAGCAGAAGCAGAAAAGCCCCGCATTCTGGTGGTGGACAGTATCCAGGTTATGCACGTCGCCGAGTCGGAATCCGCTCCGGGCAGCGTCTCCCAGGTCCGCGAAAGCGCAGCCTATCTAACGCGGTTTGCCAAGCAGACGGGCACCATCCTGTTTCTGGTGGGTCACGTTACTAAGGACGGCAGCCTTGCTGGGCCAAAGGTGCTGGAGCATATGATCGACTGCTCCATCCTGCTGGAAGGCTCCAGTGATAGCCGCTATCGCACGCTACGAGGCATCAAGAACCGCTTCGGTGCGGTTAATGAACTCGGCGTGTTTGCGATGCTGGAACAGGGCCTGAAGGAAGTGAAGAACCCCAGTGCCATCTTCCTGAACCGCGGCGAGGAAGCGGCTCCCGGCAGCGTGGTGATGGTGGTCTGGGAAGGCACACGGCCGATGCTGGTGGAGATTCAAGCGCTGGTGGATATGGCGCAGGGGGGATACCCGAGACGCGTTGCGGTGGGCCTGGATCAGAATCGGCTGGCGATGCTGTTGGCGGTGCTGCATCGCCATGGTGGCATGCATGTGTCGGATCAGGATGTGTTTGTAAATGTGGTGGGCGGCGTGAAGGTCAATGAGACCAGTGCGGACTTGGCATTACTGGCGGCGATCGTGTCGTCCTTCCGTGACCGTGCCCTGCCCCAGGATCTGGTGATCTTCGGTGAGGTCGGCCTTTCTGGTGAGATTCGGCCGGTGCCCAGTGGTCAGGAACGCATTTACGAGGCTGCCAAGCATGGGTTTACCCGCGCTTTGGTGCCTAAGTCTAATGCGCCTCGTAAGGCTATTGAGGGGATGAAGGTTATTCCCGTGACCAAGCTTAGTGATGCGTTGTCGGCTTTGGAGGAGCTTTGAGACTTGGCTTCTAGCCTGGCCGTTTGGTGCCGGGCAGGATTGGAAGGGCCTTTCCAAAAAACGCTTCAAGCACATCCATGTGCGCTTGGGCTCCGCCATCCATGGCTCCGCACATTTTTGGAAAGGCCCTTCCAATCCTGCCTGCCAGCTTCGCAGTTACCTCCGGCATTCCCCAGCCTCAATCAATCAAATGCGCAAACTCTCTCTCTAGTAACGCTTGATCCCCCAGATTCAACTCCACCAACCGCTTCAAATGGGTCGCACTTTCTAGGTCGATATATTGGCATTTGAACCCCAACCGCTCTTCCTCAATATGCCGCAACTCCACCGCCATAACGATCCCGGTTTCGTGATCGTCGAGATGGATGATCACTTCGCAAGGCTGCTTCAGCGGAACCCTCCACTCCAACGGCCGCTTTACCAGTACGCCCTTCAGTGAAATATCCAGCACTTCACTCACCCACACGTCATCCTGCCAGTGGAGTTCGCACTCGGCATCGAAGGAGATTCTGTGGAAACGGCGTTTTTCCGGGGCTTTGGTTGGCAAGAGTTACTCCTGTTTACCAGTCCTGTCTGATATGACTATAGACCGCACAGGGGCATCTATCTAGCGTTAGCACCCAACGGGCCCAACAACCGCCCGAAACCCCAAGATATCAATCCTACTGGTGATACTCCGGACTCAGCTCAGTCACCGCACGGATAAACGCCCCGGCGTGCTCCGGATCAACGTCCGGGGTAATGCCGTGCCCGAGGTTGAAGATATGGCCCGGGCCGGTGCCGTAGCGGGACAGGATATCGGCCACTTCCTGGCGAATCCGCTCCGGCGGCGCGTAAAGCATGGCCGGATCCATGTTGCCCTGCAGGGCAACCTGATCGCCAATGCGAGCACGGGCTTTGCCGATATCCGTTGTCCAGTCCAGACCGACCGCGTCAGCACCGGATTCCGCTATCGACTCCAGCCACTGGCCGCCATTCTTTGTGAACAGGATAACGGGTACGCGACGCCCGTCGTTCTCTCGAATCAGGCCGGCGACGATTTTTTTCATGTAGTTGAGGGAAAACTCCTGATACGCCCAACTACTCAGCACGCCGCCCCAGGTATCGAAGATCTGGACCGCCTGGGCGCCGGCTCGAATCTGTCCGTTCAGGTAATCAATCACCGAATCCGCCAAATGGTCCAGCAACTGATGCATCACCTCCGGCTGGCCGTACATCAGCTTCTTGGCCTCGCGGAAGTCCTTGGAGGAACCACCTTCAATCATGTACGTGGCAAGCGTCCAGGGGCTGCCAGAGAAGCCGATCAGCGGAACGCTGCCATTAAGTGCGCCACGGATGGTGGACACGGCATTCATCACGTAATCCAGGTCTGTTTCCGCATTGATTTTGGGCAACGCGGCTACGTCGGCAGCGGAGCGGACAGTGTTACGGAATTTCGGGCCCTCGCCAGTTTCGAAGTACAGGCCAAGCCCCAGCGCATCAGGAATGGTGAGGACTGTCTCTTATACACATCTCCGAGCCCACGAGACGGACTCCTATCTCG
>CAJXOQ010000235.1 GCA_913057975.1 uncultured Marinobacter sp.
TCTACACCTCTCTATTCGTCGGCAGCGTCAGATGTGTATAAGAGACAGCTCCGGGAACTGGCGAGAGCCCGTGACAACGTAAAAATCCTGTCGCTGTGTGGCGGCGTGGCCATCGGCCCTCAGATCGGGTCGCTCAGCCATGGCGCCCACATCGTGGTCGGGACCCCGGGACGTATTCAGGATCATCTCCGCAAGGGCACGTTGACACTGGACCAGCTCACAACCCTCATCCTGGATGAGGCTGACAGAATGCTGGATATGGGGTTTCAGGACGCGGTGGAAGACATCATCAGCCAGGCACCGGTTAAAAGGCAGACTCTGATGTTCTCGGCGACCTGGCCCGACAATATCCGCAAGCTGAGCGAGCAATACCAGCACGCGCCGGCGGATGTCCGGATTGAGAGCCAGGCCGTTGAGTCTGATATTACCGAGCGATTCTACGAGATTGCGCCCGGGCAGCAGGTTCAGGCCGTTGCGGCGTTGTTGTCGTTGCACCAGCCAGCGTCCTGCATTGCTTTCTGTACCACCAAACAACAATGTGATGACGTTGCCAATGAGCTGAACGGCCTGGGGTTTGCGGCGCTGCCACTTCATGGTGATCTGGAGCAGCGGGATCGTGACAGTGTTCTGGTCCGCTTTGGCAACCAGAGCTGCTCTGTGCTTGTGGCAACCGATGTGGCGGCCCGCGGGCTGGATATCAAGTCTTTGCCGTTGGTGGTCAATGTGGAGCCGGCCAGGGACCCTGAAGTGCACACTCATCGTGTAGGACGTACAGGCCGGGCAGGAGAGCAGGGGCTGGCGGTGACCTTCTGTACGCCATCCCAGGCACACAAGATTAACCGGCTGGAGGCCGGGCGCAAGCAGGCTGTGACCTGGGGCGACACAGGTGGCTTGCTGGCAACAGCGCTGCGCCCCGTGCAGCCTTCGATGAAAACCCTGTGCATCGCGAGCGGTCGCAAAGACAAGGTCAGGCCCGGAGATGTGCTCGGCGCACTGACCGGAGAGGCAGGCTTGCCCGGTAACGTTGTCGGCAAGATTGACCTCTTTGACTTTCAGTGTTTTGTGGCGGTGGAGAAGGCATCGGCAGCCACGGCGCTGAAAAGGTTGGAGCAGGGCCGCATAAAAGGTCGAAAAATGCGTGTTCGTTATGCATGAATGAGAATGATTTTTGCCCACTCAAGGCCCGTCAGTAGGGGCCAGAGAGCTCGGAAACCACCTATTGAAACCTGCAATTAGGTTGCTCAGTGAGTCGGAAAACGGTAAATTACGCGGGATTTTGCCCCCCGAACTGTCCGAATGGCAGGTAAAACCACGCTCCTGGCGCGGTCTGGCCAGCGGCTCGGGAAAATCAACAACTCAATACAGGTAGCTATTTGTTATGAGTGAGCTAATGTCACAAGCCATCGATCTGATGGTCGCAGGCATGGGGTTTGTCTTCGTATTCCTGATCATATTGGTGTTTGCAACCCTGCTCATGTCAAAACTGGTCCATCGGTTCGGCCCACCTGAACCCGCTGCACCGGCCCGTACTCCACGTGCAAGGCCTTCGGCGCCATCGTCGGTTGATCCTGACACCGCTGAAGCGATTAAAAAAGCGATTGCACAATACCGGTCACGCCACAAGAAGTGACCTGGCAGATAGATTAGAACCTTTAAACAGAAGGCTGACACGATGACTGACACAAAGAAACCGCTGGGGATTACGGACGTTATCCTGCGTGACGCCCACCAGTCCCTTCTTGCCACCCGCATGCGGCTTGACGACATGCTGCCCATTGCCGAGAAACTCGACAAGGTTGGTTTCTGGTCTTTGGAATCCTGGGGCGGAGCTACCTTCGACTCCTGCATCCGTTACCTGGGCGAAGATCCCTGGGAGCGCATCCGTGAACTGAAAAAGGCCATGCCCAACACCCAACAGCAAATGCTGCTGCGTGGCCAGAACCTGCTGGGTTACCGTCATTACGCGGACGATGTGGTCGACCGTTTCTGTGAGCGTGCCGCCGAGAACGGCGTAGACGTGTTCCGGATTTTCGACGCCATGAACGATCCGCGTAACCTGGATCGCGCCATCAAGGCCGTTCGTAAAACTGGCAAGCATGCCCAGGGCACCATCGCCTACACCACCAGCCCCGTGCACACCATCGAAATGTGGGTTGAAATGGCGAAAGAAGTGGCCGACATGGGCGCGGACTCCATCGCCATCAAGGACATGGCCGGTATCCTCAAGCCTTACGTGGCTTTTGATCTGGTCAGCCGTCTGAAGAAAGAGCTGGATATCCCCATCCACATGCAGTGCCACGCCACCACCGGCATGTCTACCGCCACCGCCATCAAGGCCGCGGAAGCCGGTATCGATAACGTGGACACCGCCATTTCTTCCATGAGCATGACCTATGGCCACTCGCCCACCGAGGCGGTTGTTGCCATTCTGGAAGGCACAGACCGAGACACCGGCCTGGATCTGAACCTGCTTGAAGAAATCGCCAGCTACTTCCGCCAGGTGCGTAAGAAATACGCGAAGTTTGAAGGCAGCCTGCGTGGTACCGATTCCCGCATCCTGATTGCTCAGGTTCCGGGCGGCATGTTGACCAACATGGAAAACCAGCTGCGAGAGCAGAACGCGAGCGATAAATTCGACGAAGTTCTGGATGAAATTCCCAAGGTTCGCGAAGACCTGGGCTTCATCCCGCTGGTCACTCCGACCTCCCAGATCGTGGGTACCCAGGCGGTACTGAACGTTCTGACCGGCGAGCGTTACAAGTCCATCTCCAAGGAAACCTCCGCCATCCTGAAGGGTGAGTACGGCGCTGCGCCGGCGCCCATGAACAAGGAGTTGCAGGAGCGCGTTCTGGATGGCAAGGAAGTGATGACCTGCCGTCCGGCGGATGTGCTTGAGTCAGAAATGGACAAGCTGACCGACGAGCTGAAGAAGCTGGCGGACGAGAAGGGCATCAAGCTGGCCGATAACGTTGAGGACGACGTGCTGACCTACGCACTGTTCCCGCAGATCGGCCTGAAGTTCCTGGAAAACCGCGACAACCCGGATGCCTTTGAGCCGATTCCGAGCGCTGAAGACGTAGCGCCTGCCAAGAAAGCTGAAGGCCCGGAAACCTACACTGTCGATGTTAATGGCAAGAAGTATGTTGTTGCGGTGTCCGAAGGCGGTGAAATCAGCCAGATTCAGGGTGAAGGCGGTGCTGCATCCGCACCTGCGGCTTCCTCTTCCGCGCCGGCACCGGCTGCGGGTGAAGGTGAGCCCCTGGTCGCGCCTCTGGGCGGCAATATCTTCAAGGTTCTGGTATCTCCCGGCGACGCCGTGGAAGAGGGCGATGTGCTGATCATTCTCGAAGCCATGAAAATGGAAACCGAGGTTCGGGCGCCGAAAGCCGGTACCATCGGCGAAGTCTTCATCAAGGTCGGTGATGCCGTCTCCCCTGATGATGAAATGCTGACAATCGCATAAGGGCCAGCATTCCATGGATAAATTACTGACACTCTGGACAGGTAGTGGCCTGTTCAATATGGAACTTGGCCAGGTGATCATGATCGCCATTGGCCTTCTTCTTCTGTTCCTTGCGATTCGCAAGGGGTTCGAGCCGCTGCTGCTGGTGCCCATCGGGTTCGGCGGTATTCTGGCGAATATTCCGGAGGCAGGGCTCGCCCTGACTGCGGCGGAAAACGCGATCCATTTTGCTCTGAAGAGTGACGCGACGCAGGTTCTGGCCGCGTTGGCTGCGCCACTGGATGTTGCCTACCAGGCCGGTCAGGCAATCACTCCGGAGCTGAAAGAAGGCTTCAAGGTGGCTGTCAAAGAGGCCAGCTACTCTGACATGGCGATGGCAAACTCTATTGCCCAGGACTTCGGTTATGGCAATGGCATGCTGTATAACTTCTACTCAGTGGTTATCGGCAGCACTGTTGGTCCGCTGGTGATCTTCATGGGCGTGGGTGCGATGACGGACTTTGGTCCGCTGTTGGCCAACCCCAAGACAATGCTGCTTGGCGCTGCCGCCCAGTTTGGTATCTTCGGAACCGTTCTGGGTGCTGCATTGCTCGATTGGCTGGGTATCCTGGACTTCACCATCCTTGAAGCCGCCGCAGTCGGTATTATCGGTGGTGCGGATGGTCCTACCTCCATCTATGTGTCCAGTGTTCTGGCACCGCATCTGCTCGGGGCGATCGCGGTTTCGGCCTACGCTTATATGGCGATGGTACCGATGATCCAGCCGCCGATCATGAAGGCGCTGACCAGCCAGAAAGAGCGGGCCATCAAGATGTCCCAGCTCCGCCCGGTGAGCAAGAAAGAGAAGATCGTGTTCCCGCTGGTGGTACTGATTGCCGTGGTTCTGTTCCTGCCGGACGCCGCGCCGCTTCTGGGTATGTTCTGCTTTGGTAACCTGATGCGCGAGTGTGGCGTGGTCGAGCGTCTGAGCGATACTGCCCAGAACGCACTGATCAATATCACAACGATTTTCCTGGGCCTGTCCGTTGGCTCCAAGCTGATGGCTGACAAGTTCCTGGATGCGCAGACGCTGGGTATCCTGGGTCTGGGTATTGTGGCCTTTGCTGTGGGTACTGCGTGTGGTGTTCTGATGGCGAAGCTGATGAACCGCTTCACCAAGGAGGCGATCAACCCGCTGATTGGTTCCGCTGGTGTATCCGCGGTGCCGATGGCTGCAAGGGTATCCAACAAGGTCGGCCTTGAGGCCAACCCGCAGAACTTCCTGCTGATGCACGCCATGGGGCCGAACGTGGCCGGCGTTATTGGCTCTGCGGTGGCTGCCGGTGTGATGATCAAGCTGCTTAGCTGATTGTTTCACTTCAGCACCTGAGAGGAGGCCCCGCTTTTGCGGGGCTTTCTTGTTGTGCGCCAGGCATGGCGCGTAGCGCCTTGACGGGCGCTGTTCCGGTACAG
>CAJXOQ010000236.1 GCA_913057975.1 uncultured Marinobacter sp.
GAGATAGGAGTCCGTCTCGTGGGCTCGGAGATGTGTATAAGAGACAGACCTTGTGCAGGGGGCGATGCCGACCGGTAAATCCCTGTCGTCACATCCGGGCGTTGACGGGTTGTTCTTCACCGGCAGTTCCACGGTAGGACACTTGCTGCACAAGCAGTTTGGTGGTCAGCCCGAGAAGATCCTGGCGCTGGAAATGGGCGGCAACAATCCGCTGATCGTCCAGAATGTGCATGACCTGGATGGCGCGGTGCATCACGCCCTCCAGTCCGCCTTCCTGTCGGCGGGTCAGCGCTGCACCTGTGCACGTCGTTTACTGGTACCAAAGGGTACCAAGGGCGACCAGTTCCTGGAGCGCTTTGTTGAAGTGGTCAGCCGCATCACCGTGGGCGATTTCGATGCGGAGCCGCAACCGTTCATGGGGTCGGTAATTTCGACAGAAGCGGCCGACAAGCTGTTGGCGGCCCAGAACAGTCTGGTGACGAAGGGGGGGCAACTACTACTGGAGATGCAGAGTCTGCGGGAAGGCACCGGTCTGCTGTCTCCGGGCATTGTGGACGCAACCGGCCTGGACCTGGTGGATGAGGAATTCTTCGGGCCGTTGCTGACGGTTTACCGCTACAAGAGCTTTGACGAGGCCCTGGAGCTTGCGAACAATACCCGCTACGGACTTTCCGCTGGCATCCTGACGGATGACCACAAACTTTACGAGCGGCTGACGGACGAAGTGCGCGCCGGCATCGTGAACTGGAACCGACCGTTGACGGGGGCCAGCAGCGCCGCTCCGTTCGGCGGTGTTGGCGCCAGCGGTAACCATCGACCCAGTGCCTATTACGCCGCTGATTACTGCGCCTGGCCCATGGCCTCGCTGGAGGCGAAGAGGAGCGAAGTGCCGGAGAGCCTGGCGCCCGGGTTAAATTTCGACTGACGGAAGACGAGTCATGGTCAAGCACGCAGTAGAAGCCAATTTCGATGGCCTGGTAGGGCCTACCCATAACTACGCCGGGCTGTCGTGGGGCAATGTGGCGTCCAAGTCCAATATTCGCTCGGTGTCCAATCCGAAGGAAGCCGCCCTGCAGGGGCTGGCGAAAATGAAGCGTCTGGCGGATCGCGGTTTTGTCCAGGGTGTTCTGCCGCCCCATGAACGCCCGCATATTCCGACCTTGCGGGCATTGGGGTTTACCGGTTCAGACCGCGACGTTCTCAGTGCGGCCGCCAAACAAAGCCCATCCATCCTGGCGGCGGCATCATCGGCCTCTACCATGTGGACGGCCAACGCCGCTACGGTGTCGCCGAGTGCGGATACCTCCGATCACCGTGTACATTTTACGCCGGCGAACCTGAGCGCCAAGTTCCATCGCTCTATTGAGCATGTGGTCACCGGCCGGGCACTGAAATCCATCTTCGCGGACGACGCCTGGTTCGCACATCATCCGGCGCTGCCGTCGGTCAGCCAGTTTGGTGACGAAGGCGCCGCCAACCACACCCGTCTGTGCGGCGGGTATGGCGAGCCGGGTGTAGAGTTGTTTGTTTACGGCCAAATCGCCTTTAACGAACAGGCTCCGGCCCCGAAACTGTATCCCGCACGCCAGACACTGGAGGCCTCCCAGGCCATCGCCCGCCTGCATGGCCTGAAAGACAGCCACGTGGTGTTCGCCCAGCAGAACCCGGAAGCCATTGATGCCGGGGTGTTTCACAACGACGTTATCGCGGTGGGCAATGGCAACGCGCTGTTCTACCACGAGCTGGCGTTTCTGGATGAAGAAACCGTGCTGGCTGATATCCGCTCGCGCCTGAGAGGTGCAAAACTGGAAGCCGTGCGCGTCACCAGTGAGCAGGTGCCGCTGGAGGACGCTGTGGCCTCTTACCTGTTCAACAGTCAGTTGCTGAACACGCCCGATGGCATGATGCTGGCGGTGCCGGGTGAGTGTCGTGAAATTGCGTCGGTCAGCCGCTACCTGGACGAGTTGGTGAGTGACTCGGGGCCGATTACGTCGGTGGAGGTTTTCGACGTCAAACAGTCCATGCGCAATGGCGGCGGCCCGGCGTGTTTGCGTTTGCGGGTGGTGCTGAACGACGACGAACTCAAGGCCATGCACCACGGCGTATTGCTAACCGACTCCTTGTATGAACGCCTGACTACCTGGGTCGAAGCGCATTACCGGGAGGAGCTGTCGCAGGAGGATCTGGGCGACCCGATGCTGCTTGACGAAGTCCGTAAGGCACTGGATGAGCTGACGGGGATTCTGGGGCTTGGGTCTATCTACGATTTCCAGCTCTAATCCGGTCATCGTCCTCCTTTCTCAGGACGAGATAGAGGACGTCAGCATCTCCATGGTATGACGGATCAGTGATTCTGCAGAAACGTTGTCTTCCAGGCCGCTCTCAGTCATTTCGCTCTGGCATAGCATAATGACGCCATGGAGGGCGCCACGGAGGTAGAGCGCGGTTTCAACCGGATTGTGGATGCGCTCGCGGTTCATGGTGCCGTCTTCCAGCCCCAGGTGTATCGCGCCGACCATCAGCTCCATGGTTTCTGCCTTGCAGCCAAACATCTCGCCTGCCAGCTCGTCATCTGCGTCTACCATCGCCGTGGAGGCTGTTGTCAGTGCGGAGAAGTAATCCGGCTGCTCGCGGTAGAAGTTGTAATAGGCCACTCCCATGGCGGATATCTGAGCCAGCCCGGTATCCGCCGTCTGGCGAGCCTCCTCGAAGCGGCGGCACAGGCTGTGGCCGGCACGAAGCATGATGCCGCGCTGGATCGCCGCCTTATCCTTGAAGTACACGTACAACAATGCACGGCTGAGCGCGGCCGTGCGCGCGATGTCGTCCATGGATGTGCGCTCGTAGCCCTTCTCCGAAAACACCAGTTCTGCAGCATCCAGAATGCTGTCGTACCTGGCCTGCTTCTCTTTCTCTCTACGGGTTTTTAACGGCTCACTCATAGGGGATTCCGGGTAATGGAGACTGCCATCTCATGATACATGGTTAGGGATGAAATCCGATTATTGACAAATTGTCAAAGAATGACATTATGTCTGATAATGAACTTTTGTCCACCGGATGGATGATGAAAAAACACCGTGACCATGGAAGAGAGGACTTCTCAATGAACATCGCCCGGCGCTCCGCCATCGTTTCCCTCTTGGCCGCTGCAAGCTTCCTTGTCAGCGCCTGTAAATCCAGTGAACCGGCGCCTGAACAGGGCGCTGACCCGGTGACGGTGCGTGCTGCCGAGGTGACGGGCGGCCAGACTGAGGGCGTGTCGCTACGTTTCTCCGGTATCGTTCGGGCGGCCCAACGGGCAACGCTGACGTTCCAGGTGAGTGGCACCCTTCGAGAGCGCGCGGTTGAACTGGGGCAGACCGTCAAGACCGGTGACCTGCTGGCGCGGGTATATAATCCTGCACTGGAACCGGCGCGGGATTCCGCAGCCGCCAGGCTGGACGAACTCAGAACCCAATATGATCAGGCCAAACGGGAATGGGAGCGTTCCCGCCAACTGCACGAGCGCGGGGTGGTGTCGGAGCAGGGGCTTGAGCAACTGGCCTCCCGGCGGGACAGCCTGAAAGCCAGTATGGCAACGGCCGAAGCATCTCTTGCCGAGGCCACACGCTTACTGCGAGAGAGTGAGCTGAGGGCGCCGTTCGACGGCCGGGTTGAAGCCTTGCTGGTGGAACGGGATGAATTTGTGGCCTCCGGCCAGCCGGTGATGCGTCTGTCGTCTCCGAAAGGTCGTGAGGTGGAAGTGCGGGTGCCCGCGTACATGCTCAATCATGTCTCGCTGTCGCAGCTGCTGCCGGTCTGGTCGGTGCAGGATCGTAACCGTGCGTCGGTCACTGGCTCTATCGTGGAAATTGCCCAGCCCGGCGGTGTTCGCGGCGAGCTCCATCCGGTGCTGGTCAGTCTGCCGGCAGATACCCTGGAACCCGGGGAGCCGGTGGAAGTGGGTATTACGCCCCGTGAAACCGTGGCCACGACGGTGCCGTTGTTGTCAGTGATGAAATCCAACGGAGGCGCCAGCGTGTTCCGCATTTCCGATGGCGTTGCCCGCCGGGTGCCAGTGACGGTGCAGCGGATCATCGGTGAGCGTGTGGTGGTGGATGCCGCCGATCTTGACGCTGGTGACCAGGTGGTTTTTGCCGGCATGACCCGTATTTCCGACGGTGATGCCGTGGAGGTGCGCTGATGTCACTGCGCCTGCTGAACTTTCGACGCTTGCTGGGCATGGTGGTGACCATGCTGTGCCTCCTGGGGATTGCGGCCTACAGCACCATGCCGCGCCAGGAAGACCCTTCGTTTCCCTATCGCGCCGGTCTGATTAGCGTTAACTACCCAGGCGCCAGCGCCGAAGCCGTTGAGCGGCTGGTACTGCAGCCATTGTCGGACGAGTTGCGCCAGGTGGAGGAGGTCGATTACACCCAGGCCACTGCCCGCACCGGCGTGGCGATCTTCAACGTGCGTTTGAATGACACCATCTACGATACCGACTCCGCCTGGGATCGTGTCCGCCAGGCCATGGACCGGGCGCGCCTGGATTTTCCCGATGACGTCGGCCAGATGGTGCTCGACGACCGCCTGATTGATATCCCCGCCATTATTCTGGCTGTCAGCGGTTCTGGTTCGGTTACCGAACTGAGCGACGTGGCAGAGCGCCTGAAACAGAATCTGGCGGATATTTCCGGCGTGTCCCGTATTGAGCTGGAGGGTGACGCGGACGAACAGATCACCCTGGCGCTGGACGACGCAGCCATGTACCGGCTGGGCATTTCCCCCGCGCGCGTGCTGGACACGTTGGCGCGCCGCAACCAGACCACGCCGGGCGGTTTTGTTATCGCCGACGGTCGTCGTCTG
>CAJXOQ010000237.1 GCA_913057975.1 uncultured Marinobacter sp.
CGAGATAGGAGTCCGTCTCGTGGGCTCGGAGATGTGTATAAGAGACAGTTACCGAACTGAAGATCGACGGAAGGCTATCGTCGGACGCCGGCGTCGATGCTGACATGGACATGAACTATCCGTTCGAAGGCGTACCGGTGCTTCAGGTGAGCATGGACGCTGCCGGAGCAAGTGGCGGTCGCGCGCTGGCGGATACGTTCACCGCGTGGCCAGCGGCGCTCGAGGTAAGTGACGGCCGCGTTGAGGCGGCCCTGAGTGCGCGCTTCCCATCCCAGGGCATCCGCGTTCAGGGAGATCTTGTTTTCGATAACCTTGATGGATTGTACGACCGGACGGCCTGGACCGGTCTCGACGGCAGGGTGAATCTGAACCTGGACAATGACCACGTAAATGTCCGGACCTCGGACCTGGTATTGGATGCCCTCAATCCGGGCATCGCCTTGCGCGATGTGCGGGTCGCCGGCCTCTATCGCTCGCCCCGGGATCAGATCGCCAACGGTACCCTGGTTCTGGACCAGGCCTCTTCCGAGCTTCTGGGTGGCGAGGTTTGGGTCACACCGGGAGAATGGCAACTTGCCGACATGCCGCTGCGGATTCCCCTTGAACTCAGCGGCATTGAACTGGCGAAACTGATGCAGGTATACCCTGCCGAGGGGTTGGCGGGCAGTGGTTTGCTTCAGGGCGCCATTCCGGTCCGGGTTGGTCCGGAGGGTGTGAGCATTGATGCCGGACAGGTCCAGGCGGTGGCGCCTGGCGGAACGCTGAAACTGCCTGCCGATCGATTGAAGGGGATGGCCCAGGGTAACCAGGCGATGGCACTGGTGGTCCAGGCCATGGAAAACTTTCACTACTCCGTTCTCAACAGCACGATAGACTACGCTCAGGATGGTACCCTTGTGCTGGGATTGCGGTTGGAAGGCAGCAGCCCCGAAGTACGAGATGGTCATCCCATTGTCCTGAATATCAATCTGGAAGAGGACATTCCAGCGTTGCTGACCAGCCTGCAACTGAGTGGCCGGGTCAATGACGCCGTGACAGAAAAAGTGCGCAACCTGATACGGGAGCGGGACGCGCAACGTCAATCCACCGGGGCGGGAAACAATCAGGAGTAAGGCATATGGTCGCATTTGGGCCGGGCGGTTTGTCCGGAAAAGGTGGTTACACGCTGGTGCTGCTGGCACTGGCCCTGGGTATGGCAGCCTGCACGCCTACGGTCAGGATGGAGGCGCCCAAGGAGCCCATCACCGTGAACCTGAACGTCAAGATTCAGCATGAAATCTACGTGAAGGTGGATGAAGAGGTGGATGAACTCTTCGGCGAGAAGGGGTTGTTCTGATGGTCAATTCTGAATCCAGGGAGTCACTCATGAAACGGTTTTCCAAACTCGGTGCGTTTATCCTCGTGCTTTGCCTGGCCATACCGGCCGCGGCCATGGGGCTGCAAGAGGCCAAAAGCCAGCTGGATACCGCCAAACAGCAAGGGCTGGTAGGGGAAACCCCAACGGGTTATCTGGACGTGGTCAAGGCAAGCGGAAACGCCCAGGGTATTGTCGACGCCATCAACCAGGCTCGTCGGGATGAATACGCCCGCATTGCCGAGAAACACGACATTCCCGTCACCCAGGTGGAAACGGTGGCCGGCCAGAAAGCACTGGAAAAAACACCATCGGGGCAGTACATCCTGAAGGATGGTCAGTGGGTTAAAAAATAGATGGGCCGATTCCAGGAAATCGGTACAGCGACGATTCCCGGTAATGGGACCCGGTTGCGACTGCTGCAACGCAATGATGAGTTCTCTATCAAGATTGCCGGTACCACCGGTGAGCTGATGAACAGCCGCCTGCATGGCTCGGAGGACGCGCTGGCCACGCTCGCCTGCGAGCGTATCGGTGGCGTGGCTGGGCCCCGGGTATTGATTGGTGGGCTGGGCATGGGGTTCACGCTGGCTGCGGCGTTGGCGGCTCTGGCAGAGGATGCCAGGGTAACCGTGGCGGAGCTCGTACCCGAGGTCGAGGACTGGAACCGGGGGCCGCTGGGCGCTGCCGCCGGGTATCCACTGAACGATGCTCGTGCCAGTGTTCATGTGGGCGATGTGGCGGAGTTGCTGAGAGAAGGCGATGGCAACTGGGATGCCATCCTGCTGGATGTGGACAACGGCCCGGAAGGGCTCACCCGCAAGGAGAATAACTGGATTTACTCCCCGGACGGTATCGCAGCTGCCCAAAAGTCCTTGAGCCCCGACGGCGTACTGGCCTATTGGTCCGCCGGCCCGGAGCATGCATTCACCGAAAGGCTGCGCCGCGCGGGCTTCTCCGTAGAGCCGGTTACGGTCAGGGCTTTGCGACCGGGCAAGGGCGCACGCCACGTGATCTGGCTGGCCTGGTAGAGCGAGCTTTCGGAGCGTCTTATTGCTGGATGGTCATTCGAAATACAGGTATGTGTGTTGTATGTTTGTGGATAGAGGGGCGATGGCTCCACAGCATACGTCCCATCCATTCGCTGAAAGACTCAGGAGGTATTGACATGAAACCCTCAATGAGTTTGACCGGTGAGCACGAAAGCCACAAAGTGGCTGCCGTTTTCGAGGCAGAGTCAGATGCCAATGGAACGGCAAAAGCATTGTGCAACGAGACAAGCCTGACCAATGATCAGGTTTCCGTGCTGAGCCCCGCGGACCGGCGCCAGGGAAAAGAACTTGAGCCTGAAGACCAGGGCATCTGGCAGACGCTTGTTCGTTCCCACGTGGGCCTGAGTGTCGGCGGTGCCGTATCGGGTTTTATCGTCTATGTGATACTGAATGCCCTTGGCATTGGTTTTATCTCGCAGAATACGGTGGTTTCAGCGTCCGCGCTCACCGCGCTTGGTTTGATGCTCGGGCTATTGCTCGCAGGGGGCATAACAATCCGCCCCGACCATACACCCTATCTGATGAAGGCGCAGTCCGCATTGCGCAAGGGCCATTATGTATTGGCCATTCATGCAGAAAGCACACAACAGATTCAGGAAGCAAAGTCGCTTCTGCGCGCCCGGAATGTTAAAACGGTGCAAACCTTGTGATGTAACCGACCGGGAATCTGTGTATGGAAGATCTGAAGCGTTCGCGGGTAACCATTGTCGCTGTCAGCGCCGTTGTTCTGTTTTTTCTCACCAACTATCTGGCGCGCTTCCTGTTCGGGCTGACAGGAGTGGTGGTTTCAGTGGTGATCGCGGCATTGATTGCAGCTTACATCGGCTGGTCGGTGGCCCGGGTATTGAAACGGGTGCCGACCAGTGAAGAGCGCGGGCGCGTGCTGTGGGCCTATGGCGGCTTTCTCGGCGCACTGTTCGTGGCCTGGGGTGCCTATGTGGGCCTGTCTGCCGGGCTGGATTCCTCGGGAGTACTGTTCCTGCTTAGTCATTACCTGCCGTACCCGGCGTTGGCCCACCTGATGTTGTCAGATCGTGTGGCAAGTCGGTTTGTGGAGAAAGTGGGTTAGTCGTCGCCGGCCTCGGCATCCCTCAGGCGTTCCAGGCGTTCACGCTCTTCCTCTTTCGCGGCATCAATTACCGCCATCAGCTCGTCCACATCCGCGCTTTCCGTGTCGTGCTCGAAACACCCGGTCAGCCGGCTATCGGGGTGCAGATCGCCGGACTCGTAGAGTGCCCAGATTTCCTTGCCATAATCCGTATTCAACAGTTCAGGGGCGAAACGGCCAAAATAACGGCGCATGTTGTCCACGTCCCGTTCCAGCATTCTTTCGGCGCTGTTATTGCCAGAGGCATTCACCGCCTGCGGCAGGTCGATGATGACCGGGCCCGTGGCATCGACCAGTACATTGAACTCTGACAGGTCGCCATGGATCAGGCCGGCGCTGAGCATACGCACCACGTCAGCAATAACCTTGCCGTGATAATCCCGGGCCTGCTCCGGCGTGAGCGTGACATCGTCCAACCGTGGCGCGGCTTTGCCGTCTTCGTCGGCAATCATCTCCATCAGCAGCACGCCATCCACGAACCCAAACGGTTCCGGTACTCGCACGCCAGCACTTGCCAAACGATAAAGGGCGTCCACCTCGGCGTTCAGCCAGGCGTCTTCCTGTTCCTTTTGGCCGTAGCGGGTTTTCTTGCCCATGGCGCGGGCGCGGCGGCTGTTACGAACCTTGCGGCCTTCCTGGTATTGAACGGCCTGTTTGAAGCTGCGTTTCTGAGCCTCCTTGTACACCTTGGCGCAGCGAACACTGTCACCGCAGCGCACTACGAACACCTGAGCCTCCTTGCCGCTCATCAACTGGTAGAGCACTTCGTCCACCATGCCGTCATCGACAAGGGGCTGCAATCGTTTGGGTATCTTCATAGATCCTTTCGGTCGGCTGGTTGGGCCTGGCGGGTCATCGGATGTCGACCGGCGCGTATGGGGGCATCTTACCTGAAATTGGTAAAAGACCCCTCATATTCGCGGATTTAGTGCGTGGCTTCGCTGGGAGGTTTCTGGTCCATGTTCCTGGCGAGGATCTTGTCGGCATCCAGGGAGGCGATGGGTACCTGGGTGTCGCGGGGAATATCGCCGCTGAGTTGTAGGGCGACGTATCGCATGGCACAGACCCGCAAAAAGGAGGTGAAGTTGCCCAGGTCATGCCCGGCATCAATGGATTCGTGATAAAGCTTGGTGATCATCTGGGGCAGGTTCATGCCGTCCCGGGCCGCGATTTCTGTGAGTGCGTTCCAGAACTGTCTCTTATACACATCTCCGAGCCCACGAGACGGACTCCTATCTCG
>CAJXOQ010000238.1 GCA_913057975.1 uncultured Marinobacter sp.
TTTTTTTCAAGCAGAAGACGGCATACGAGATCATGCCTAGTCTCGTGGGCTCGGGAGGGGACATCCACATCGCCACCCGGCGGGGCAGCATCACCCTTACGGCGCGGGCTGATCAGACCATGCCCGAAGGCATGGTGTTCGTGCCTTTCGCCTTTGTGGAAGCGGCGGCCAACCTGCTCACCAATCCGGCTCTGGACCCGTTCGGGAAGATTCCGGAATTCAAGTACGCCGCCTGCCGGCTGACCCCGGCCTAGTGCCGGGCTGGAGCTGGGCTAGAGCTGGGATAGCCAAGCTTGTTCAGAACGACGCGCATTGTCGCCTTGCGTCTGTAAAGTATCGTTGGTTGGTCTAGAATGGCGCCAAAATTCCCCGAATTCTCAGGTAGATAAAATGCCAAAGTTTTTGCACACGGCAGACTGGCAGATGGGCCGGGCGTTTACCCGCTTTGAAACCGAAGACGGAGCCGCGCTGGTCGAAGCCCGGTTTGAGGCCATCGAAACGCTCGCACAGCTGGCCAATGAACATCAGTGCGATGCCGTTCTGGTGGCCGGTGATGTGTTTGATGCCCAAACGGTGTCTGATCGCACGATCCGGCGGGTATTCAATGCCACAAAGGCGTTCGCCGGCCCCTGGGTCATGCTGCCAGGCAACCACGACGCCGCCCTGGCAGAGAGCGTGTGGACACGAGCGCAACGCCTTGGTGCAGTGCCGAAGAATGTCCATCTGGCGATTCAGCCCGGCGTGATTGATCTAGAACACCAGCGCCTCAGCATCCTCTGCGCGCCGCTGACTCAACGCCATACCTACGGCGATCTGACCGAGCCATTCAGCGGCTATGAATCACCGGAAGGTTTTCTCAGAGTGGGCCTGGCCCACGGCAGCGTCCAGGGCCTGCTGCCGGACGAGATAGATTCAACCAATCCGATTGCACCAGACCGGGCGAAAGCCAGCAGTCTCGATTACCTCGCTCTGGGTGACTGGCACGGTATTAAACAGATCGATGAACGCACCTGGTACAGCGGAACCCCCGAGCCGGAACGGTTCCGGAACAACGAAGCGGGGAATGCCCTGATCGTTGAAGTGTCCGAGCCCGGGGCAACCCCGAAAGTAACCTCAGTCCCAACGGGGCGGTATCAGTGGCATCAATGGCGGGAAACCCTGGCGGTCCAGTCTGATCTTGAGCAATTGCTGGAACGCCTGAACACCTTGCCGGAATCCGCCGTTGTAGATCTGCGCCTTGAAAGCTCGGTGACCCTGGCCGGCGAAGAAACCCTGTTGAAAGCTTTGTCAGTTGCCGAAGCGCGATTCCGCAGCCTTCGCTGCGAACGGAGCGGGCTTCAGCTTACACCTACCGATGAGGACATCGCGGCCCTGAAAGCCGATGGCTACGTGGGCGAGGTGGTTGAAAGCCTGCGGCAGCGGCAAGAGGGCGCGCAGGATGATGTCGCCCGGGATGCCCTGGCGATTCTGGCTGGGATGCTCAGAGAGCGGGAACAGGAGGTGGGGCAATGAAGCTGAAGCGTATGCGCATTGAACAGCTGCGCCAGTTCCGAAAACCCTTCGTTCTGGACAACTTGCAACCCGGGCTCAACCTGATTCACGGTCCCAATGAGTCCGGCAAAAGCACCCTGGTACGTGCCATCCGTGCCGCATTTTTCGAACGCTACCGTTCCACGGCCGTAGACGACCTGCGCCCCTGGGGCGACTCCGCAGCGGCCCCTACTATTGAGCTGGAATTTGAGCAAGACGACCGAACCTGGCGCCTCACCAAAAGCTTTCTCCAGCGCAAACGGTGCGACCTGGCTGTCGGCACCGAGACCTACAGTGAAGACGACGCCGAAGAAAAACTGGCTGAATTGCTGGGATACCAGTACCCGAAACGCGGCGCCAGCAAAGCCGAACACTGGGGCATACCGGGACTGCTGTGGGTGGAGCAGGGCACCGGGCAGGACATCGAACAGGCCATAGAACATGCCGGTGATCATCTGAAGTCTGCCCTGAATTCCATGGTGGGAGAGGTGGCAAGCTCCGGAGGCGACGACCTGATCGAGACGGTCCGCAGCCAGCGTGACACGCTGCTTACCGGAACCGGCAAGCCCCGGGGCGATTACCTGAAACTGGAAAAAGACCGCGCTCAATATGACCTTGAAATTGAAGAGCTGAAGGAGCGAGTGCATAAATACCAGGAGCAGGTCGACCGGCTTGGCAAACTGGCGCAGGACTATGATCAAGCCGAGGCCGAACGCCCATGGGAAGACGCCCAGCGCCAGCTGGAGGAAGCTCGGGTGCGATACCAGCAGGTTGAGCGCCTGGAGCAGCAACAGAACCAGGAGAAAGTCACGCTCAGCCAGCTACAGCAAAACCATAGCCTGTTGCAGCAGAACAAGGAGCACCTGGAAGGGCTCAGTCGCCAGCTTGAGAGCCGAAAGGCAGAGCTGGATCGTGCCGAGCGCGATCTCTCCGTGGCAGAAGCACAAACGCCCGCCGTTACAGGCCGTTTAACTGAAGCCAGAACCGCCTATGAGCAAGCCGAAAAGCAACGCAAACTGGCGGGTCTGTTGCAAACCCGGGAGCGGCTGGAGCAAGATGTCCGCCGGCTTGAACAGCAAAAACAGGTACTGTCCCAGAACCTTGCCAAGGCAAAGGAATACCATCAGCAGTTGGAGCAATCCAGGCAGCAGGCCAGAGAAAACCGCATCGATGCAGAGTTGGTCAAAAAACTGCGAGCAACGGCGAACCAGCTGAACGAAGAAACCATTCGTTCACGGACCATCGCCACCCGATTGAGCTGGCAGCTGGATGCTGGCGCATCACTGACGCTGAACGATGAATCGCTTTCCGAACAAGGCGAGCAGCAGCTTCTGGAAGAGTCGACCCTGGTTATTCCGGGCGTGGGCACCCTGGGCATCACGCCAGGCGGGGAAGAGCTGGCCAGCACACGAAGGAAGCTTAAAGCCCTTGAGGAAGAGCTGGACGAACAGCTGAAGACTCTTGGTGTGGAATCCGTGGAACAGGCAGAGGATCGTCTGTCCGCGTTTGAAAGTGCTGGGCGAGCCGTGAAGCATGCCGACGAGCTGTTTAAATCTTTGGCGCCGGCAGGCCTTGAGCAGCTGGCCTCCGACCAGAGCGAGGCGGAGGGCGAGCTGGAGAAAGCCAAAACACAACTGGAAGCCACGCCCAAACCGGATCCTCAAGTGGATGTGCCAGCCCTGGAAGAAGCGGAGGCGGCGTTCACCCGGGCTGGCACCGCATTGGACAAAGCCGAATCCAATGAGCGCGCCCATCAGTCCAGGCTGTCTGCCCTGAAACAGGCCCGGGACAACGCCAAAACCGAATGGCAGCGGCTGGCGGATGAAGAGAAGAGCCCGGAACGGCAACAGCAGCTTCAGCAAATCACCACCGACCTGGCGAACCTCGAAAAACAGCAAGCCGAACTGGAAGCCAGCCTTGAACGTCGGGAACGGGAAATCCGCGAGGCCCGCCCGGAGTTTATCCGGCAGGATATCGAACGCTACCAGAATGCGGTCAATCAGCTGCGCCAGACCCAGGAGAACCGGGGCCGCGAACTCCGCGATATCAAAGTCAGGCTGGAAGCCTGGGGCGCAGAAGGGCTGGAAGAACAGCTCAACGAGCAAGAGGCAGAGTACGACCAGTGCAACCGCCGCTATCAGGAATTGCACCGCCGCGCCCAGGCGCTGGACCTGCTGCTGAACCTGCTCACCGAAAAGCGCCAGGCCCTAACTCGTCGACTGCAGGCACCGCTGCAGAAACACCTGAACCACTACCTTTCAGTGCTGTTTCCGGAAGCGTCGCTGGAAGTGGACGAACAGCTACGGCCGGGCACCTTCAGCCGGGGCAGCGAACTGGGACAGATTACCGAACTGAGCTTTGGCGCCCGGGAACAGATGGGCCTCATCAGCCGCCTGGCCTATGCCGATCTGCTTCGGGAAGCCGGAAGGCCAACGCTGGTCATCCTGGACGACACACTGGTGCACAGTGACAGTGAGCGGCTTGAAGATATGAAGCGCATCCTGTTTGATTCGGCCGGGCGGCATCAAATACTCCTGTTTACCTGCCATCCGGAGAAGTGGCAGGACCTGGGTGTGCTGCCTTTGGATATTCAGGCATCGAAAAAGCAGGGGGTGTATTCGCCGGGGTGAAACAAGGCAGGACTTCTCCGTCACCTTGCGATCCATTCGGCGCGACCCTGGAGGCCAAAAATCCAGCGGGCTGGTATGGATGTTTCTCAGGCCAGTGACGACCATCCCAACTCTGACGTGTGCTTTTGATGCTTGGAATCTGTCGTCAGATCACGCAGTATTGAAGCCAATAAGAACAAGATGCATCGTGCGTATTATCCTCGGTCAGTTATTGAACGAGGTTTGCCGGCAAAAGGGATGTCTGATGTCAGGGACGAGCAAACAACTAGAATCGGGCCGTAAGTCATCAGATACGACGTCTTCGCTGCTTTCTCATGTTAACCAGCTTGTAACTCAAGGCCTCCGGCAAGCTGCGATAGATCTTCTCGACGAGGCGGTAACCGACGCTCCGAACGATTCCTCGCTTTTAAGCGCTTTGGGCCGTATTTATCTCCTCGACAAGCAGCCCGACAAAGCCGTGGCTGTCTCTTATACACATCTCCGAGCCCACGAGACGGACTCCTATCTCGTA
>CAJXOQ010000239.1 GCA_913057975.1 uncultured Marinobacter sp.
GATCTACACCTCTCTATTCGTCGGCAGCGTCAGATGTGTATAAGAGACAGGACCCTTGGCCATTCGCTGGGCGCCGGCGCCCTGGTAGGCGGGCTGATCGGCGCCGCCGGCAGCTATTTTTACGGCGACCGCCTGGCACTGCCGGTGCTCAATACCGGTGTACTAAAAAACGGGCTCAGGACCGCCACCTTCGGGCCTGTACAAGACAGCCAATTCGGCTATGTTGTATTAGGAAGGGCCGTTAATCACTGGTGGCATATCAGCCACCGGAACCATGCCGGCCGGGAACTGCTGGATCTTGAACCCGCCGATGACCATTGGCTTGAGCAACTCGACCGCGGGCAACGCCGGACCATCCATCAGGCCTTCGAACGTTGTCGGAAAAAGCGCGCCCTGGATGAAAAAATGAGGATGGCCTTCATAGCCGCCATCGAGCAGTCGCTGGACGCCTACGACGATTGGCGGTTGAACCGAACCTGACGGGGATGTTTATACTGTAAGGCTGCTCCATCACAAAATGAGGGATAAGTATGAAAATCGTACGCGTTGAAGACATCATCGGTACCGAACGGGAAGTTACCGGGCCGGGCTGGACCAGCCGCCGAATGCTGCTCAAGAAGGACGGAATGGGTTTTTCTTTCCACGAGACCATTATCCCTGCGGGCGCCGAGTTGAATCTCTGGTATAAAAATCACCTGGAAGCAGTGTACTGCGTTGCCGGCAATGGCACCATCCTCGACAAGGCGACCGGTGAAACCCACGAGATTTCCGACGGCACCCTGTACGCACTGGACAAGAACGACCCGCACACCTTGCGCGGTGGCACCGAAGACATGCGTCTGATCTGCGCCTTCAACCCGCCCGTTACCGGTCGTGAAGTCCACGACGAAGACGGTGCTTACACCCTGGACACCAGCGACGTTTAAGCCCGGCCCCCGTGGCTGACGTTTCAGATACCACAACACCGCCACCGGCAGTCAAACTGCTTCCGGTGGCGGTGTTGCTTTGGCTGGCCGGTGTTTACCTGCGCATACCGGTACTGGTTGCTCCACCCCTGGCGCCGTTCATCAGCGACGAACTCAGTTTGTCACAGGCTCTGACCGGTGCGCTCACCACTCTCCCCATACTGATGCTGGCCGTCGGTTCCATGCCGGGCTCCCTCGCCATCGCACGGCTGGGCCCACGCAATACCCTGGCACTGGCGATGGTGATCATGGTCATCGGTTCTGCCGGTCGCGGGCTGTCACCAGACACCGTCACACTCATGCTCGCGAGCGCCGTCATGGGTCTGGGTGTGGCCATGATGCAGCCCTCACTGCCGGCACTGCTGCCGCGCTGGCTCGAACCCAAACATCTGGCCATCGGCTCCGCCATCTATATGAACGGCATGCTGATGGGTGAATTCATCGGTGCCGGCATCACTCTCCCAGTACTGATGCCATTGATGGACGATAGCTGGCGAGCCACCCTCCTGGCCTGGTCACTGCCCGCGTTGCTGGTCGCTGCCGCTCTGTTCCTGCCCCGAAGAGAAATGGCCCGACCTGTAAAGAAACCGGCATGGCTGCCCGATTGGAAAAACCCACTGACTCTTCGAATTGGCCTGCTGCTGGGCCTGTCCGGATCCCTGTTCTTCGGCCTTAACGCCTATATGGGCAATATCCTGGAGCAACAGGGTAACTTCGACATGCTGGCGGATGCGCTGTTCTGGTATAACTTCGCTCAGGTGATCGCATCCCTGGTCATGCTGAAAATGGCGAGATATTGGGTAGGCCTCAAAGGCCCCATCATGGTGATGGCAACCTGCAGCATCCTGGGCACACTGGGAACGGTCGTCTTCACCGGCTGGTGGTCAATAGCCAGCGCAACGTTTATGAGCTTCACGGCCGGTATTCTGCTGATCCTGCTGGTGGCTTTACCCCCTGTACTGGTGGAATCAAGAGAAACGGGGCGACTCTCAGCAGGAAACTTCCTGGTTGGTTACACAGTGGCGTTTTCTGTTCCCATGATCGGCGGGTTACTGGCCGATTGGGGCAACGACGCCCGATACGCCATTATCTTTATCATCGCCTATTGCGTTCTGGTTCTTCCGCTGACTTTTACCCTGGACCTGAAACGACAAAAGGGCCAACCCGAAAGTTGACCCTCAAAAGGCAGCCCACTCACAAATTGCTAGCCGTGGGGTGGGGGTAAATTTTCCGCCAGAAATGGGTGTCTGAGCGAAGCGAGTTCCATTTCCAAGGAAAAATTACCCCCGCCCCGCGGCCACCCCAATATCAGATGTAATAGTCCTTTAACGGGGGGAAACCGTTAAATTCTATTGCACTGTACGTCGTGGTGTAGGCACCAGTGGACAGCCAGTACATGCGGTCGCCAATGGCCAGGTTCAGCGGCAACGGGTATTTGTGGTGTTCGTACATGATATCGGCGCTGTCGCAGGTTGGGCCTGCAATTACACAGTCCTCGCCTTCGCCGGATTTTTCGGTGTAGATCGGAAACTTGATGGATTCATCAAGCGTTTCGATCAGGCCACCGAATTTACCTACATCCGTGAACACCCAGCGATGCAGCGCTGTGCGTGACTTACGGGAAATCAGTACAACTTCACTCACCAGAATACCCGCGTTGGAAATCAGCGAACGGCCCGGCTCGATAATAATTTCCGGCAGATCATTACCAAAATCCTCATCCAGGAAACGCTTGATCTCTTCCGCGTAGGTTTTCAGGTCGTTGGTACGGGTGATGTAGTTGGCCGGGAAGCCGCCGCCCATGTTGATCATCTTCAGTTCGATGCCGTCTTCTTCCTTCAGGCGCTCGAAAATTACCTTCACCTTGCCCAGGGCGGCATCCCACGCGCCGATTTCACGCTGCTGGGAACCCACGTGGAAGGACACGCCGTAAGGTATCAGGCCCAAGTCACGGGCCAGGATCAGCAGATCCATGGCCATGTCGGTCTGGCAGCCAAACTTGCGTGATAGCGGCCAGTCAGCAGTCAGGGTGCCTTCGGTCAGGATGCGAACATACACTTTCGAGCCCGGAGCCGCCTTGGCAATATTGCGCAGGTCCGCTTCCGAATCCGTCGCGTACAGGCGAACCCCTCGCTCGTAGAAGGTGCGAATGTCCTTGGCCTTCTTGATGGTGTTGCCGTAACTGATGCGGTCGCCCGTCACACCCAGGCCCATGACCTTGTCGAGTTCGTACACCGACGCAATATCAAAGCTGGCACCCTTATCCCGCAGCATGGTCAGAACCTGCGGGGCCGGGTTGGCCTTCACTGCATAGTAAACGTTGGCATAAGGGAAGCCTTCCACCAACTCGTTGTATTGACGATCGATGGTCGCGGTATCAATCACCACGCAGGGCGTATCCCTGGTATCGGCAAAAGCCTTGATACGGGCAAAGGTCTCTGCGTCGTAGTAATCAGCAATAAGAGCGTTGGCAGACTCGATCATGGATAGTGTTTCCCTCCACGGGCAAACAGGCATAAAAAAAGGCACCACAGCAACACTGCAGCACCCGTCAATCGCGCGATCATCGGTCCTTTCCCTGGGGCGGGATATGAGCATATCTACCCATAAACGAAGGCTTATTGCGGGCTCTCTGAAGCCTCGAACTGAGTCGCAATTCTGGTAATTTTGTTACCGTCTGCTTCTGCTTTCCAGAAACGGAAACCGCCGTCGCGACGATCGGTGCAAACCCGGCCGAGAACGTGGGCAGCATGGTGGACGTCAGGGCCTGAAGTGCCCCTTGCATCACACCGCTACCGGCCATAAAGGCGCGGGCCCGGTTGGCCCATCCGGGTCTTCAGGTTCGGCCTGGCACTGGAGGTAATCCAGAATAGCGGTTTTCAGATCACCGCCATGACCCAGCCCCTGATTGCCAAATAGCCGATTGAACTCGAGCACGTAGGGATAACCCTCTACCAGGGCAATATCAAATCCCGCGTGATCCACCTCCAGCTCCCGCGCAAGGCGCAGTGCCAGATCGGTCACCACGGAAGGCACTGGCCCCCGGTCAATGCGCCCACCCTGTGACACGTTGTTGTAGAACCCCTGGTCCGCCTGGGTTCGCCAGTAGGCGGATACCACTCTGTCCCCGACAATCACCACCCGTACGTCCCGATCAATCGGCAGGAATTCCTGGGCATAGAGAACATTGGTCCGCTCACAATAACGCTGCCAGTCGGCTTTGTTTTCAATCAACCACACGCCTTCGCCCATGCTGGCCTTGGGCAGCTTGGCTACAAAGGGCACGACCATGGCATCCCATACCGCCTGCCGTTCCTCCGGACCGTTGGCTTCAATCAGTGTCCACGGAGTGTGTTCAGGTGCGACCGCCTGGAAAGCCCGGGTCATCTCCACCTTGTCGTGGCCGATGCGATAGCTGGCGACACTGGGGAAAACGCGGCATTTCAGCCCGTGTACGAGGGCATTCAGCTGCCAGTATTCCGGGAACAGCACCCAGTCTGCGTCTTTAAGCAGTTCTTTGTGGGCCAGGAACTGTTCGGGCTTGAGGGTTTTGGTGTCCGGGAAGCCGAGGGTGCGGAATATGTCGAAGGAAACCAGTTTCATTTGGGTTGGGTGCGTGGTTGGGTTGGTCGCATTTTATACAGGTTTGGGTCTGTCTCTTATACACATCTCCGAGCCCACGAGACGGACTCCTA
>CAJXOQ010000240.1 GCA_913057975.1 uncultured Marinobacter sp.
TCTACACCTCTCTATTCGTCGGCAGCGTCAGATGTGTATAAGAGACAGACCTGAATTTGCGCTTGCGTTCCTGTTCGTGACGAACCTGTACGCCACTCGATGAGGATACAAGCCTTGAGTACACCTGCCATCCTTGCACTCGCAGACGGAAGCCTGTTTTACGGCACCGCCATTGGCGCTGAAGGGGAAACCAGCGGAGAGGTGGTGTTCAACACCGCCATGACCGGTTATCAGGAAATCCTGACCGACCCGTCCTACTCCCGCCAGATTGTCACCCTCACATACCCCCATATCGGCAGCACCGGTGTGAACGAAGAAGACATCGAATCCGATCGTCTCCAGGCCGCCGGCCTGATAATCCGTGATTTGCCCCTGTTGGTGAGTAACTGGCGCAGCACCGGCTCGCTACAGGACTACCTGCGCGCCAACAACATCGTCGGCATTGCCGACATCGATACCCGTCGCCTGACCCGAATCCTGCGGAATAAAGGCTCCCAGAATGGTGCCGTGGTCGCCGGCGCAGACGCCACGGCCGAGCGTGCCCTGGAGCTGGCTAACGCTTTTCCAGGCCTGAAAGGCATGGATTTGGCGAAGGAAGTCACCTCGGAAAAAGCCTGGACCTGGAGCCAGAGTGAGTGGGATATCGAAAGTGGCTATGGCGAGCGCACCGAATCAAAGTTCAAGGTCGTCGCCTGGGACTACGGCGTGAAGCTCAACATCCTGCGCATGTTGGCCAGTCGCGGCTGCGACATCACCGTTGTGCCGGCCCAGACCCCCGCTTCCGATGTGCTGGCGATGAATCCAGATGGTATTTTTCTGTCCAACGGCCCCGGCGATCCAGAGCCTTGTGACTACGCCATCAGCGCCATCCGCGATGTGCTGGAGACCGACATTCCCGTTTTCGGCATCTGCCTTGGCCACCAGTTGCTGGCCCTGGCCAGCGGTGCCAAATCCATCAAGATGGGGCATGGCCACCATGGCGCCAACCATCCGGTGCAGAACACCGCCGACGGCACCGTGATGATTACCAGCCAGAACCACGGATTTTCAGTGGACGAAACCAGCCTGCCGGGCAATCTGGAGGTGACCCACAAATCCCTGTTTGACGGGTCTCTGCAAGGAATCCGTCGTACCGACAAGCCAGCCTATAGTTTTCAGGGGCATCCGGAAGCGAGCCCCGGCCCACACGACGTAGCGCCGCTGTTTGATGAATTTATCCGCCTGATGGAGGCACGTTGATGCCAAAGCGTACCGACATTAAAAGCATTCTGATTCTGGGCGCGGGCCCCATCGTGATCGGGCAGGCGTGCGAGTTTGACTACTCCGGAGCCCAGGCCTGTAAGGCCCTGCGTGAGGAGGGGTATCGGGTTATCCTGGTGAACTCCAACCCAGCTACGATCATGACGGACCCGGTAATGGCCGATGCTACCTACATCGAGCCCATCACCTGGAAGACCGTTGCCAAGATCATCGAGAAAGAGCAGCCGGACGCATTGCTGCCCACCATGGGTGGTCAGACAGCCCTGAACTGCGCTCTGGACCTCGAAAAGCACGGCGTTCTGGCCGAGCATGGTGTGGAAATGATCGGCGCCAACGCCGACACCATCGACAAGGCCGAAGACCGTGATCGTTTTGACAAGGCCATGAAGAAGATCGGCCTGGAGTGCCCTCGCGCGACGATCGCCCATTCCATGGCGGAAGCCTGGGAAGTGGCCAACGACATCGGATTTCCCTGCATCATCCGCCCGTCCTTTACCATGGGTGGTTCCGGCGGCGGTATTGCCTACAACCGCGATGAATTCGAGGAAATCTGTACCCGTGGTCTGGACCTGTCGCCGACCAACGAGCTGTTGATCGACGAGTCCCTGATCGGCTGGAAAGAGTACGAGATGGAAGTTGTCCGCGACAAGAACGACAATTGCATCATCGTCTGCGCCATTGAGAACTTTGACGCCATGGGCGTGCACACCGGTGACTCCATCACCGTTGCGCCAGCCCAGACCCTCACCGACAAGGAATACCAGATCATGCGGAACGCCTCCCTGGCGGTACTGCGTGAGATCGGTGTGGAAACCGGCGGTTCCAACGTACAATTTGGCGTGAATCCGGACAACGGCCGTGTCGTCGTCATTGAAATGAATCCCCGGGTGTCGCGTTCTTCGGCGCTGGCGTCCAAGGCAACGGGGTTCCCGATTGCCAAGGTGGCGGCCAAGCTGGCAGTGGGTTACACCCTTGATGAGCTGCGCAACGAAATCACCGGTGGTGTTACTCCGGCCTCGTTCGAGCCCAGCATCGACTATGTGGTCACCAAGATCCCGCGCTTCACCTTCGAGAAATTCCCCCAGGCTGACGCCCGCCTGACCACCCAGATGAAATCCGTGGGTGAGGTGATGGCCATTGGCCGTACCTTCCAGGAATCCCTGCAGAAAGCCATGCGTGGCCTGGAAGTGGGCTCCGACGGTTTTGAAGAGAAGGTCGACCTGAGCACCACTGACGGCCAGGAAACCCTGACTCAGGAACTGAATGTGCCCGGGGCCGAGCGCCTATGGTACATCGGCGATGCCTTCCGAGCCGGGATGACCGTGGAGGAAGTGTTCAACAACACGCATGTAGACCCCTGGTATCTGGTGCAGATCGAAGACCTGATCAAAGAAGAGACTGCCCTCAAATCCGCCGGCAAGGCGGATATTGATCGCGATACCCTCTTCCGCCTCAAGCGCAAGGGTTTCTCCGATGCGCGCCTGGCCCAGCTGCTGAGCATTTCCGAAGTCAGCTTACGCAAGCTGCGCCATGACCTGGATATCCGCCCGGTCTACAAGCGAGTGGATACCTGCGCGGCAGAATTCGCCTCCTCAACCGCCTACATGTATTCGTCCTATGAGGAAGAGTGCGAGGCGGATGTCTCTGATCGCGAGAAAATCGTGGTCATTGGCGGTGGTCCCAATCGCATCGGTCAGGGTATTGAGTTTGATTATTGCTGTGTTCACGCCGCCCTCGCTATGCGCGACGACGGTTACGAAACCATCATGATCAACTGCAACCCGGAAACCGTTTCCACCGACTACGACACCTCGGACCGACTCTATTTCGAGCCGATTACACTGGAAGATGTGCTGGAAATCATTCACGTCGAAAAGCCCAAGGGTGTGATTGTCCAGTACGGTGGTCAAACCCCGCTGAAGCTGGCCCGTGGCCTGGAAGCGGCAGGTGTGCCGATTATCGGTACCAGCCCGGACGCCATCGACCGCGCCGAAGACCGGGAGCGTTTCCAGCAGATGATTGGCCGCCTTGGCCTGATTCAGCCGGAAAATGCCACCGTGCGCAGCCACGAAGAAGGCATCCTGGCGGCTCGCGAGATTGGTTACCCGCTGGTGGTGCGCCCCTCCTACGTGTTGGGTGGTCGCGCCATGGAAATCGTCTATGACGAGGAGGAGCTGGTTCGCTACATGCGCAATGCCGTGCTGGTCTCCAACGACAGCCCGGTGCTGCTGGATCACTTCCTCAACGCCGCCATCGAAGTGGACATTGACGCCATCAGCGACGGCAAGGACGTGGTCATCGGTGGCATCATGCAGCACATTGAGCAAGCGGGCGTGCACTCCGGTGATTCCGCCTGTTCCCTGCCGCCCTACACCCTGCCGAAAGACGTGCAGGATGAAATGCGCGAAGCGGTGCGGAAGATGGCCATTGAACTGGATGTTATCGGCCTGATGAACGTGCAGCTGGCCTGGCAGGGTGGCGAGATCTACGTGATCGAGGTGAACCCGCGGGCGTCCCGTACCGTGCCGTTTGTGTCCAAGGCCATCGGGGTGTCCCTGGCCAAGGTGGCGGCCCGTTGCATGGCTGGCAAGTCACTGGCAGAGCAGGGCTTCACCCAGGAGATCGTGCCGACTTACTATTCCGTCAAGGAATCGGTGTTCCCGTTCAACAAGTTCCCGGCGGTGGATCCCATCCTGGGGCCGGAAATGAAGTCCACCGGTGAGGTGATGGGTATTGGTGACAGCTTTGACGAAGCCTTCGCCAAGGCGGCCCTGGCCTCCGGTGAGCGCCTGCCGGCCAAGGGTACGGCCTTCATGTCCGTGCGGGACGTCGACAAGCCCGGTGCCGCGAAAGTGGCACAGGATCTGATTGACGCCGGTTTCAAGGTGATTGCCACCACTGGTACCGCCAAGGCTCTGAAGCAGGCCGGGCTCACCGTTGATCGGGTGAACAAGGTTCGTGAAGGGCGTCCGCACATCGTGGACGCTATTAAAAATGGTCAGGTACAGCTGATTATTAACACCACCGAAGGTCGCAAGGCGATTTCCGACTCGGCACAGATTCGCCAGTCGGCCCTGCAGACCAAGGTAACCTATACAACGACACTGGCGGGCGGCGAAGCCTTCTGCAGGGCCATCAAGTTCGGGCCCGAGCGCACTGTGCGCCGCCTCCAGGATCTACACGCAGGAAAGTAAGACTATGGCTGACAGAGTACCCATGACAAAGGCGGGCGAAATCCGCCTACGTGAGGAACTTCAGAAACTGAAGTCCGAAGATCGTCCCCGGGTGATCGCGGCTATTTCCGATGCCCGCGAACACGGCGACCTGAAAGCTGTCTCTTATACACATCTCCGAGCCCACGAGACGGACTCCTATCTCG
>CAJXOQ010000241.1 GCA_913057975.1 uncultured Marinobacter sp.
CACCTCTCTATTCGTCGGCAGCGTCAGATGTGTATAAGAGACAGATGGAGGTGTTGCCAACCCGCTTTTCTTGGAACGTCAAGTCAGTCCATTCGTAGGTCATGCCGTCCGGCAGCGATTCGCTCACGATCTTCTCGATCGCGGCAGTAGCCTGGCCAGACGAATAGCCCGGTGCTGGTCCGCCGCTGATGTCAGCTGATGGGAACCCGTTGTAGTGCATCACTCGATCGGGACCGGAGCTACGTGAGATCGTCGCGATCGCGCTCAACGGGATCATGTCCCCCGAAGCGTTCCGCACCTTCAGCATGCCAATGTCTTCAGCCTGCATACGGAACTTCGCATCGGCCTGCGTCATCACTCGGTAAGTTCGGCCAAATCGATTGAAGTCATTGACATAAAGCGAGCCCAGATTGATCTGCAGCGTGTCAAAAACTTCGGTCAGCGACACACCTTGCGACTTGGCCTTTACGCGGTCGATGTCCACCTGCAACTGTGGAGCATTGGCCTGGAAGCTGGCCAACATGTTGGCCAGCTCAGGCGCTTGCATGGCTTTGCCCATGATCTGACCTTGGGCCTGTGCAAGTGCGTCTGGCCCCAGGCCCGCACGGTCTTCGATCTGCAACTTGAAGCCGCCCATTGAACCCAGGCCAGGCACCGGTGGCGGAGGAAAAATCCCGACGAAGCCGTCCGGTATTTGACTGAATTTGCCCATGAGCCTGCCTTGAATGGCGAACGCCGACAACGACGGGTCCTTTCGTTCGTTGAAGGGCTTGAGCATGGCGAACACCAGCGCGGTGTTGGGCTGATTCACTGGGCCGTTGAAGGAGAAGCCGGGGAATGCCATCACGCTTTCGACGCCAGGCTCGGCAAGCGCGATCTTGCTCATTTCCTTGACAACCGCGTCGGTGCGGTCCAGCGAGGCACCAGTCGGAAGCTGGGCGATGCCCACGAGGTAATACTTGTCCTGTGCGGGCACAAAGCCGGCAGGTACCTTATGAAAGCCCAGCCACGTCAACCCCAGGAAACCGACATAGAGCAGCAGCACCACAGCACTTCCGCGAACTGCGCGGCGCACGCCTCCGACATAAGCATTCGAGGCGCTGTCAAAGAAGCGGTTGAAGCGGCGGAAGAAGCCACCAAACAGGCCGTCGATGAGGCGCGTGACTCGATCGGGCTGGGCCGCGCCATGATGCGGCTTGAGCAGGATGGCGGCCAGCGCGGGCGACAGTGTGAGCGAATTGATCGCCGATAGGATGGTCGAGAACGCGATGGTCAGCGCGAACTGGCGATAGAACTCGCCTTGCAGCCCAGACAGGAACGCCGAGGGAATGAAGACCGCCGCCAGCACCGAGGTGATGGCCAGGATCGGGCCAGTAACCTCGTCCATGGCTTTGAGCGCTGCGTCCTTGGGCGACTCGCCAAGTGCCATGTGGCGCTCCACGTTTTCTACCACGACGATGGCGTCGTCCACAACAATGCCGATTGAGAGTACGAGGCCGAACAATGACAGTGTGTTCAACGAGAAGCCGAACATGTGCATTACGGCGAAGGTGCCGACCAGCGAGACCGGCACGGCGATCAGCGGGATGATCGACGCTCTCCAGGATTGCAGGAACAGCACCACCACGATCACCACCAGCAGAATCGCCTCTAGCAGCGTGACCGCTACAGACTGAAGCGAGGCCCGCACGAAGACCGTAGGATCGTAGGCGATCTTGTACTCGATGCCCTCTGGAAAGCTTGCTTGTAGACGATCCATCGTCGCGCGTACCGCGCTAGACACATCTAGTGCATTGGAGCCAGGCGTCATCAGGATCTGAATGCCAACCGTGTTGCCGCCATCAAGTTGGGCGCGCATGGTGTAGTTCTCCGCACCTAACTCCACACGTGCCACGTCGCGCAAGCGTGTAACCTGGCCGTGGGTGCCAGCCTTGATGACGATATCGCCGAATTGCTCTTCGGTGGTGAGACGCCCGAGTGCGTTGACGGTGACCTGAAAGGCAGACGAGGCGTTAGGCTGCTGACCGATAGAGCCGGCCGCAACCTGCACGTTCTGCTCCCGAATGGCGGCGACCACATCGCTAGCGGTCATGCCACGAGACGCAACCTTTTCGGGGTCGAGCCAGACCCGCATCGCGTACTCACCCTCACCACCAAGCAACACGTTGGCGATGCCCGGCAGGCGTGCCAGTTCGTCACGGACGTTGAGCATCGCGTAGTTGGACACATACAGCGGGTCGTAACGATCCCCTGGCGATAGCATGTTCACAACCATCAGGATGTCGGGCGCGGTCTTCTCAGTCACAACGCCGATGCGTTGGACCTCGGGTGGCAACCGGGGTAGCGCACGCGACACCCGGTTCTGCACCTGGATTTGCGCGATATCGGCGTTGATGTGTTGCTCGAAAGAGATGGTGAGCACCATCTTTCCGTCCGTGGACATCTGGGACTGCATGTACATCATGCCTTCCACGCCGTTGATGGCTTGCTCTAGCGGCGATGCCACGGTGTCGGCAATCACTTGCGGATTGGCGCCGGGATAGCTCGCCGTGACCTGTACCGTTGGGGGGGGTAACCTGAGGGTACTCGCTCAGTGGCAACTGGAAGTAGCTGATCGCGCCCGCGATCAGCATCAGCACCGAAAGGACGATTGCGAAGATAGGGCGGTTGATGAAGAAACGGGGGAAATTCATTTGCGAGCCTCCGCTGAGCCAGCTGCGCTGTCAGCCTTGACCTGATCGGCCCCAGCCGCCCCAGCGGCCTTGGCAGACTCCGCAGGGACTGCCGGGGCACTAGCCGCAGTCTTAGTCGCGTCGGGAGCGCCGGCGGCCGGTGCTGCCGGCCCCTGCATGGGCACCATGCGCGGCGTGACAGTCATACCAGGTCGTACGAGGCCTTTGATTATGATTTTTTCGCCACCCTGCAGGCCACCGTTTATAACGCGCAGACCGTCGACTACGGGACCCAGCTCAATCGGACGATACTGAGCTTGGTTGTTTTCACCCACGACCAGAACATAGTTTCGGCCTTGATCGGTGCCAACCGCTTGGTCGTCGATGAGGACGGCCTGCCGAGAGCTTGCGGTGGAGAGCTTGGCCCTCGCAAACAGCCCAGGCGTCAGCCGTCCATCAGGGTTGGGGACGACCGCGCGAGCGCGGATCGTGCCGGTACTTCTATCAATCGCATTGCCGACGAAGTCGAGCACGCCCTTGTACGGAAAGTTTCTGTCAGTGCTCAAGCCTACTTGAACGGGCAACGAAGCATGAGTCCCTGAACCAGGTCTCGAGCGGCTCACCACATTGACGTAGGTTGCCTCATCGATGTCGAAATAGACGTGCACAGGATCGATGGACACGATCGTGGTAAGTAGCGTGGCTGCTCCTGCACCGCCGCCGCTGACCAGGTTGCCCTCGGTCACCAGCACTCGGTCCACGCGCCCGGCAATTGGTGCCGATACCCGCGCGTAGGACAGGTCGAGCTGCGCCGCTGCGACTGTGGCCTTTGCCGCCTGTACCTGCGCCTGACGCGCATTGCGTGCGGAGACTGCATCGTCATAGGTCTTCCGAGACAGGGCGCCAGTGGCAACAAGCCGCTCGGCACGATCAAAGTCGGCCTGAGCCTGACTGGACAGCACCTCAGCCTGCCGCAACTGCGCCGTGGCGGTGTCGAGCGCGACTTGGAAAGGCCGTGGGTCAATCTGGAACAACAATTGCCCCTTGCGTACCAGACTTCCCTCGGGCACGCTCACCGCGTCGACGGCCCCCCCACACGCGAGCGCAACTCGACCACCTTCGGTGCGGCCAAAAAGCCGGTGAACTCAGTTGACGGCGTGATTGTGCGCGTGATGGCCTCAGCCACAGGCACCTGCGGTGCCATCGGTGCGCCAGCTGGTGGTGCTGCTGGTTTACTTTCATCCTTGCCATCTCGGGCAGCCACCGCTATCCCCCCGACGGCCGCGATGACGCTAGCTACCAAAATGATCCTGATTTTTTTATGCATGGAAGTTACCTTTTTTATTACGGGGCTTCGGTCCATCCGAAGCGGTTCGCATATGTTTCTAAAGGCTAGCCCTTACAACCACGTCAAGGTCAAGCCTTTTTCGATGACCATGACGAGCATGGGACTGGACTACAAGCTCTGGAACCTTCCGGCCTCCCGGTGAACGCATGAGATGCAGTTACGGCCGAAAGGGACGCATCTGAGCCCATTATCCACGTCCGATCATCCCATCTATTTAAACTCGTTGTTCTAAAGGCATTCGTTTATCGCCTAACATCGATGTTTTCGGAGATCGATTTACAGATGAAGATATGGAAGGGCTTGGCGCCGCAACAACGGCAGTTCAAGCCCTCTGCAATACCTCAATGGGCATCCTGTACGGACACAGAGCTTTGATGACCTCCGTTCTGGCCCTGTCTCTTATACACATCTCCGAGCCCACGAGACGGACTCCTATCTC
>CAJXOQ010000242.1 GCA_913057975.1 uncultured Marinobacter sp.
GTCAGATGTGTATAAGAGACAGGGTATGAAAGACACCACCGATCTGAAAGCGGTTTACGATTTCTTTCACCCCACCATCCGCAAGCTGGCGGGCAACGGTCGAGTGCTGGTGGTAGGCCAGGACCCCCGCACCTGTCGCCAACCTGCCAAGGCCGCTGCCCATCAGGCACTGGAAGGCTTCGTGCGCAGTGTCGGCAAGGAAGTCGGCAAGAAAGGAGCTACCGCGAACCTACTGTGGATGGCCCCCGGCGCCGAACAGCAACTGGAGTCCAGCATCCGGTTCTTTTTATCGCCCCGATCGGCCTATGTCTCTGGCCAGGTAACCCGCATCAGCAAGGGAACAACCGCTCACGCCAGCAACCCAGTCGCGCCGCTGGCCGGGAAGATCGCGCTGGTAACCGGTGCGTCCCGCGGTATTGGCGCGTCCATTGCCGAAACCCTGTCGCGGGACGGCGCCACGGTCATTGGCCTGGATATCCCACCGGCCATGGAAGACCTGCAGAAAGTTATGGCCCCCATCAAGGGCAAGGCGATGGCGTGTGATATTACGGATGAGAAAGCGCCAAAACAGATTGCAGACTTTGTGAAGGAACATTTCGAAGGCATTGACCTGGTCATCCACAACGCCGGCATCACCCGTGACAAAACCCTGGGCAACATGCCCGAGCATTTCTGGGACATGACCATTGCCGTGAACCTGACTGCCGAGGAACTGATCGACGAAGAGCTGATGCACCAGGAACTGCTGCGTGAGAACGGTCGCATCGTCTGCATTTCCTCCATCAGCGGCATTGCCGGCAACTTTGGCCAGTCCAACTACTCTACCGCCAAGTGCGGCGTGATCGGATACGTAGAAGCGATGGCAAAACAGGTGAAGAACGGTGTGACCATCAACGCCATAGCGCCCGGGTTCATCGAAACCCAAATGACGGCCGCCATGCCGATTACCATTCGCGAGGCCGGCCGGCGCATGAACAGCTTGTCCCAGGGCGGTTTGCCAGTCGACGTGGCCGAAGCCATTGCGTGGTACTGCAATCCTGCATCGAACGGAGTGAACGGGAACGTTGTTCGGGTTTGCGGACAGTCGCTGATTGGAAAGTAACAGGGGGAAATGGTGGGTGGTACTGGGATCGAACCAGTGACCCTCGCCTTGTAAGGGCGATGCTCTCCCAGCTGAGCTAACCGCCCACTTTCACAGCACACTGGTGAGTCAGCGTTGCTGTCTCAACCAAGTGAGACGCGCATTTTAAGCATTTGTCTGGCGGTGTCAAATTTTTTCCAGGGTTTTTCTCAAAAAACCCGCAACTTGTTAAAAAGCGTATAATTTTCAATCAGACCTGTTTATCACCCCCGGTTTTCTTTGCCGTCTTCACAGCCTTCAGCCGTGTGGCTTTCTGCCCTGCCTGCTTCGCCTTGTGATCGAGTGACAATTCACTGACACGCGACTTTCGATCCGCCGGTAATGCCCGTTCCGCCAGCGAGCAGTTGAGGTGATCAAGGCGTTTTCTAAGGCCAGCTATCCGATGGCCTGCGTTTTCCAGTGCCTCGGGAAGCAATTCCCCGGAAAGCCGGCGAAACGTTTGTTGTAATGAATCTCTCAGCGACATGATCCGGCCACCTTCTGAATACGGACACCCCACAGTCTAGTAACCGAAACCGGAAACAACAATTCACGGTGCGCCAGATCGGCGACGTTAGAATATCCACCAACCGTCACCGGATTCCGCCTCTTCCCGGCGCTCCCGCTCTTGCTCCAACGCCGCATACTCGCGATCCAGCTCTCGCAATCGACGATCGCTTTCAAGAGGTACCGTAGGGCCGCCTCCAAAGGGCCAGTACCAAGGCGTTTCGTCATACTTCCCCTGCTCTCTCAAGCGCTCAATTTCAACCGCTCGCTCCTCTTCCAGAAGAACCAGGTTGCGCTCGTAGTCTGCGTCCTCGTTCACCTCAACAATGGAGGTCGCGGCATGGTTAGGAGCGAGCAAATCGCTATTCAGAAAACGCGTGGAAACAATTTCTTCGGCCTGCATAGCATAATCGCGGGTTACCAATTGCAGCTCACCAGACCTTAGGGGATGGTCCTCGGCGAGTTCAGGATGGTTAGTTTCCGGCTCTTGCAATTCGTTGTAACGCAGGTAATACACCCTTCCGGGTTCGACCTTGAGCGTGGCGTCTGCAATCAGACTCAGGCTGAACGAGTTCAGCCCCTCAAGCCCCAGCAACGGCCGGCGGATGGCAATGTGCCGCTCCCCGGGGGCAACTTCAAGCCAGGTAAAACTGTCGTTTCGAATATTGAAATAGTGATGGTCGTCGATGTAAACGCTTGGCGCCTCAATTTCGTCGGCAGCCCACTGGGAATGGGTGCGGTAGAAATAGAGAACCGCATTGCTGCGATCCCACTCATCATTGCCGATATGGACAAAGTCATGCCCGGATACCGGGTGCAAAAACGAGCCAACGCTTTTACCGATGGACTGGTATACCGTGCAGCCGGCACCGGAAACCAATAGCAAAGCCACGAGTACGGCCGCCAGTGGCCGGGGAAAACCGGGAAAAAGAAATCGGGTTGTCATTGTTGTGCACTCTTCATCCTTTCGCGAGTTGTCCCGATCATAACAACTGCCATCTTGCGGAACTGAGAGCTACCGCAAGGGATGAATACAAACTGTTACAAAGCACAGCCGGCCCTCCCTGCCCTGCTGTGCCGATTCTATTGGCCGGATATCCGCGAGCGTAGATCATTGACCTCTTCCGACAGGCGAACCAGCCTTGAGGTCAATTGCGCCCGCGAAGAGTCAATCGAAGAAACGGTTTCCTTCAGCCCCGCCAGATCTTTGCGAACGGCATCCAACTGACTGCCGCTGGACAGGTTATTGGTGGCCTTTTCCAACGCTGCAATACGGCTTTCCAGGCCATCAATGGTGAGGTTTTGCTCTCGCTCGAAGCGTAACAACTGGCGCTCCACCAGCTGGTCGATGCCGGCCAGGGATTCGTCCAGTTTCGTCAATCGAGAGGCATTCTCCTGTCCAGTTTCGCGAACGGCGGTAAGCTGCCGCTCGAGGTCCGATTGAACCTTATCCAACCGGGAGGACACGGTTGCGTCCAGTTTCTTGAACGAAGCAGACAATGCTTCCCGCTGGCTGCTGCCGCTGTCCAAATCTGCCCGCAAAGATTCGAGTTCGGCTTTGTGCTCATCCAGACGCTTGCGGTTGCGGTCATTAGCCACCCCCCATAGCTTGGCGATTTCGCTGTCAGCCGTGTTGAGGCGTTCCTTGTGGGATACCAGCGTCTCTTCAATGGATTGTCCTCTCTCCTGCAGATTCTCGCCGGTCTCGGAAAGCTCTCCCTCGAATCGTGCCAGCGCCAGTTTGCTTTGGCGCGCCCAGTAATCAGCCTCCTCCAGCTGCCCTTCCAGCGCTTGTATACGCTGCTCTTGTTGATACCAGCCAGCACCCGCCGCTCCGGCAACAATCAACAGCGCGATCAACAGCACTGCGCTGCGCCCCGAACCACCACCGCCAGACGCTTTCCTGCTTCTTCCTGCAGGCTTGCCTGGGCCACCATTGCCCGCCGACTCGCGCACGGGCGCTTCACGTTTTTTGCGCTCTTCCACGTTATTGCCGGGCACCCCGGTACGTACTTCATCATCATCTGGACGGATTGGTTCCATAACAGCTCCGGTATATGGACGGTAACGTTAATAAAGCACGATAATACCCGTACCTTGCGACTCAGCAAAATGAAGGCCAGGAGAGCGGACAGTATGCGCTCTTTGACCATCGGCCGTTTGCATGGCCACGGGGCCTTACATACAATGTCCGGCTTTCTCACATATCAGGACTGTTGCATATGCAGCCGCTTGTAGGACTCATCATGGGCTCCAAATCCGACTGGCCCACCATGGAACACGCTGCCGAAATGCTGAACAAGCTGGGCGTGCCTTACGAGACGAAGGTTGTCTCTGCCCACCGCACGCCGGATTTACTGTTCGATTATGCCAAGACGGCCTCTGATCGGGGACTGAAGGTGATCATCGCCGGTGCGGGCGGTGCTGCACACCTGCCTGGCATGGTCGCTTCACAAACGTCACTGCCGGTCCTTGGTGTTCCAGTCCAGTCCAAAGCACTCAACGGTCTTGATTCGCTGCTTTCCATTGTACAAATGCCCGGCGGCATTGCGGTTGGCACCCTGGCAATTGGTAAAGCCGGTGCCATCAATGCTGGCCTGCTGGCGGCGCAGATTATCGGTACGTTCAAGGACGATGTCCGTAAAGCGGTCGATGAATTTCGTGCTACACAGACACAGACAATTCTGGATAATCCTGATCCCAGCGATCAATAATCAGGAATCGGACTCTGGTGCAGGAGCGGGTGGGGGATGCTTTCCAAAACACGCTCCTTGCGGCACATCCATATGGTGCCTGTCTCTTATACACATCTGACGCTGCCGACGAAT
>CAJXOQ010000243.1 GCA_913057975.1 uncultured Marinobacter sp.
GTCGGCAGCGTCAGATGTGTATAAGAGACAGGTAATGCAGGTCCTGAATTCCGGTAACGTCGATCAAAAGACCGGGCTGGGCAAACCGCATGTTCAGCACCGCCATCAGTGATTGGCCACCGGCGATAAGCCGGGCATCATCACCAAACTCGTGCAAGAGGTCACAGGCCTCCCGCCGGGTGCCGGGCAGGGTATAATCAAAAGCGGCCGGTTTCATGACGGGCCTCCTTTACCAGTAAGCAGTGCCCGGATTTTCTGCCACAGCTTCTGCAGGAATAGGAACCGGGATGAACCGCCACCCATCCGACGGGAGAACCGCGAGAACACCTGGCCAATGATCATTTTTGACGCACTCTGCAACATGCGGCCGCCAACCGAAGCGATCCTGCCCCCGACTGTTGCCTCGTAGTCGTAGTCCAGCCGCGTACGGTTGCCTTCGAGCGCTGTCAGGGTGACGGTGGCGAATGCTTCCGCCGAGCCCATGGCACTGCTGCCGGAGCCACGCAGTTGAAGGCTGTCCGGAGGGTTCAGGTCGTGAAGGCTGACCCGGGCATCAAAACGGGCACGTATCATACCCACACCAACCGTGACATCGGCCCGGTATTCGTTTTCCCCGGTCATCTCCAGGCCGTGACATCCGGGGATGATGGCAGCCAGTGTTTGCGGATCAAGGAGAGCGTCGAAAACCTCTCGAGGGGTGCCGGGCAGTTCGACTGAATCCCGGGCTCTGAGTCTAGAGCCACTGCCAGGGGTAGCTTCCATTTCCGGCTCACCCACACCTTCCGGACGGGGCGGCTCCTCGATGCCCATAAGTGTGCGTACTTTCGATGGCGTCAGAGGAAGCTCGACATCCTTGGTCCCAAGTGCATCGGCAACGGCATTGGCAATGCATACCGGTGTACTCATGTTATTCCCCTCACCAACGCCTTTGGCGCCGAGAGGCGTAAAAGGAGACGGTGTCTCCATGTGGAGGATAACCGGCTCCGGGACCTCAACACTGGTGGGGATCAGGTAATCGGCAAGTGTACCCGACTGGAAGTTACCATCAGCGCCATAGACAAACTCTTCCATCAAGGCAGCGCCCAGAGCCTGTGCAAACCCGCCGCGAATCTGACCATCCACCAGTTGTGGGTTGAGCATGCGACCAGCGTCATGAAGGGTCACATAACGATCTATGCGGACGGCACCGGTGATGGCATCAATCTCTACCCCGCAATAGTCAAAAATGAAGCCGTAACATAGGGAACTGTTGATCAGCTCATCGTCACCGGGAGCAGCCAGTTCCGATGGAGTCCAGAACGCCGTTTCCCGAAGGCCACCCGGCTCGCTTTGGGGTGTTGTTCCCGGAGACCAGTGAGTGGCGCCTGCCAGGCGGTGGAAAGAAGACGACTGGTCCGTACCCTCCACATAAACCCGGCCCTCCGAGAACCGGATATCGTCGCTATCGATATTCCATTGCTCCGCGGCAAGGGCGGCTAGTCGAGCACGGACCTTTAGGGCCGCCTTGTAGACAGCCCCGGCTACGGCGCCGGAAAATCGGCTGGAGTAATTGCCGGATGCAATCGACCAGGCGTCTTTACCGGTGTCCAGTTCCACGTTGACGCTGATGGATTCCAGTGGAACACCCAGCGTTTCTGCCACGATCTGTGCAGCGACGGTTTGATGGCCCTGCCCCTGGGGAGTGGACGAAACATGCACGCTGACACTGCCAAGCGGATCGACACTAATCGTTGCCGTGCTGACGGCACCATTCTTAGGGCCAACCCGTTTACGTTCCTCGGGAGTGAACGCCATGGTGATATAGCCCATGTTCGAGATAGACGGCTCGACAGCGGCCGTGTAACCGATGCCGTAGTAACGCCCCTCGCCCCTTGCCTTGTCACGCCGCTGGATGAGTTCTTCGAGACCCCCTTCCCTGACGCCTTTTTCCAGGCCTGCCGGGTAATCTCCAGAATCCAGTAGTGAGCCGGCTGCCGAGCGATAGGGGAAAGCGCCGCTGGGGACAAGGTTGGTACGAATGACGTCCAGTGGATCCAGCTCTAGCTCAACCGCAATACGCTGCATCAGCCGTTCCAGCGGAAAATACACCTGCGGCCCACCGAACCCGCGGTTGAGCCCGGTCGGCGTTTTGTTGGTCATCACAATCCGGTTGCGCACGGCAAGGTTGCGAATGGCATAAGCGCCGGTCAGATTGCCATGCATCCGGTAGGTGGTAGCCGGTTCCGGCGCTCGCAGGTAGGCGCCGCAATCATCAAGCTGGTCCAGACGCAGGGCCGTTACCCGACCCTCTCGCGTTACCGCGGCTTCGAGCGTACTGACCCGGTTGGTTCCCGAAGAGGCGCCCTGAAGGTGTTCCAGACGGTCCTCAACCCACTTGACCGGCGCGCCGACTTTACGCGCGGCCAGGCCCATCATAACGACATAGGGAAAAACACCCTGTTTGATGCCAAAGCTGCCGCCTGATTCCGGCGGAGTGCGTAGTCGAAGACGATTGGCGGGTACCTGAAGAGCTCGACACATGACCGAGTGAAGCGCATAGGGCCCCTGAAAGTTGGAGGTTATATCGAAAGCAGAGTTGGCCTGATCGAATTGAGCAAGCACCACGTAGCACTCGATCGGCATGCAGGAACTGCGAGGGAAACGAACCTTGATCGAGACCTGTCGGTCGGCCTCGGCAAACGCAGTCTCGGGATCGCCATAACGGAATGTGCGGTCGCTGACGACATTCCCGCCAACCTTCTCGTGAAGGACGACTGCGTTGGACTCAGCAGCAAGCTCGGTGTCGACAGCCACCGGAAGCGTTTCATAGTCAACCGTCACTCCACTTAGAGCATCTTCAGCCAGATATCGATTTTCAGCGATAACCACGGCGACTGGCTCACCAACATAACGCACCTTGTCCACAGCTAGGCACCAGTGCTCCATGGGCTGACGCACGCCCACCGGGAATGGCAAAGCCCACTGGCGGACATCTTCACCGGTCAATACGCCGTGAACCCCATCCATTTCCAGCGCCCGGGACGAATCCACGGCATTGAGCCGGGCATGGGGATGAGGCGAGCGCACAATAGCGGCGTACAAGGTTCCCGGTGGGGTCGGCACTTCATCGCCATAGCGCCCTTGGCCACGCAACAGGACCTCGTCTTCGAGCCGGGCCTGGCGTGTGCCGATATACTGCCTTTCATTTGTTGTTGTCATTGACGGAGCCAAACTCATACTTTCCTCCGCGGCCGAAATAGGGGTAATGGGCCACTTTGCAGAAAGTCTATAGAGCGGTTCCGGCGGTGTCGTTACCCCGGGAAATTGCTTATTACGCCGCCGTACGGCTTTTTACCCGAGAGTCTGATTTGCACTGAATTACCCGGATGTGGTGCCGACAATGAATGGAACACTGTGGGAGAATCAGGGCATCCTGCCCAGCAAGGTTGTAGAAAATAACCATGAGATCCCTCGAACATCTGATCACGGACTTCATCGCTTACCGGGAGGACGGCCAACGTGTGGCGCTGGTCACCCTGATCGGAAATACCGGTTCATCGCCCCGGCCTCTGGGAAGTCAGATGGTGGTTTCCGAGTGCGGCCGTTCAGTGGGCTACCTGACCGGTGGTTGTGCCGAATCCGTCATTGTTTCCGAAGCCGTTGCCGCCATCGAAGCCCAGGCCAACCGACAGATCCGTCTGGGGCTTGGCTCTCCCTACATGGATATTCAGTTGCCCTGTGGCGCGGGGATCGACATCTATATTGACGTGACGTTGTGCGACGAAACGGCACGGCAGATCAACTCGTCTCTCAGGCACCGGACTCCCGTTGCCCTGGATACCTGTCTCGAAACCGGTAAACACCAGACGGTGATAAGCCATAAACAGACTGTGAAGAATGGCGTGTTCAGACGCTGGTATCTGCCACGACGCCGCTTACTGATCATGGGGAAAGGTACCAATACCACGGCGCTTGCCTGCCTTGGCACGGCAACAGATTACGAGGTGGACGTACTATCACCGGATCGCAAAACCCGTGATGCCTGTTCTTCGGAGGGGATCGAAGCGAAGACCCTGACGACCCCGGAAATGATTGACGCGGTCCCGCTGGATGCCTGGACGGCTGCCGTCCTGCTATTCCATGAGCATGACTGGGAACCGGCTATTCTAAAGGCGTTGCTGACCTCGGATTGTTTCTATATCGGCGCTTTGGGCAGTCGCAGCACCCACGAAGACCGCATCCGCCAGCTTGAAGGCCTGGGGCTCGGGAAAGAGGTAGACAGGATTCATGGCCCCGTGGGCCTGGATATCAAGGCGATGACGCCGACAGAAATTGCAATTTCCATTCTCGCGGAGATCACATTCGCCTACCGCTCGGAAAACTCTTTGCCATCAATGGTGTCAAGCAGCTCATGCTCTTCACACCTGTCTCTTATACACATCTGACGCTGCCGA
>CAJXOQ010000244.1 GCA_913057975.1 uncultured Marinobacter sp.
ATAAGAGACAGCTGGTGACCGGTCGAGTCTGGAAAGGCTCCGCGTTCGGCGGCGTCAAAGGCCGCTCCGAGCTTCCTGGAATTGTCGAGCGGTATCTGCAGGGCGAGTTCAAACTCAACGATTTCATCACCCACACCATGGGGCTTGAAGACATCAATGAGGCGTTCGAACTGATGCACGAAGGAAAGAGCATTCGTAGCGTGATCCATTTCGATAAGTGACCGGCGCGGTCGCCTGCCACCCATGGCAGGCGACTCACCCACGGAGTTCTTGATGAGCATCGAAAACCTGAGCAGCAACAAAAGTTTCGGTGGCTGGCACAAGCAGTACAGCCATCAGTCCGACACCCTTGGTTGTGTCATGCGTTTCGCGATTTACCTGCCACCACAGGTGGCTAGTGGGCAAAAGGTACCCGTCGTTTACTGGCTATCGGGCCTGACCTGCACCGACGAAAACTTCATGCAGAAAGCGGGCGCCCATCGGGTGGCCGCCGAACTGGGCATTGCCATTGTGGCCCCGGACACAAGCCCCAGAGGCGACGACGTCGCCAACGATGACGGTTACGATCTTGGCCAGGGGGCGGGGTTCTATGTGAATGCTACCGAGAGCCCCTGGAACACGCATTACCGCATGTACGATTACGTGCTGAATGAACTACCGGCACTGGTGGAGTCGGTGTTCCCAGTGACCGGCCAACGCTCTGTCGCGGGACATTCCATGGGCGGGCATGGCGCCCTGGTGCTGGCATTGCGCAATCCACAGACATACCAGTCGGTGTCTGCTTTCAGCCCGATCAGCAATCCGGTCAGTTGCCCGTGGGGCAAAAAAGCCTTTGCCGCCTATCTCGGCAACGATACCGGGCGCTGGGCTGCCTACGATGCCAGCCTGTTAATGCGCAAGGCACAGCAATTCGTGCCGGCCCTGGTGGATCAGGGTGACGCTGACAACTTCCTGGCCGAACAGCTTCGCCCCGAAGCCCTTGAGGCGTCAGCCCATATCAGCGGTTATCCGCTGGAACTGAATCTGCGCGAGGGCTATGACCACAGCTACTACTTCATTGCCAGCTTCATTGAGGACCATCTGCGATTCCATGGACGCCATCTGGAACGGTGACGGAACCCTGCACCGTGCCGGAGATAAGTACAAAAAACGGATAGGGATGTTCATTAACCGGATATTTGCCCACGCCTGAATAACCGATAGTTCAAATGCCAAACAACAAGGAGAAGGCAAATGAACTATCGACATTCATTACTAGCGCTCGCTATTGCATCCGGTCTCAGCGCGGCCCCCGCCGTTCACGCTCTCGAACTCGGCGAGTTCAACGACACCAAATTCAGCATCGGTGGCTATTTCAAAGCCGAAGCCATCTATGAAAAAGTCGATGATGGGGATTCCCGCATCTTCGGCCGTTCCAACCAGTCCCGCGTTAACCTGATCCATAACATCACCCAGGATCTGGAAGCCGGGATAGAGTGGCGAAAGTACAATCTCGCCTTCGGCCCACTGTTGCCGGAAGGCCAGCAGGTTGAGGTCATGGCCAAGTACAAATTCTGATCCGGACCTTCAGAATTGGTATCCTTGCCAACAACCCGCAAAACAGGTGCCCGCCGTCTCCAGGGCACCTGTTTTCCGCTGGTACAAGGCAGCACCAGTCAATTGCAAACGGTAACGTCCATGGCAGAAGAAAGCCCAAAGCGGCAGGGAATCGGTTCGCTGGAAATCGGATTGCATATCCTCAACTACATCTCCGTGGCTTCTAGGCCCCCCACCCTCAAGGAGCTGTCGGGGGCCCTGGACCTCTCACCCAGTCGTGCCCACAAATACCTCGTCAGTTTGCTGAGAGAAGGCTACATCAATCAGGTAAACCAGACCCAGTACACCCTGGGTAATTCCAGCCTGACCCTCGGTATTTCCGCGCTCCGTCGCATCAATCCCATTCAACTGAGCTATGAAGCCGTTGACCGGCTCAACGAGGAAACCGACAAAACCGTGTCGGTCACCGTCTGGAACGGGAACGGCCCGCTGATCATCAAGTGGCTGGATTCGAGCCAGCCGATCTCGGTCAACGTCCGGCTGGGCGCCGAACTGTCGCCACTGAACTCCGCGTCAGGAAGGATTTACCTCGCCCACCTGCCAGCGGAACGGCGAAAGGAATTGGTGGACCAGTACTACAAGAACTCCAAGTCACTCCCGAAACATCGGGGCAAACCCGTCACCCGGGAAGAACTGCAACCCCATCTGGAGACCATCAAGCGGGATAACTACTGCGCGTTTTTCAGTGACTATCTACCCGAAATCAATGTGCTGAGCCGCCCGGTCTTCGACATCAACGGCAGCATCGTCACTGTCATCACCCTGTTGGGTCTTGACCGGGACACTGACATCAGCGAAGGCTCATTCCTGTTCGAACAGGTCCGGGAATGCAGTGACCGGGTAACGCGGCAGATTTGCGGGCAACAGCGGGAGGGCAATGGCCGGGATTAACCGGCCATTCGCATGGTTTCGGAGGGCAACTCGCCAAAGGATTTTCGATAGTCAGAGGAAAACCGGCCCAGGTGACTGAAGCCATAATCCAACGCGATTTCGGTGACGTTCCGACACTTTCCCTGCAAGAGATCTTCCCGCAACTTCTGCAGCTTGAACTGCTTGATGTAACACTTCGGGGTTGTTGCGAAGGCCTTGGAAAACGCATTGTAGATGGATCGAACACTCATGTTGGAGACACTGGAAAGCTCTTCAATATCGATGTTGCGATGCACGTTCTGTTCAATGTAACGGAGCATTTTACCGAGGGTAGGTGTACAGGCCGGCCCCTTTTCCTGAGATGACCAGTTACTGGGAAACACCTTCAGCAGCTTCTTGAGGATGATTTCACGATAGGCGCCGCAAACCGGGTTGATATCCTCGTCTTCGGCATCGTCGAGCTCGGAGAGCACAGCCTCCATGATATTGATCAGTGCCGGACACAGCCGTAACTCCACAGGCGCCCGTGTAAAGCGAATGCCATCCTCCGGCAACCGACCGTGTGACAACTCACGGGCATTATTGAGTACATGCTCCGGAACCTTGATGATCAGCTTTTCGCAATCATCCGAATACTCCAGATCAATCTTTTCATAGGGGTTCACCATAACCGCCTGACCACTGCGAACCTTCATACGCTCGCCCGCCTGATGCCAGACACACTCACCCCGGGTGACCACCTGAAAGTGGTAGATGGACTCAAGTTCGGGGCTTTTTACCCGTACATGATTACCGTAGCTGAGCTGAGACATCCCAAACCCGGCAAATTCCCTGAAGCTGAGACTGGACTTCCGTTTCTGCTCTCCCAGCATTTCCAGGCGATGCTGCCCGATATGCTGATTAACGAACGAAGACACCTCTTCCGGATGTGCCCCCTGAAGGACGGTAGCGCCCGCAAGTGATTGACCAAACATCTCTCGCCTCATTTACTTATTGTTAATGAGTTCACTTTATATAAATTTAGATGGTCAATCAACAACCAATGATGGCACCACCTAAACAGCATACGTCAGGTCATCAAAGAAGAACGCGAACATGAGATACAACGGGGTATACGAGAGCGGCAAGTGCGCCAACTCACTTCAGGAAGGTCAGGAGGCCTGTTGCTTCAACAAAGTGGCGATGGTCGAGGTGTATGGGGCATCGATGCCAAGACTGGTGCAACGTTTGAGTACAGCACCGGCAATACTGTCCAACTCAAGGGGGCGCCCCTTCTCTCTGTCTATCAGCATGGACGTTTTGATCGCATTGAAGGAACTGATCAGCTCGAACATTTCGTGGAGGTCTTTCTGAGTGAGATTCACATCATCGGCCCTTGATGCTTCAACGGTTTCCGCCATCATGCCATACACAATCCTGCTGAGCTCAGGATGATGAGTAAGGCTGCGGGTGTCTAGTCCTGTCAGTGCCGAGAGCGGGTTTACACCATTGTTGATCACCAGCTTACGCCATAGCTCGTAGCGAATGTTGTCGGAAAGCGTGGTGGGAATACCCGAGTCATCGAATACCGCCGCGAGTTTCTTCAGCAGCAACGAGCGCGCGCTTCCGGGTTTACCCACCGCAGGCCATTCGCCCATGACGATCTCGGCAACGCCTTCTGCTTCAACAACCCCTGGCCGGGCAATATGCCCACCGATCCGCACCGCAAGCCCGCCAATTATTCGCTCCGTACCTATGACATCGGCCAGCAACGGCTCATTGTCAACGCCATTCTGTAAGGACAACACGGGAACCCGGCCCTGTCTGAGCCAGGTTCCGAGCTCTTTCGTAACCAATACGGTGGCTGTCGACTTCAGGGCAATGATGATTACGTCAAAGTCGTCAGGGTGGAATCTGTCTCTTATACACATCTGACGCTGCCGAC
>CAJXOQ010000245.1 GCA_913057975.1 uncultured Marinobacter sp.
CCCTCGCCATGGACAGACTGGTCCGCCGGCATACGCTGGGTGGCGATCCGCGTCCTGAGGCTCAGCAAGCCACCTTTAATGGCATGCTGAAAGGGTTTATCGACCTGGTATTTGAACACGAAGGCCGCTACTACGTGCTGGACTACAAGTCGAACTTCCTGGGGGAGGACGATCAGGCCTATATCCCTGACGTGATGAAGGACAAAATCCTTGAGAAACGATATGACCTGCAGTACGTCATCTACCTGCTGGCGCTGCACCGTCTGTTGAAAGCGCGCCTGCCGGACTACGATTACGACAGCCACGTGGGGGGTGCCGTCTACCTGTTCCTTCGCGGCTGCGATGCACCGGACGCCGGCGCTTTTACCGAACGACCGGGCAGGGCCCTGATTGAGGAACTGGACCGGCTCTTCAGCGGCCAGGGGGAGAAGGCAGCATGACCGGAGAAAGCGGAACCATTGCGGACCTGTTCGACGCCGTTGAGCCCGAACCGGCACCACGGTTGCCCCAAACCGCTGCTGACGCTCTGGCCTTGCTGGACGAGTGGGTAGAGCGCGACTGGATTCGTGCCCTCGATCATGCCTTTGCGACGTTTGTTTGCACGATGGTCCGTGAACAGGGCGAGCAGCCGGTGGCCATGCTTGCGCTGCTGTCAGCGATGGTGTCACACCAGGTGGGACGGGGGCACGTTTGCCTCGATGTGCGTCATCTCTGTCGTGCCACGGAACCAACGCTGGTACTGCCGCCGGAAGGTGTCGGTTCTCTACCTGAAAACAGCCCGAGGCCGTCGGATCTGTTTGCCAGTGTCGGCGCTGACCAACTGATTGGTATGCTGGGGCAAAGCTGCGCTGTCAGCAACGGCGAGCAGGCAGCACCGCTGGTATTGGATGGCTCGCGGCTGTACCTGCGTCGATTCTGGCGCTATGAGCAGGCTATTGCCGTCGGTATTCGGGCACGTCTCGACAACCGTGTGGCGTTGACGGATACCGCTCCGTTGAAAACGGCACTGGGTACCCTGTTCGGCACGGAGAACGATTCCGATGGCCCGCCGGATTATCAGAAAGTGGCCTGTGCCCTGGCAGCACGGAACCGCTTCAGTGTCATTACCGGCGGTCCCGGCACCGGTAAAACCACCACGGTTGTCAACCTGTTGGCGGCCTTGCAGTCGATGGCCTGTGAATCGGCGGGGACCGCCGGTGCCAACCCTTACCTGCGCATCCGCCTGTCGGCGCCAACCGGAAAAGCGGCCGCAAGGCTCAGTGAGTCCATCGGGGGTGCCGTTGACCGTCTGCCGCTGGAAAGCCTGCCGGGTGCACCGGATAAATCCGCCATTCCAACCCAGGTCACCACATTACACCGGCTGTTGGGCAGTCGCCCGGGTTCACGGAGTTTTCGTCACAACGAGGACAATCCGTTGCCATTGGATATCCTGGTGATTGATGAAGCGTCCATGGTGGATGTGGACCTGATGGCGTCGGTCTTTGCAGCCCTGCCCGACAAGGCCAGGCTGATTATGCTGGGGGACAAGGATCAACTGGCGTCGGTGGACGCTGGTGCGGTGTTGGGGGAGCTCTGCCAGCGCGCCGAAGGCGCACACTACCTGCCGCATACGGCGCAATGGCTGCAAGCGGTGACCGGATGTCAATTGCCATCAGAGCTGCTGGACTCCGAAGGCCTGACTCTGGATCAGGCGGTTGCCATGCTGCGAAAGAGCTATCGATTTGACGAGCATAGCGGTATCGGCGTGCTGGCATCGGCCACCAATGCGGGCCAGCTCAGCAGGGAATTGATCGGCCAATGCCGCAACCAGGGCTTTGAGGATGTGGCCTGGCTGACCGGTGAGAACGACATGGGGTGGTTGGCAAATCACGCCCTGACCGGCAGTCCGGAACGTTTCCACAACCAGGGCGAGCAGCGCGTGGTTGGCACTGCGCCGGTTGATCCTCCGGTTGGCTATGGTCACTATCTAAAGCTGATTCGTGACCGCAAACCCGCCACCGACGTTGAGGCGGATGGGCGTGAATCATGGGACGCCTGGGCAACCGAGGTGCTCGCGGCGTTCAATCGCTTCAAGGTGCTTTGCGCGTTGCGTCAGGGGCCGTTTGGAGTAGAAGGGCTGAACCACGACATTGCCGGGCGTTTACACGGTGCCGGTTTGATCGAGCGCACCGACGGTTGGTACGCCGGTCGTCCCGTACTGATCACCGGAAACGACTATAATCTGGGCCTGATGAATGGCGATATCGGTATCACCCTCAGTGTGCCCTGGGATCGTAACGACGCGGGTGAGCCGGTTGAGACCCTGAGGGTCGCGTTTCCGTCCAGTGACGGTAGCGGCGTCATCCGATGGATATCGCCCAGCCGCTTGCAATCAATGGAAACGGTCTACGCCATGACCGTGCACAAGTCCCAGGGATCGGAATTTACCCACGCCTGCCTGGTGATTCCGGACCGCCTGACCCCGGTGTTGACCCGGGAGCTGGTATACACTGGCATCACCCGTGCACGCCACTGGCTCAGCCTGGCGGTATGTCAGGAAGGTGTACTGAAAGAGGCAGTGGGGCGTAGCGTGATCAGGGCGTCGGGGCTGGCTGGGTTGTTAGCGTGAAGCGCCTATTGTTAACCCTTATAGGGAGAAAGCACATGAGAGGAGTCGTGTCGGTACCCGGGCATGTGGCAATTCTGTTTGCTCTGCTTTTTCTGGCCGGTTGCGTCGGGTCCCCTGCCACCAGCCGGTCGGCCGATGACATCGTGGCGATGCCGCTGACCAATACCTATTGGCAGCTGCTGAGCATCGCGGGTGAGCCGGTGTCGAAAACCAACGCCGACCAGAAACCCCACATTCTGTTTCTGGACGACGGCCGGGTGAGTGGCTTCAGTGGCTGCAATCAATACATGGGTGACTATCAGGTCACGGGTGAGAACCTGTTGTTTGATTCCATGGCCAGCACTCGCCGGGCCTGCCCGGATAACCAGACGGAACAAATGCTGTTCGCGGCCCTGGCCAAGACCGTTGGTGTCAATCTCGAAGGCATCGAGCTTCGGTTGCTGGGTGAAACCGGCGAAGAACTGGCAGTGTTCGAAGCCTCACGGATGAAATAAGGCGCCGGTCGTCAGGCGTTGGACAGACAGTCGGTCATGAAGCCCCTGAATTCGATCACCAGCCGCGCCAGGCTGTTTTCCAGGCGATGTCCGTCCGGAAGTACCAGCAACGGCAGCTTCTGCTCCCGTGCCAGCTCAATCACCGGCATTGGCAGTACCACATCGTCGTCCCAGCCATGAATGATCTGGGTGTGCCGGGCCTGAATACGGGGGCTGGATTGCGGATAGGCCGACATCGCCAGAGCCGGCGCCAGAAGGAAGCACCCCAGTACCGGTGTTTCTGCACTGGTGCGGGCACACACCCAGCCGCCCATGCTGGATCCGGCCAGGATCGTTCTTTCCGGGTCGGCACCCGCCTCGGTGATGGCTTCTCTCATCTGTGTGAGGCGTTCGGCGGGATCTTTCGTGCTGCGATGATCCACGGCAATCGCGGTTACACCGGGAAAGGTTTCCGCTTCGGCTTTCAGAGCCTGTACTTTGGTGCCTCCAGGGCCACTTTCCAGGCCGTGGGACAGGAAAACATGAAATTCGGGCGTGGCCATGGTTGTCTCCGGTAAGAGGTCAGTGTCGGGTGGCGGCCAGGATATCCAGCGCGTGCCGCCGTTTCTCAGGGTCGTACAGATCCACAGTAAACATCAGTTCGTCCACGTCCACAGTCTGCAATAGCCGCTCCAGCTGCTCCCGGAGAGTGTCCTCACTGCCCAGCAACTGCAGCGACAGGAAGTCCTTCACGCCTGCCTGCTCCCCGCTGTTCCATAGACCTTCCATGGACTTGACCGGAGGCCGCATCCACAGAGGTTGGCCCCGGAACAGGGAAAGGATGCGCTGGTAACTGGTGGTGGCCAGGAACTGGGCCTCCTCGTCGGTGTCCGCTGGCACGGCCGGAACGGCCAGAATCACATAGGGTTTATCCAGTTGGTCCGAAGGCTGGAAGTTGTCCCGGTACGTCTGGATTGCCTCGCGGTAAAGCCGGGGCGCGAAGTGGCCGGCAAAGGCGTAGGGTAGTCCCCGCATCGCGGCAAGCTGTGCGCTGTAAAGACTGGAGCCCAGCAGCCAGATGGGCACATTGGTGCCGGCGCCGGGAATGGCCTTGACCGGCTGGCCAGGCTGGAGTGGCCCCAGCAAAGTCTGCAAG
>CAJXOQ010000246.1 GCA_913057975.1 uncultured Marinobacter sp.
GATAGGAGTCCGTCTCGTGGGCTCGGAGATGTGTATAAGAGACAGGATATAGACCCCCCAGTTCAGCGCAATGAACACCGCACAGCCGAATACGAAACCAAGCTTTTTAGGGCGCGCCAACGCAGCAGTGATAGGTTTCCAGCGCCGCAGGAAGCTCACCACAATGGCGAGAAAAACACAGGACCAGACGATCCGGTGAACCAGCACTTCGTAGGATGGCACACCCTCGAAAAGCGCAAAATAAATGGGGAAACAGCCCCACAAGGTATAGGCGGCCAGGCCGAAGCCCACGCCTTTTGCCGCATCAGGCGTAGCATGTTTCACAGGCAACAGGCCTTATATTTTCTGCCACTCCCGCAGGGGCAGGATTCGTTCCGGCCAGGCTTGAGGGCCCCTTCGCGGGCATCGCCCGACACGTAGTACCAGCGACCATCGTCGCGGACGAATCGGGAGTTCTCTTCCAGATACCCCCAGCCGCCGCCTGCCCGGTAAAGGGCGCGAAAGTGCACCGTGCCTTCGTGTTCACCTTCATCTGATGACAGCACCTGCAGCGATACCCACTTCGGCGCCTCGGTCAGATCAAGGTCTTGGGGCCGGGTGCTGGTGTGCCATGTGGCTTTCAGATAGTCCATCAGATTCAGTACAAACGCGCTGTAGCGAGATCGCATAAGGGCTTCCGGTGAAGATGCCGGTTTGCCCTGATGGCATGGCTCGCAACAAGTGCTGTACGGTTGGCGGCTGCCACAGGGGCAGTCGTCCGGGGTAATCTCTGGCGCCATCGGGTCGTCCTCATCGCCGGTTAATGCTGTTCACGGACCCGGCAGACCCAGGACACGTAAATGGTTCATTTTAACAGTTTTAGTTGCCCTGCGGCTGTGCTATCAACAATCATCAACTGACCTGATCGAGTAGCCCGATTGTGACTGACCTCTCCCTGCTGCAGATACTCCTTGCTAACCTGGCTTTGCTGGCCGGCGCCTGTTTGCAGGGCGTGGCAGGTTATGGCATCGGTACGCTGGCGGCACCATTGCTGTTCCTGATCAGCCCCATGCTGATACCGGCGCCCCTGGTTCTGAACGCCGTGGTGCTGACGATTCTCATGCTACTGAGGAACCGGGGCGCGTTACAGGTCCGCGAAGTGCGTTTTGCCATTGGCGGGGGCGTTGGCGGCATGATCCTGGCCGGGATTACGCTGATGCTGATCTCACCCACGGGATTCGAGCTGGCGTTCGGCGTTCTGATCCTGATTGGCGTATTACTGAGTGCAGGGGGTTTGCGACCTGCCCTGAACGCTCGTAACAGTATCCTGGCCGGCGCTGCCTCGACCTACATGGGAACCATTACCGCCGTTGGCGGCCCACCGATTGCACTGATCTACCAGAATCAGAAGGGACCGCTGGTGCGGGCCAATATGTCGGCCTTCTTCCTGGTGGCGAGTTTTTTCAGTGTTGCCGCTCTGGTGGTTTCCGGCTATCTGGGGCAGCGGGAACTACAGTTGTTCGCGGTCACCTTCCCGGGGGTTCTCATCGGCTTCTGGCTTTCCGGGAAGCTGGTCAATCGCATGCCTTTTGACGGGCTGCGGCCGGTTATCCTCGGCATCGCTGCCGTTGCAGGCGTGGCGGCACTGGTTCGCGGGCTGATGTCGCTCTGATCCCCTGGATCACTCCGCCCACAGTCTCGCCCGGAAATGACTCTGTTTCCACAATACCGCGACCCATATCGCATGAAGATTGATCAAAAACGCCAAAATCCACTCGAAGGCGTCGTCTATCTGGCTGTACACCTCTGGCACAACGGCCGTGAGGATAACCGATAGAATACCCACGGCCAGTATCAGCTCACACAGCCGCAACAGTCGCCTGCCGTTGGCATGCCATCGCGGATGCCCCTTCAGTGCCGAGCTGATCAGCAACTGCGCGATGAACGTCAGCGAAAAATACAGCACGACACCTATCCGGCGAATCAGATTGAAACCGTCCCCTTCGTGACCCAGAGCCAGCGTGTAGGCGGCCAGCGACGTACACGCGACAAAGCCCAGCCAGGGGACCCAGGGCCGACCGCGGCTGGTGGCACCCAGTTGCTGCAACCAACGACCGTTGAGAGTCCAGAAAAGAATGCCGAGAATCGCCGCCGGCAACATGGTGCCCTTGAAAATGAAATAGCTGGTACCGTATCGGCCGGTGCGGCTGATGCTCGTGCAACTGTCCCAGTACGGAATACACCAGGAAACATAGCCCTCCAGCACCGACACCGCGAAAGTCGCATGAATGGTAATCAGCGGCGTCAGCGTGGCAATTATGGCCAGCCACCATAGTGGTATGTCCGTTCTCACCGAGTCCATAGTGAGCGCCCTTTATTACAAAACGTTCAAAATTTAAGTTTACTCGTCATATGATCTATATAAACTTCGCCACGTAAACTACGCTTCCAGTGCGATGATTCGTCGCGCATGACGTGATTTTCTGCCATACCTGCACTTTGGTCCCGCATGATAAAAATATACCACCAGCTGTTGCTTGTTGCGGCCGGCCTATTGTTAGTCGTCGGTTATTCCACTGCCGCTGACAAACCTACGAACATAGCATTCTACTATGGTAACGAAGCCCCAATTGGCAGCCTGATGGCTTACGACTGGGTGGTGTTGCAACAGGACCAGGCCAGCGACGCACGTGTCGATTTGCTGGCCGAGGCCAGCACCGCTCCCATTGCCTACGTCAGTGTCGGAGAGATGGCCCGCAGCCACCGCCTGTTCGGAAGCCTGCAGAAAAGCTGGCTGATCGGCAAGAACTCGGCCTGGTCGAGCGCAGTGCTGGACCTGCGCAACCCCGAAGTCCGCGCCTTTATGCTGGACAACCTCATTGACCCGGCCTTCGAACGCGGCTTTCAGGGGGTGTTTCTCGATACTCTGGACAGTTTCACGCTTGCAGCCAGTGGCGAAGCGCAAATGCAAGCCTTCGCAGAAGCCCAGACAAAACTGATTTCAGACATCCGCGCCAGGCACCCGAACGGCAAGATTATCCTCAACCGCGGCTTCCATCTGCCAGACAGCATTATCGGCAAGGTCGACGGGCTCGCCCTGGAGTCGTGGCGCAATGGCTACAACGCCAAGGATAAGCGTTATTACAAAGTCTCTGAAACAGACCGGCAGTGGCTGGACCAACAGCTACAGCGCTGGCGTAAGGCACGACCGGACATGCCCATGATTGCCATCGATTACGTCGCGGACGCCAACCAGGCAGGGGAACTTGCGGACCAGCTACGTCGCGACGGTTTCGTGCCCTGGGTGGCCAACCCGGCTCTCGATCGCCTCAGCCCGCCCCAACCAGAACAGGTGAAACGCCACGTCCTGGTGATTCATGATTTGCCGGAATTCAACATGGACCTAAGCGACGCCCATCGTTTTGGTGGCATTGTCCTGGAGCGTTCCGGATTCATCCCACAGTACCATTCCGCGCTAGAGCCCCTGCCAACCGAGCCCACCGAAGACCGGTACGCGGGCATCCTGGTGTGGTGGGAAACAGGGGATCGCCACAACGGCCTTTGTTCATGGCTTGCCCGGCAGCAGGACAAGGGCGTACCCGTGGTGCTGATGGGGCTGATTCCCGGCAACCCGGCGTGCAGCGGCGTGATGGCCGCCAGCAGCACCACTGTGCCCGCTGCGCCTCTGAGTCATGAGCGCGTACACCCATCGGTGGCCAACTACGAAGGTAGGCGGCTTCCTTCCCTGACCACACAGGCCCTGCCGACAGTAGAAGAACACACGCCCTGGCTGACCATCACCGACGCGCAGGGCCAGCAATTTTCGGCCATCTACACCCATGATCGGGGCGGCGTGGCCTCAGCGCCCTTCCTGTTCGAAACCGGGCCCGACAACGAAGCCTACTGGCTGTTCAATCCCTTCGAGTTTATCCAGCAGGCCTTCGGTGCACCTGCCATGCCGGTGATTGATACCACCACTGAGAACGGCCGCCGCATACTCACGGCCCACATTGACGGCGATGGCTTCGTCTCGCGGGGGGAGTTTCCCGGCAGCCCGCTGAGCGCGCAGGTCATCCAGGATGAGATTCTGTCGCGGTACGAGGTACCCCACACCGTTTCGGTCATCGAAGCGGAAGTTTCACCCGAGGGCCTATACCCTGTCTCTTATACACATCTCCGAGCCCACGAGACGGACTCCTATCTCG
>CAJXOQ010000247.1 GCA_913057975.1 uncultured Marinobacter sp.
ATCTACACCTCTCTATTCGTCGGCAGCGTCAGATGTGTATAAGAGACAGCTTTCACCCCGGGCATACATCAGCAAAACTTCCATCTCCCGCTGTGTTATATCGCGCAGACGGTGATCCACCGGTCTTTCCTGATTCATAGCCAGCCGGGTCGCAATCGGGTGCTCGATGTAGGGTTGGCCCGCCGCTACCCGTTTGACCGCTTCCGCCAATTCTTCGGGGGCGCAACTCTTGGATACAAATCCCAGCCCACCGACATCCAGGGCCTGGCGCACCATTGGCAGTTCATCGTGCATGGTAAAGAACAGAATGGCGGCGCTGCGCCAGCGCTGACGAAGTCGGCGCCCCACTTCCAGGCCAGAGATATCCGGCAACCCCATATCCAGCAGCACGACATTCGGCTGGTGGTCCGCGTAACGGGCAACCGCATCCTGTCCTGTTTCCACTTCGACAATGGCGACGGCGGGTATCATCGACCTCAGCAGGTTGGCAATCCCCTGACGCACAACCTGATGGTCATCAACGATCATCAGTTTCACACGGCACCTCCTGGCGCTGTAATGGATTCAGACAAAGGCACCGCAAGGCGTATTCGTGTGCCTTCACCCACCTTGCTGGAAAATTGCACCTTTCCGCCGAGGCATCGCGCCCGCTCACGCATGGAGCGAATGCCCAGGCCCGCCTTCGCGGGAAAGTTCTCTGCACCGGCGCCGTCGTCCCGAATGTCAATCCGCAGTCCATCGGAATGTTGAGCAACCGCCAGTATTGCGCAACGGGCTCTGGCGTGTCGGGATATGTTGTTCAGCGCCTCCTGAAGGAAACGATAGAGATGTGTCTGCTGCTCATCGGTGAGTTGCGGCAGTTGCGTATCCATATCAAGCCGACAGTCCAGCCCGCTCAACTGCTGCCACTGTTCCGCCAGGTGTCGAATGGCGCTGTCCAGGCCAAGTTGCTCCATCACCAATGGGTGCAGATCCTGCAACAAATGACGAAAATGCTGTTGCACGGTTTCACAGTGTCCCGCTAGATCTTTTGCCTGTTGCTTCTGTCGTTCGTTCAATTCGGGGTCGTACACCCAGCTTCGCGCCTGCGCACGAATACCGGTGAGATACTGGCCAAGATCATCGTGCAAGACACGGGCAATATGTGATCGCTCCCGGTCCTGTAACTGCAGCAGTTCGTTCAGCAGGTGGCTGACGGTTTTCTGTTCCTTTTCCAGCGCGGTGGCCATTGCATTGAACCGACCGGCCAGGGTATCCAGTTCTCGGATACTCTGCCTTGGCAGCCTGGACGTCAGCTCCCCCCCGGCCACAGCCTCCAGAGCGCTTGCCAATGAAACCAGGGGCCGAAGCCCCTGCCTGACCATTCCGTAGAGTGCCATGAAGCACAAAACCATACCCACTGCGTAGGAAAAGGAAACCAACAGGAACCCTTCCCAGATTTCCTCTACCTCATCAGCGGGGTCAATACTCCAGCCATTGACCGAAGGAAAAGACATCTGTCCCGACACCATGGACGAAAACCAGGAAGGCACATGCCCATGGTCGCCTGTCTTGCCGGCCACTGGCTTTATGTGCCGCATATTCTCAACCACATTAGCCGGCAGACCTTGAGGATCGCCCAAACTTTTCGCCAGACCTGACACGCCAGTGAGCTCACGCTGAACGTCGTGCTGCGCCTGCCCAATGTACAACGCTGCACCTAGCAGATACACGACAACAAATACCGCCAGCATGGTCAGGGAAACTTTCCGGTAAGCCGTCATTATTTTTGTCCAGTCAAAGGCTTTGGCACCTATACCAATCATGCTAAACGCCCTATTTCTGACCGGAATAGTTCTTTAGTACCGCCACTTTCCTACTTTCTGAATATTTCCGGGACTTTTTCCCTTCTCTAAGCTGGAAGTACAACAACAAACCGGAGAGTTTCATGTCTCTTTTGTTCAGGACAGCAGCCGTATTACTGGCAGCAACCCTCGGCATGGCCTCGCTGAAGGCTGAATCTCTAGAGGTTCGTATCGGATATGTGCAGTGGCTTCCGGACCAGGGCCCGGTTTTGTCCAATGTCCTTCCCGAACCGGAAGACGCCGGCCTGAAAGGCGCAGAACTGGGCATGCAGGACAACAGCACCACCGGGAAGTTTCTCGGGCAGACCTACACCCTGGAAAGCAGGGTTGCCGACTCGGAAGCCGAGGCGATGGCCGCCTTCGACCAACTCCGTGAGTCCGGTATCGAACTCGTCGTGGTAAACGTTCCGGCACAGGCACTGAAGAAGATGAGCGGAAAGGCGGGCACAGACATGGTTCTGTTCAACGCCGGTTCAAAAGCGGACGAGCTTCGAACCATCGAATGCAACGCCAACCTGCTCCACACCATACCCAGCTACGCCATGCTGACGGACGCACTGGCACAATGGCTGAACCAGAGGCGCTGGAACGAGATTTTCTTGATTACCGGGCCCACTGACGATGACAAAGGCTGGGCCAAGGCCTTTCGCCGATCCGCCAAGCGCTTCGGCCTGGAGGTTATTGAAGACAAACCATGGACCTTTGACGCCGACCTTCGCCGCACTGCCTCCAAGGAACTGCCGTTGTTTACCCAGGCCAGCGATTACGATGCCGTTGTGGTAGCCGATGTTCGCGGCGATTTTGGCGAGTACGTGCCATTCAATACCTGGCTGCCGCGCCCTGTCGTCGGCACTCAGGGGATGTCCCCCGTCACCTGGCACCGGGTGGTGGAAAGCTGGGGCGCCGCTCAACTGCAAAACCGCTTCCGTGATCTGGCTGACCGCGACATGAATGGCGAGGACTATGCCGCCTGGGCAGCCATTCGCTCCATCGGTACAGCCGTCACTGACTTGGGTGACGCAAGCCCCAACGCAATCCGAAATTTCCTGTTCAGCGACAAATTCCAGCTTGCCGCCTTCAAGGGGCGCAAACTCACCTATCGCGATTGGAACGGCCAACTTCGACAGCCAATTCCCCTGGTTCATCCACGGGGGCTGGTTGCCAGGGCGCCATTCGAGGGGTTTCTGCATCCCAATACAGGCATGGACACACTGGGTTTCGACAAACCTGAGAGCGAATGTCGCATAAACGGCTGACCGCTCTGGCGGAAGCTTTCCATAACAAGAAGGAATTACATCATGAATTCTCTGCTCAAGCACACTGCCCTGGCCGCCATAATCGGCCTGTCGACACCGGCCATGGCCAGCCTTGCCTACGTGTCCAACGAAAAAGACAACACCCTGTCCATCATCGACACCGAGACCCGGGAAGTTGTTGAGACTATTGATGTGGGCCAGCGGCCACGGGGCATCCTGTTGTCCAAGGACCACACCAAGCTTTATATCTGCGCCAGTGACGACGACACCGTGCAGGTGCTGGATCTGGCGACCCGCAAGATCGTCGACACCCTGCCCTCCGGTGAAGACCCGGAACAGTTCTCGCTCCATCCAAACAACAAGCATCTGTACATCGCCAACGAGGACGACGCCATCGTGACCGTGGTGGATGTGGAAACCAAAGACGTCCTGGCCCAGATTGACGTCGGTATAGAGCCGGAAGGCATGGCCGTCAGCCCGGACGGCAAGTGGGCGGTAAACACCAGTGAAACCACCAGCATGCTGCACTGGATCAACACCGAGACTTTTGAGATTGAAAAGAACATCGTTGTCGGGCAACGCCCCCGCCACGTGGAATTCAGAAAAGACAGCAAGATTGCCTGGGCTTCGGCGGAAATCGGCGGCACCGTGCACATCATCGATGTGGACAATCTGGAGCAGATCCATGAAATGTCGTTCAAGGTTCCTGGCGTGAATCAGGACCGCGTTCAGCCCGTCGGTATCGAGCTGACCTCCGATGGCAAATACGCCTTCGTAGCGCTCGGCCCATCAAATCATGTTGCAGTCGTCGATGCCCAGACTTATGAAGTGTTGGATTATCTACTGGTGGGCAGTCGGGTATGGCAACTGGATCTCGATAAGGATGAGAAACATCTCTATACCACCAACGGCGTTTCAGGAGACGTTTCGGTGATCGACGTCGAAGACCTGAAGGTGATCAAATCCATCAAGGTCGGCCGCTACCCTTGGGGTGTGGTCATTGATCCGTCTTCATACTGTCTCTTATACACATCTGACGCTGCCGACGAATAGAGAGG
>CAJXOQ010000248.1 GCA_913057975.1 uncultured Marinobacter sp.
CCTCTCTATTCGTCGGCAGCGTCAGATGTGTATAAGAGACAGCACATCGCCGTTGGGGTTGGTGTCTGAGGGAAGGGGGATTACCTGGATTACCAGTTCGCCCCGGGGCGTGGGTTTGTCGTCATCAAGCGCCGTCATGGATTCAACCTTATCAGTTCGGAATTGTTTTAGTACCCCGCATGTTAGCGGCCTGCGCCGCGTCTGCAAGAAAAATTGAACGTCCTGTTCTATATTTCAGTGGCTGTAACAAAGTTGTCACAGAGTGCCTTTATTGTTCACACATCGGTGAAGCAAACCCGTAAATAAAGTCAACGTGACAAATGGAGACTCAACGTGATCAAACTTAGAACAGCCCTTTCAACTGTGGCACTGGCCGGTAGCATCGCCGCCGTGTCGACTCCTGCCATGGCGCGCGACACCATCAGCATCGTCGGTTCCTCTACTGTTTATCCGTTCGCGACGGTTGTGGCTGAGCGCTTTGGTTCTTCAACTGACTTCCCGACTCCGAAGCTTGAGTCAACCGGTTCTGGTGGCGGCCTGAAGTTGTTCTGCGCCGGTATCGGCACCCAGCATCCGGACATCACCAATGCGTCACGTCGCATGAAGACGTCTGAGTACGATCTTTGCCAGAAAAACGGTGTAAAAGACATCACCGAATTCCGCATCGGTTCTGACGGCATCGTGATTGCCAGCTCGCAGAAAGCCGATAACCTGGACATCACCCTTGAGCAGCTTTTCCTGGCCCTGGGCAAGCAGGTTCCTTCACCGGACGATGAGACCAAGCTGGTTGATAACCCCTACGAAAAGTGGAGCGACATTGACTCCAGCCTGCCAAACGTTGCCATTCGTGTGATGGGACCGCCTCCGACCTCCGGTACCCGTGATTCCTTCAACGAGCTGGCCCTGCAGGGCGGCTGTGAAGATCTGCCAGCGGTTGCCGACATGAGCGAAGACGACATGGAAGGCGTGTGTCAGAGCGTTCGTGAAGATGGCGCGTTCATCGAAGCCGGCGAGAACGATAACCTGATCGTTCAGAAGTTGATCGACGACAAAGGCCTTTACGGTGTGTTCGGTTACAGCTTCCTGGAAGAGAACGCTGACCGTCTGCAGGCTGCGACGCTGAACGGCAAGGTACCGACGGCTGAAGCCATTGCGGCAGACGAATACCCGGTTGCCCGTTCACTGTTCTTCTACGTCAAGAAAGCCCACGTTGGTGTGGTTCCGGGTATCGCGGAATACGCCGAGTTCTTTGCGAGCCCGAACGCCATGGGCAAGAATGGCTACCTGAAGGACGTTGGCCTGATCGTTCCTCCGCGCGACGCGCTGATGAAGCTGCAGGACAAGGCATCCAACATGCCTAACCTGGCCAAGGAAGAACTGATGTAAGCCAGTCGACACCGTGTTGACTGACAAGGGTGCGGGTCTTTGAAAGGCTCGCGCCCTTTTGCACGTCTGGAGAGTGGCATGTGCGTACCGCTTTCCAAATGATTACACTTGTGGTCCTTTTTAGCTTGTTACGGGAATTTTCATGCAACCGGCCAATCTGCTTTTACTGACCATCGTGCTGTCGATGGTTGCCTACGGCTTGGGCTATGCCCGATCGCGGTCACTCGCGATGCCGATGGGGGGCATTCGTCATCTCAAGTCCCTGCCCTTTTATTACGGGGCGCGAGCGGCTTTGTGGTGCGGCATTCCCGCGCTGCTGGTGCTTGGGCTCTGGGCAGCGTTCCAGGGAAAGGTTATCCAGACCCTGATTATTGGCTCCCTGCCACAGGAAATGTTGCCGGCCTCCGAGGGCGAGGCGAGCCTTCTGTTGAGCAAAATCAGCAACGTGGCCAGTGGTAGCCTGCCTCCGGGGTTTGCGGAAGCACCGATTGTTGAAGCTGCGGAGCGACTGAAGGCGCTGAGGGAACAGAGCCGGATGTTCATGACCACCCTGGTGGTGTCCGTCTCTGTGCTTGCGGGATTTTTGGGCTGGCTCCGGGTTCGCCCTGCACTGAACGCCCGGACACAAGTGGAGTCGATCCTGAAGTGGCTGTTTTTCGCCTGTGCCGCACTGGCGATTCTGACCACCATCGGAATCATTTTCTCCGTCGCGTTTGAAACCTTCCGGTTTTTCCAGAAGATTCCGTTCACCGAATTTATCTTCGGCTCCCAGTGGAGCCCGCAAACCGCATTGCGAGCAGATCAGGTGGCAGCCCAGGGCGCCTTTGGCATGATCCCGCTGTTCACCGGTACGCTGCTGATTTCGGCGATTGCCATGCTGGTTGCTGTGCCGGTGGGATTGCTGTCGGCAATTTACCTCTCGGAATACGCCAACAAGAAAGTGCGCGGTGTGGTCAAGCCGTTGCTTGAGATGCTGGCGGGTATCCCGACGGTAGTCTATGGCTTCTTTGCAGCACTTACCGTCGCGCCGTTCATCAGTAACTTCGCGGCCTCTCTGGGTATCGATGCGTCGTCCCAGAGTGCGCTCGCCGCTGGCGGGGTCATGGGCATCATGATCATTCCGTTTGTGTCTTCACTGTCGGACGACGTTATCAACGCGGTACCGCAAACCCTGCGTGACGGCTCCCTGGCTCTGGGCGCTACCCAGTCGGAAACCATGAAGAAGGTGATTTTCCCGGCGGCACTGCCCGGCATTATGGGCGGGGTGCTGTTGGCAGTCTCCCGAGCCATTGGTGAAACTATGATCGTGGTCATGGCCGCGGGCCTCGCAGCGAATCTGACGGCCAATCCGCTGGAAACCGTCACAACGGTTACCGTACAGATTGTCACCCTGCTGACCGGCGACCAGGAATTCGACAGCGCCAAGACCCTGGCGGCCTTCGCTCTCGGCGCGATGCTCTTCCTCGCTACCCTGTTGCTGAATGTGGTGGCCCTGAAAATCGTTCGCAAATATCGGGAACAGTATGACTGATCAACGTTCACAGGCGGAGATCGTCCGCCAGTCACTCAAACGGCGTTACCGCAAGGAGCGCCGGTTCCGGGCCTACGGCATACTGGCGATTGCGATTGCGCTTTCCGCCCTGGTGGTGCTGTTCGTCGACATTATTGGTAAAGGCTACACCGGCTTCACCAAAACCACGATCACCATGGAAGTCGAGCTCGATGGTGAAATGATGTACCTGGACGACGCCACGGACAAAAAGCAGATAAAGATGGCTGATTTTGTGGAGCCATTGGTGCAGGCGCTGATCAAACAGGTGCCGGGTGCAACGGAAGAGAACAGGGATGCCGTCCGTGATCTGCTTAACCCCTACGCGTCCAATGAGCTGCGTGACATGCTCGAGCAGAACCCCGAGTGGCTTGGAACCACCCAAACACTGACCGTTCTGGCTCACACCGACGTGGATGTCTACGTGAAGCATGCAGGTGACGACGCCTATTCCATCAAGCTCAGTGACCGGCAACAGCGCTGGGTGGATCAGCTGGTGGAAAATGAGGTTGTGCAGACGTCCTTCAACGATGTGTTCTTTAGCAGCGGCGATTCCCGTGATCCGTCCCGCGCCGGTATTCTTGGGGCGATCGTCGGGTCCTTGCTGACCATGCTGGTGACACTGGTTCTCTCGTTCCCCATCGGAGTTGCGGCTGCCATTTACCTGGAAGAGTTTGCACCCCAGAACAGGCTCACGGATTTCATTGAAGTGAACATCAATAACCTGGCTGCGGTGCCGTCGATTATCTTCGGCTTGCTGGGCCTGGCGGTGTTCATCAACCTGTTCGGCATGCCCAGATCGGTTCCGGTGGTGGGCGGTCTCGTACTGACGCTGATGACCCTGCCAACCATCATCATTTCCAGCCGGGCGGCCATTAAGAGCGTACCGCCGTCAATCCGGGAGGCTGCCGAAGGTATTGGTGCCTCCAAAATGCAGGTGGTGTTGCACCATGTATTGCCGCTGGCCATGCCGGGAATGTTGACCGGTTCCATTATCGGCATGGCGCAGGCGCTGGGCGAGACCGCACCCCTGTTGCTGATCGGGATGGTGGCGTTCATCGTGGATGTTCCGGACGGCTTTTTCGATTCAGCGACGGTACTCCCGGTTCAGGTCTTCCTGTGGGCAGGCAGCCCGGAGCTCGCCTTTATAGCTGTCTCTTATACACATCTGACGCTGCCGACGAATAGAGAGGTGTAGA
>CAJXOQ010000249.1 GCA_913057975.1 uncultured Marinobacter sp.
GAGATAGGAGTCCGTCTCGTGGGCTCGGAGATGTGTATAAGAGACAGGGTAGTGATGGCGGTAGAAGCGCAGCAAATCGTCGTAGCTCAGGTCCACAATATGGTCCGGCTCACCGCCGCTGTTGTAGTGATAGGTGGTGGTCGGGAACAGGTGGCTGGAAAGGTTCTGCCACAACTGTGAAGTGGGCGCGCTCATGGCGCCCTTCATTTCGTTGTAGACCACACCACGGTAGACCAGGTCGGTGGACGGATCGTCTGGCGTATCGAATTCGAGGCGGTGACCTTCCTGCGCGAAATCCAGCGGATCCAGGGATGAGAAGAACACCGAGTCCAGATAAACCGTCAACAGATTGTCGAAATCCTTGCGGTTCATACTGGCGAAGGGGTATGCCGTCCAGTCACTGCTGGTAAAGGCATTCATAAAGGTATTCAGGGACCGGCGAATCATCATGAAAAACGGATCGCGCACCGGAAAACGCTCGCTGCCACACAGCGCCGTATGCTCCAGGATATGAGCAACACCGGTGGAGTCCATGGGGAAGGTTCGCAGGGCCACAAAGAACACGTTTTCGTCGTTATCCGCCGCCAAGTGCAAGTGTCGGGCACCCGTTTTGCGGTGACGGTATTCCTCGACCGTCACGTTCAGCGTGCTGATCCGGTGACTGCGAAGCTTTTCAAAGGCCGGATGGACGGTGTTTTCGATCACTGCAGCCATTCAAACTGTCCTGTCTTTAACTAAATGGGGATTGTAGGGTAACACGTACTTTCTATTATCATGCACTAACCCGAAGCCACAAGGCAGCACCCGACTCCATGACCAATGACCCCCATGGCATCCAGACACCCGACACCGCGCCCAAGGCGGCCAGATCCGCCCCTCAGCCCGCCAGCAATCGCCGCGCCATCCACGCTCCAGAAGTGGCCGCCTATTGGGCCGAACGTCGACGCTACCTGGAACGCATACACCGCGTTCCGGAAATAAGGCAGCGTTACTGGCGCGCCATCGGCATGTATCTGATTCGCCGGGTGCTCTGGTCCTTCGGTTTCTTTCCGGTTTTTATCGCGTTCTGGGTGCCGTTTGTGCTTTCCAGCTTCAATCCGGTGGTCATGGCATCCGACCTGATCCCCTTACTTGAAGGGTTCGTTGACGCCAACCCGGAAATTCAAGCCAATACCCTGAGCACGCTGGTCATCGCCTGGGCATCAATCGGATTCTTTTTTCTAGTGTTCGATTTCGTGTTGACGCCGTTCAAATCCCCTTACGAATACGAGGCAGACGTCTACATGCGCTCCTGGGAACAGCTCAACCATGACCAGCTTCCGGACAAAGTGTGATTTGTCCTGCATTCTCGTGAACTTCCGTGACTTTGTGTTACATGACATTGCCCCGACTGGGTAAGATAAGGCGGTGTCAGTCCTGAACCCCGTTGAACAACGACAATGAAACGGGCGGGACACTGGCAGTCACACGAATGCAGAATTGAGAGGTTGTCCATGGTCGATTTCAGGCCCCTCCTGTTTGTCAACGCTCTGGCACTGATGCTTCTGGTGACCGCAGGCTTTGCGTCTGTCCGCGATGACTTGTCCAGGGATATGAAACCGGTAGCCACCGCCCCGGACACCGAAGAGGCCATTGCCCGTGCGGCCACGGACACCCCAGTGGAAGCGCAGCGTTCGGACGAACTGTACCAACGGGATACCAGGGAAGACGTAGCGGAAGACGACCTCGAACTGCCTTTGGAGAGCGATGCCCTGGCGGCATCCGGAGAACCATCAGGCGAAGACTCCGGGGCCACTTCCGCTTCCAGCCGCATTAAAGCAGAACCTTTTTCCGTTCCCGACCTGCCGGAAGACCCCACGATGCTGGCGATGGCGGAACCCGTGTCTGCCATACCGGAAACCAAGACTCTAAGCGATTCACCGGAGCCTCCTACCACCGGGCGGCTGATACTGCGCTCGAATGTCGTCGGCGATAACGTCACCATCAATGGTAAAGACCATGGCGCCACACGGCTGGACCTGGAGCTGAACCCGGGCAAATACGACGTCACCATCCGCAAGGAAGGCTACAAGCCCTGGCAACAGTCCGTGGCAATCGCCGCCGGCAATGAAAAAACCCTGATGGGCAAGCTGGAGGCCTATACGAGGGTGAAGTTCCGGAACGGCACCTGGGTTGGCGGTGTTAAAACCGGCGATGGCACCTATGAAAACGCCGAAGGCCTCAGGTATGAGGGGCATTTCGTGGACGGCGCATTTGATGGCAAGGGCACGCTCACCATGGCCAATGGCGACATTCTCACCGGACAATGGTCAGGGGGCAAGCTTAACGGTCATGGCTCGCTGACCACATCGGACGGCATGCTCTATGTCGGCGGCTTCAAGGATAACGAGTTCCATGGTCAAGGCACTCTTACCTACCCCGACGGGCGCCACTACGAAGGGGAATTCTCCAACGGCGAGTTCCACGGAAACGGTAATGAAGTCTTCGCCGATGGGAAAAAATACGAAGGTCAGTATATTGAAGGCTCGTTCCACGGCAAGGGGCTACTGCTGAACCCGAATGGCAGTTCGATTGAAGCGACTTTCCGTTACGGCGAACCTTACGGACAGGTACGCCTGACAACGGCGGCCGGGGAGGTCTTTACCGCCCGCACCAAGGAGCCCGGTGTTTGTTATCGGGAGAAAAGCTACCGGGCCACCCAATGCCCGACACTTGAAGGCTGGTAAACGCCCGCCCGATAATGAACACACACGCTGTAAAGGTTGAGGTTGTGACATGGCGATCAAGAATGCACTCCTGGTAGACGACTCGAAAGTGGCTCGATTTGCCCTGAGCAAACTGCTGGAAGGCCGGGACATGGAAGTGAACATGGCGGGTTCGGCAGAGGAGGCATTGGACTTTTTGAGCTCCCATCAGCGTCCGGACGTGATTTTTATGGATCACCTTATGCCGGGCATGAACGGTGTGGAGGCCGCCAAGGCCATTAAGGGCAACCCGGACACCGCAGCCATCCCCATCATCATGTGCACCTCCAAGAAATCATCGTCGTTCATGGAGGAAGCTCGCAACTTCGGGGTTTACAACGTTCTGACCAAACCACCACACACCGAAGGGCTTAGCCTCGTTCTCGAGCAGCTCAACAGTGATGTGACCGAAGGCAACCTGCCCGAACCGCCTGAACTGGATGCTGACTCAAACGAATTGGACGACGACATCCTGGATCTTCCCTCCGATGCTTCCCTGGAAATATCACCAGAACCCGCCGATGGGCTAAAAGCAAGTAACAACGGCGGCCCTCAGGTTGTGCCCCTGACTAGCGACCTGATCGAACAGATTGCCCGCTCAGCGGTAAAAACCCACATTAACAACCGCCTGCACGAACTGCTCAGCTCTCTGTTCGACGAGCAATTCGACCATCTAAAGCGCGTGTTGGACGAGTCCGGCAAAAAACAGGAAGCCGCGATTGAGGAACGCCTGAACGCGGTGACAGAGATGATCGACGAGCGCACTCGCAACCTGCGCGACGATGTTGCCGCGGAAGTCAACCTGAACCTGGGCCGGGAACTGGCGGATCTGCGTAAAGACCTTTCTCGCAATACCGGCTTCACCAGTGACCACATGGCGGAGCTCAAGGATCACATTACCAGCGTACAAACCATCGATACCGAGTTCTGGCAGACCTTGCAGTCTGAGGCTATCCAACAGGCCCATGAAATCTCCCGGGAAACCGCTGAAGATATCGCCCAGCGCACCATTGACCTGTTCGTGGCCCAACAGCGCTCCGCCACCTCTCGCATCTACACCGTCGGCCTGGCCGCCAGCCTTGGCATTTTTGCGGTGGGCATCGCCTGGCTATCAGGACTGTTCGGCTAACTCGCCGTTGATGCGACGCCAATCCTCGGGCACATCCACGTCCGACTCGGCGCCGGCCATGGCCAACCGGGTCGCGCCATGTCTTGCTAGCACGGCCGCTGCTCCCCTGTCCCCTTCGAGGGCCATGATTTCGGGCCATAAACGTCGGGGAATGTAAGCCGGTGCCCCCGGTTTTCCCTGTAGGTCGGCAGCAGCGGGCTGGGACGGGGCTGTCTCTTATACACATCTCCGAGCCCACGAGACGGA
>CAJXOQ010000250.1 GCA_913057975.1 uncultured Marinobacter sp.
CGAGATAGGAGTCCGTCTCGTGGGCTCGGAGATGTGTATAAGAGACAGGTGTTTGTCGGCGAAAGGTTTTGCCGTCGTCGCCGCTGGCCAGGAATTCGCCGCTGTTACCCAGAAGATAGACATCTCCGTTCTTCGCAACGCCGTGAGCATTGATGGCCAGTTCGATGCCAGTCCGGGATTTGGTCCAGGAGTCACCCTGATTCTCCGAGCGCCACACCTGGCCGCGCATGCCATACAGTACCCACGCGCCACCCGGGGTCTGAAGGCCCCCGAAGAACGAACCTGTGTAAGGAGATTCCATCTGGGCCCAGCTCTGCCCCAGATCTTCTGTTTTGAACAGCGAGCCACTTTCTCCAATCAGTATCCAGGCGTTACCGGCCTGCATGATGCTGTATAGGTGGCGATCAAAGTATTCCTCTGACAGAGTCAGCTTATTCCAGGTGCGCCCGCCGTCCTCTGACAGTAGGGCCAGGCCAAAGGCGCCAACACTGATAAATCGGTCGTCACCCAGGTGCACCACATCCATCAGCGGATCGCCATAGGTCAGTTCTTCAGCGCCGATCATCGTCCAGTTATCGGAATCCGTGTCAGATCTCAGAATCGTGCCGCCATAACCGACAATGACCTTGCTGCGATCAGACACTGCCATAGAGGTCAGGCTTTTGGTTGTTGGCAATCGATGGGTTTTCCAGGCTGATCCTTCCGCTTTTGTGCGCGTCAGAACCACACCTCGCTCACCGACGGCGTATAGCGTTTTCGTATCGGTTGCCACGTCAAAGGTTGTCAGCGTTTCCGGAGCAATGTCGTAATCAAGTTGTGCTGACGCACAGACCACCGGCGCCGCGCACAACACTGCCGCGTATAAGCCACGTTTGGCGAAAGGTTTCATAATAGGATTCCTGAATCTGGGAGCGGCCGGTCACCGGGGTAGCACCCGGCGCCGGCCAACTGGCTGGGATCAGCGACCGCGACGACGCAGCGCGTCTGGCTGAAATTCGATGTAGCGGCCTTCGATTCCGAAGGTCCACGGCTCATCAATTTCATTGGCCAAACCTGCGGCCATATAGCTGCCGTTGTTCAGGTCGTGATAGATATTAAACCGGTACCAGGGAATCTGCGCGTCGTAGAACTGGATCAATCCGTGAACACCCACCCGCCAGAGATCCCCACGGGTGTCGTAGGCGTCTTCCAGAAGGACGGTCCAGGAGTCTTCGTCCAGGTAAAAGGTGCGCTTGCCGTAGATATGACTGCTGTCGTCCCGCAGCGTGGCTTCCACCACCCAGACTCGGTGCAGCTCATAGCGCATCAGGTCAGCGTTCATGGTGTTTTCCTGAAGGATCTGATCGTAGCTCAGTGATTTGTCGCTTAGCTGATAGCCGTTGTACGGCACGTATATTTCTTTCTTGCCGATCAGCTTCCAGTTGTAACGATCCGGAGCGCCGTTGAAGCCGTCGAACTGGTCGGTGGTGCGCAGGCCTTCGGTGCCGTCGTTGGCGTTGTCATAGGAAAGATCTGGTGCGCGACGGACACGGCGCTGGCCAACGTTATAGATCCAGGCCGAACGGGTTTCCTTGACCTGGTCCACCGGGTCATGAACCAGTTGGATGGTGCCTTCCAGAGTCGGCGGGTTAGTGAACTCGCCCATGTAGTTCAGCAGTCGGTTTTCAGACTGACGGTCCATGTACTGGTCGAATACCCGGCGCTCACGGAAGCCCACCTTGTAGTAGTCGCCGTTGCCGCGCACCGGGAACCAGTTGTAATGGCGCTCAAGGCCTTCGCCCAGGTAACGCACGTTATGGTTCCAGATCGCCTGGACGCCATTTTCCGGGATCGGGAAAGGTACTGGCGAACCATTCAGATCAAGAATTCCGTAACCGTTCTGTTCAACCTTGGTCGCCTGTTCCTTGATCTTATCGTACATCTTCTGCGGCAACGCAGCCGTGCGTCGGGTCTGATACACCGGCATCTTGAAGTTGTCGTACTTCTTGAGCAGCGCAACCTGACCTTCTGACAGATGATCACGGTACTGGTCCAGATTGTCCGCGGTGATGGTGAATTTGACCTGATCATCCGGGAAGGGCGACACATAACCATTTTCCGGGTCCCAGCCCTCCGGCGCGGAGGTCAGCCCGCCGGTCCAGGCGGGAATGGTGCCGTCTTCGTTAGCGTTGGGATTGGCGCCCATCGGCGTCAGTTCAGTACCCAGTTTGGCCACCTGCTCTTCAGACAGGGCTGCGGAAACCGGTGCGCTGGTAGCCCCGAAGATTGCTGCGAGCAATGCTCCGGAAGCCAGGATGTTTGCGTGTTTCATCGTGTTTGCTCCGTGTTCTTGTTTTAGAAGGTGTAGCTGTAGCTCACAGACGCGTAATCGCGATCGGCGAGCGGGTTGTAATCAGCCGAGTTGACGAATCCGACATAGCTCAGATCCACGACATGTCGCTTGAGGTAGGTGAACTTCCCAGCCAGGGTTGTTGATATCCGGCCTTCCTGGAACTGGCCGTCCAGTGAATAGCCTTTGACGTCATGAGCCACGAACAGCGAGGGCTCGACCACCATGCCCAGTCCGAACGGGTTCTGGTATTGCAGCGAACCACGCACCCGGTACCCCCAGGAAAAATCAGTCACAAAGCCATCGTTCTTACAGCCCGCGGGTGATGCATTGACACCGATTGCGCAGGGGTCAGAACCGCCGAACCCATCTTCATGTTCAGCGAAGCCGTAAACGAATCCGCGGCCATAGCGACGCTCCGTGTCTGACTCCGGCAGTTCGCCGTATTGCATGCCCATTTCCGCAATGAGAACGGCAGTTTGGGCACCCATGGTGTTTGACCAGAGGTTGATACCGTTGATCTGGAATTGGGTTTTTTCGTAGCGGTCGTAGCCATTGATTTTCGTGTTGGCCGACGATGTAGCAAGCGTGGTTCCCAGCGGCCCCTGGCCAGTCAGCGCACCAACGACAATGTCACCGCCATTCAATTGAACCGGGAAGTTCGGAGAGTGCGACACTTCCGCGCCGACCGACCAACTGGCGATGTTCGAGGCAAAGCTCACCCCGTAAAGCTTGATGTTCTCCGGGTATTCCCAGAATGCTGCGGCTGACTCCACACCGGCCGCGTCGGCATTGGCCTGGAACGGCAACACGCTGCCCGGGGCACTGCCTGGGCCAGCGCCGGTATCCAACGACAGATAGGGAAACTTTGAGTGATAATTCATCGCGTAGAGCCCCAGCTCTGCACCAATGGAATCCACCGGCAAACGCAGGGCCAGGCCCCACTGTCCGGAATCCTTGGCGTCATTCCCTTCTACCAGCGGGTAGTAGGTCCGGTTCTCCAAATTTTCCGCTACATCGCCAGGGCCTACTGTGGCGCCCATAATGCAGCCACCAGGATCGGAAGAAATGATGGTTTCGGTCACTGCCCAGTAGTGGCCGCAGCCTTCCACCGGAGAGTTGTCCCACTCAAATTGGTAGTAGGCTTCCAGAGACACACCGCCACCCAGACCAACGTTGGTGTACAGCATGTTGGTAGGCAGCAACACTTCACGCAGTTCGGTACCCGGGCGACGGAACCCCGGCACGTCAATCGGGTTAATGCCCTGGTTGACGCCCTGAATGAACAGGCTTTCACCCCAGTTCACGACCTGGCGGCCCAGGCGCACCTGTACCGGGTGATAGTTGATGTCCCAGGTGTTGTAGACAAAGGCATCCAATAGCTGAACGCCGGAATACTTCTGCAGGTTTTCAAAGCCCTTGTCCGACAGCGGTTTGCCCTGGGCGTAGCCACTGGCAATGTTGCCCTGACGCACGCCTTCGTCTTCCAACGCCTGGTCGTACCAGCCTTTCAGGCTGACGACGCCGCCCATATAGCCTTTCTCCATCGACAGTTCGGTAAAGAACTGCCCCACGGTCGAAAAGCGGTCCCCCTTTTCATAGTTCAGGTTACCGCTGTCCACCTTGCCCCCGGTGCCGCCGGACTCGCCGACACGATCCGCGTCGTCCGCGTTGTACAGAGACTGGTTTGGGTCTTCCGTGCGCCAGCTGGACCCAACGGAAACCTGTCTCTTATACACATCTCCGAGCCCACGAGACGGACTCCTATCTCGT
>CAJXOQ010000251.1 GCA_913057975.1 uncultured Marinobacter sp.
TCTACACCTCTCTATTCGTCGGCAGCGTCAGATGTGTATAAGAGACAGGTGCTGCGCGGCCACCCGGAAACCGATGACAAGCTCCGTGAAACCATCATCAATGCCATGGACCTGAAACCGGAGCGCCATCACTTTTCCAGCGAGGGTGACGTTCAGATTCTTCGGTTTATGAATATGACCGGCGGCTAGCCTTCCAGCTGAACCAGCCTTGCGCCGCTGGCGTATCCTTCGTACCACATCGTGGCGATCATGGGTGATTGCTGCCCCAGGTACGGAGGTCGTTTCCCGCTATGTCCAATCTGATTCTGATACTCGGCGACCAGCTGACCACCGCCATCAGCGCACTCGACAACGCTGACAGGGAACGAGACAGAATCGTTATGGCAGAGGTCCACGACGAGGCCAGCTACACCAATCACCACAAGAAGAAACTGGTTCTGCTGTTCAGCGCCATGCGCCATTTCGCACAGCGGCTGGAGGATGACGGCTGGCAGGTTCACTACCAGACTTACCACCCCGATAACGAAACCCGAAATCTCGAGTCTGTCATCGCCAATCAGCTCAAAGAAACCGGCGCTGACAGGGTGATCACGACAGAGTGCGGCGAGTGGCGATTGCACGAGCAGGTTAGCCAGTGGCATGAGCGCCTGGGTGTGCCGGTGGAGATCCGGCCGGATACGCGTTTTATCGCCAGCAAGCAGGCGTTTTCGGACTGGGCAGAGGGGCGCAAACAGCTGCGAATGGAATTCTTCTACCGGGAAATGCGACGAAAAACCGGTTTGTTGATGACACCAGATGGCAAGCCTGAGGGCGGCGAATGGAATTTCGACGCCGACAACCGCCGCAAGTGGACGGGAAAACCGGCGGCTCCGGCTCCCTTTCGCGTTGAGCCCGACAAGGTGACCCGGGAGGTGATTGAGGCGGTAGAGCAACACTTTAGCGAACACTTCGGCACCACGGAGGATTTTCACTTTGCCGTCACCCACGAGGACGCAGAGCAGGCATTGGAGTACTTCATCGATTTTGCCCTGCCCTGTTTCGGCGACTTTCAGGATGCCATGTCAGACAATGAAGACTGGCTGTTTCACTCCATCCTGTCGCCCTACATCAATTGCGGCTTGCTGGATCCACTGGCCGTCTGCGAGGCCTCCGCACAGGCCTGGTATTCGGGGCGTGCGCCAATTAACGCAGTGGAGGGCTTTATCCGCCAGATCCTGGGCTGGCGTGAGTTTGTGCGGGGTATCTACTGGTTGCATATGCCGGGTTACGCACAGGAAAACCGGCTCGGTAATACCCGTTCCCTACCCTGGTTCTACTGGACCGGGGACACCAACATGCGCTGCATGCACAAGGCTATTGATGCCACCCGTCGCAATGCCTATGCACATCATATCCAGCGGCTGATGGTGACCGGTAATTTTGCGCTGCTGGCCGGCGTCAAGCCGGAGGAGATCTGTGACTGGTACCTGGCGGTGTACGCGGACGCCTACGACTGGGTGGAGCTACCCAACGTGCTCGGCATGGTCATGCACGCAGACGGCGGTTACCTGGGATCGAAACCCTATGCCGCCAGCGGCAAATACATCCAGCGCATGTCCGACCATTGCAGCAACTGCCACTACAAGGTCAACAAGGCCACGGAAGACGACGCCTGCCCGTTCAATGCGCTCTATTGGCATTTCATCAATCGCCATCGGGAAGACTTTGCCAGCAATCCGCGCATGGGCATGATGTACCGCAACTGGGACAAGCAGAAACCAGAAAGGCGGGAGGCGCTGCTCCAGCGTGCCGACAACTTGCTGGCACATCTGGAGCAGCTCTGAAAACGGAGAGGGGCTGGCGCGACTATGGGCGGATGCGCTTCTCGCTGTCCGGGTCGAAGAACACGACCTTTCTCATGTCGAACATCAGTTCCGCCTCTTCCCCCCAGTTCACCGGGTGTTCCGCATCCAGCCGGCACTGCACATCAACATTGTTGAGGCGAATCACGGCGAGGATGTCCGGCCCGGTGGGTTCGGTCACCTCCACCGTAAACCGGCTCTCGGCCACCATCTGGCTATCCCTTTTCTGTTCATCTGGCTGGCTTATGTGCTCCGGGCGGATGCCGAGCACCACCTGTTTGCCGGCCCACCCCTGCAGGTAATCCGGCACTGGCAGGGCAAGTTTCCGGCCATCGCTGCCCTCAACGTTGACCACCAGGCCTGATCCAGCCTGCTCTACCGTCACATTGATAAAACTCATGGACGGCGAACCCATAAAGCCCGCGACAAACAGGTTCTCCGGCGTGTCGTACACTTCCTTCGGCGTGCCCAGTTGCTGCAGTTCGCCGTCTTTGAGCACCGCGATCCGGTCCGCCAGCGTCATGGCTTCGATCTGGTCGTGGGTCACGTACACAATGGTGGTTTTCAGGCGCTGGTGCAGCTTCTTGATTTCGGTTCGCATTTCCACCCGCAGCTTGGCGTCCAGGTTGGACAACGGCTCATCGAACAAATAAATCTTCGGCCTGCGAGCCAGGGCGCGCCCCATGGCGACCCGCTGTTGCTGACCGCCTGAGAGCCGGGCCGGCTTTTTGTCCAGCAATGCGGAAATCTGCAGCAGATCAGCCACCCGCTCCACTTCTTGCTGGATCTCGTCTTTCGGCATACCGCGGATTTTCAGGCCGAACGCAATGTTCTCGCGTACCGACATGGTGGGATACAGCGCGTAGGACTGGAACACCATGGCGATGTCCCGGTCCTTCGGCTCCATGGTGGATATATCCCTGCCTTCCACCACAATCGACCCACCGGTAATGGATTCCAGGCCGGCAATGCTGTTCATCAGGGTTGACTTGCCGCAGCCGGAAGGTCCGACCAAGGTCAGGAATTCACCGGAGGCGATGTCAATATTGATGCCTTTGAGCGTCTCATCGAGAGCCCCCGGGTATGTCTTGCGGATGTCCCGCAGTTCAAGTTGTGACATGTTGTTTTACCCTTTAACCGAGCCGGCCGTCAGGCCGCGTATAAAGTACTTGCCGGCCACGATGTACACCACCAGCGTTGGCAGGGCGGCAATCATGGCGGCGGCCATATCCACGTTGTATTCCTTCACCCCGGTACTGGTGTTCACCAGGTTATTCAGGGCGACCGTTATCGGCTGGCTGTCGCCACTGGCGAATACCACGCCAAACAGGAAGTCGTTCCAGATCTGGGTAAACTGCCAGATCAGTGACACCATGAAGATGGGTGTGGACATGGGCAGAAGAATGCGGAAGAAGATGGTGAAAAAGCCGGCGCCGTCGAGTCGGGCCGCCTTCACCAAAGCGTCGGGAATGGCCACGTAATAGTTGCGGAAAAACAGCGTGGTGAAGGCCACCCCGTAGATCACGTGAACCAGCACCAGTCCGGCGGTGGTGTTGGCCATACCCAACTTGCCCAGGGTGGCCGCCATGGGCAGAAGTACCACCTGGAAGGGCACAAAACAGCCGAACAGCAACATGCCGAACAACAGATCCGAGCCCTTGAACTTCCATTTCGACAGCACATAGCCGTTAAAGGCACCCAGCAGGGTGGAAATCATCACCGCTGGCACCGTCATCTTGAACGAGTTCCAGAAATACCCTTTCACGCCTTCACACTGCACACCGGTGCAGGCCTCGGACCAGGCCTTGGTCCAACCGATGGTTGTCCAGTCGGTGGGCAGTGCCAGCAGGTTGCCAGAGCGGATATCCATGGGCGTCTTGAAACTGGTGATCAACATCACGATCAGCGGAATCAGGTACACCAGGCAGGCCAGAAGCAGCACGCCATAGATAGCAATGCGGCTGGGGCGAAAGCCGGTACGAACCATATCAGTCATGGCGTTTCTCCCTCAGTTCGGAATACAGGTAAGGCACCAACAATGCCAGAATCGCACCCAGCATCAGCATGGCGCTGGCAGAGCCCAGCCCCATCTGGCCACGGGTAAAGGTATGGGCGTACATGAACACCGCCGGCAGGTCGGTGGAGTAGCCCGGCCCGCCCGCCGTCATCGCCATCACCAGGTCAAAACTCTTGATAGCAATGTGGGCCAACACCTGTCTCTTATACACATCTGACGCTGCCGACGAATAG
>CAJXOQ010000252.1 GCA_913057975.1 uncultured Marinobacter sp.
CGAGATAGGAGTCCGTCTCGTGGGCTCGGAGATGTGTATAAGAGACAGGAACAGCTTTCCCGCAAGGCGGATGAAAAAGCGGGACCGATACTTGATGCCAGCCAATCCGCGGGTTCCGATAGCACTCTTGACGGGCTCAAAGCGACACTGTCTGAACTTGACTCTCTCAGGAACGAGCCTTTGTCTGCGGACAGCAGGGATCGGGTTGGTCAGGAACGCAGTCGCCTTTCGGGGCTGGTTTCGACCCGCCAGCTACAGGAACAGATAGATACCTGGAAAAGTTGGATCAATTCCCGGAGTTCGAGCGCCCTGGACAGCGACGCACTGCCACAGCACTGGGCCGGGCTGGCTGCCGATGTAGGCCAGCCAGACCCGGTAGAACTGGTTATTCGGGCGGAGATACTGGCGGAAGTGGCGTCACCAGCGGAAGACCAGGGCCGGCGTATGGAAATTCAGGTACAGCGGCTTGCCGAGGGTATGGGCAACGCTTCCTCGAGCAGCGACAAATCAAGGCAGTTGGAAATGCTGGTTGCCAATTGGTGCCTGGTTCAACCTGTGGATGTTGTCAGTGAGCCCCTGGCTGAGCGGCTTGGTAAGGCGCTGGAGGCTGTACTGCGGGAGAGCTAATCGTCGCGCTGATGGTTCTCTATTCCCGCTGACGGCTCTCTATTCGCGCTGATGGCTCTTCACAAACTCCCTGGCCTCCCGAACGGCGGTCAGGGCCTGTTTTTTCATGGTTTCGAGTTCGCCGTCGGCGAGGTAGAACATCATATCGATACTGTGTCGGTAATATTTGGCTGGCAGCCGATTCAGCGCCACACACATCACGTCGGTCAGGTAGTTCTGGCTGTCACCATCCCCTCTCGTTTCATCAATGGCCTCCACAACCAGCGGCTCGTAAAAGTTATCGATGGCATCTCTCAGGGACATCGCCTTGCTCCTGCTTGTGATGGGTATCTGTCTACACCATAGAACCGTACCCTGAAATTGTCATGACCGGAGTGAGCAGTTTCGCCAATTCGATTGGCAGTGCTCGTCATTACGCGCACCCGGCACGACCCGCTATGGTTACCCTTTGCAATGCTATTACTGAGTCAACGACCAACAGAGGACAGGAAATGACCACCGAAGCCTATATCTTCGATGCGGTTCGTACGCCCCGGGGGCGCGGCAAGAAAGACGGCGCCCTGCACAGCGTTAAACCCATTACGCTGCTGACCACCGTTCTCAAGGCGCTACAGGAGAGAAACAGCCTGGACACCGCCCAGGTGGACGACATCGTTATGGGCTGCGTGACTGCGGTTGGCGACCAAGGTGCGGATATTGCCAAAACCGCCGCCCTGGCGGCGGACTGGGACGAAGTTGTAGCCGGTGTCACCCTGAACCGCTTCTGTGCGTCCGGCCTTGAGGCCGTCAACCTGGCGGCGATGAAGGTCCGTTCCGGATGGGAAGACCTGGTGGTTGCCGGCGGTGTTGAAGGCATGTCTCGCGTGCCTATGGGTTCCGATGGCGGCGCCTGGGCCACGGACCCGGCCACCAACCTTCATACGGGCTTCATGCCACAGGGCATCGGCGCGGACCTGATTGCGACACTGGAAGGCTTTAGCCGAGAGGATGTAGACGGATTTGCGGTGAAGTCACAGCAAAAGGCCGCCAACGCCTGGGAAAACGGCTATTTTTCAAAGTCCATCGTTCCGGTTACCGACCAGAATGGCGTGATGATCCTGGATCGTGACGAGCATGTACGCGGCAACACCACGGTAGAATCCCTGTCCAGCCTAAAGCCCTCATTCCAGATGATGGGTGAAATGGGCTTCGACGGCGTCGCCCGGGAAAAATACCACTACGTGGAGACGATCAATCACGTGCACCATGCTGGCAACTCCTCCGGCATTGTGGATGGCGCCACGGCGCTCCTTATTGGCAGCGAAGCCAAAGGCAAGGCCATGGGGCTCAAACCCCGAGCACGCATCCTGGCCACAGCGGTCACCAGCACCGACCCCACTATCATGCTGACCGGCCCTGCCCCGGCGGCTCGCAAGGCGCTGAAAAAAGCCGGCATGACAGCGGACCAGATTGACCTGTTCGAAGTAAACGAAGCGTTTGCCTCCGTGGTGATGCGCTTCCAGAAGGAGTTGTCGGTTCCGGACGAAAAAGTGAACGTGAACGGCGGCGCTATCGCCATGGGCCACCCACTGGGCGCCACCGGCGCCATGATTCTGGGCACCCTGCTCGACGAACTGGAGCGGAGAGAACTGCGCTACGGCCTGGCCACCTTATGTGTGGGTGGCGGAATGGGTATTGCCACCATCATTGAGCGCGTCTGAGCCGACGACTGATTCTGAGAGGAGAACCAACTATGAGCACCATTCACTACGACCTGGGTTCAGATCAGATCCTGACCCTGACCATCGACATGCCCGGCCAGTCCGCCAACACCATGAACGCCGATTTCCGAGCGGCACTGACAGAGACAGTGGGCAAGGTTAAAAGCGATCTCGACACTATCCGCGGCATTATTGTCACCTCCGCCAAAAAAACCTTCTTTGCCGGCGGTGACCTGAAAGAGCTGCACAAAGTAACCCGGAAGGATGCCGGTGCCTTTGAAGACATGGTCAACGGCATGAAAGCCGAGATGCGCGTCCTCGAAACCAGCGGCAAACCCATCGTGGCAGCCATCAATGGCTCTGCCCTCGGTGGTGGTCTGGAAATCTGCCTGGCGTGCCATCACCGGGTTGTTCTGGACGAAGACAAGATTCAACTGGGCCTTCCGGAAGTCACCCTTGGACTGCTGCCCGGTGGCGGCGGCACTCAACGCCTGCCCCGTATGATCGGTTTGGAAGCCGCTTTCCCTTTTCTGATGGAAGGCAAAAAGGTAAACCCGAAAGCGGCGCTCAAGGCCGGCATTGTTGATGAACTGGCCTCGTCCACCGACGACATGATGGCCAAGGCACGGGCCTTTATCGACGCCAACCCAAAGAGCCAGCAGCCATGGGACCAAAAAGGCTTCAAGTTTCCTGGCGGCGCGCCTCACCACCCCGCCATGGCCCAGAAGCTGGCTATTGCGCCGGCAATGCTCAAGCAGAAAACCAAAGGCTGCTACCCCGCCCCGGAGCGTATCCTGTCAGCCGCCGTGGAAGGTGCCCAAGTGGACTTCGACAATGGCAGCCTGATCGAGACCCGCTATTTCGCGGAACTGGTTATTGGTCAGGTCGCCAAGAACATGACCGGCACCTTCTGGTTCCAGCTCAACGCCGTCAACGCGGGTGAGAGCCGCCCCGCAGGCGTAGAGAAAGAAACCTTCCGCAAAGTGGGTGTTCTGGGTGCAGGGATGATGGGCGCCGGCATCGCCTACTCAACCGCAACCCGGGGCCTGGAAGTGGTCCTCAAGGATGTATCCACGGAAAACGCCGAAAGAGGCAAGGCCTATTCCGAGAAACTGCTGGCGAAAAAGGTCAGCCGCGGGCGCATGACGGAAGCACAGAAAGCCGAGGTACTGGACCGCATAACGGCCACTGGTTCCGCAGACGACCTTGAAGGCTGCGACCTGGTCATCGAAGCGGTTTTTGAAGACAGCAACCTGAAAGCAAAAGTAACCCAGGAAGCAGAAGCAAAACTCGTCGAGAACGGCCTCTTTGCCTCCAACACCTCCACCATCCCCATTACCCAATTGGCCAAGGCCTCGGCTCGGCCCGAAAAATTCATTGGACTGCACTTCTTTTCGCCGGTGGACAAGATGCAACTGGTGGAAATCATCGTGGGTGAGAAAACATCTGACGACACCCTCGCCCGCGCCTTTGATTACGTCCAGCAGATCGGCAAGATCCCCATTGTGGTCAATGACAGCCGCGGGTTCTTTACCTCACGCGTGTTTGGCACCTTCGTCAATGAAGGCATCGCCATGCTGGGTGAAGGTATCCATCCGTCCAGCATCGAAAACGCTGGCGTACTGGCCGGCATGCCGGTCGGCCCGCTGGCGATATCCGATGAAGTCAGCATGACCCTTATGCAACATATCCGCGACCCTGTCTCTTATACACATCTGACGCTGCCGACGAATAGAGAGGTGTAGATC
>CAJXOQ010000253.1 GCA_913057975.1 uncultured Marinobacter sp.
CACATCCATGTGCGCTTGGGCTCCGCCATCCATGGCTCCGCACATTTTTGGGAGGAGGTCCCCACCACTCTCCGCAAATCTTTCTCGTGTCTGCGGCCAGCGCCCGCTAGCACAAATCATGGTATATCCACTCCCTGAATACACGGGAGTAAACAAACGGAGCACTTTTGAACGCCAACGATCACAGACAATTCGACCTGCACCCGGTAGACCAGCGCCGGCTGACCACCCTCTGCGGACAGTTTGATGAGCACCTGAAGCACATTGAGCGGCGCATGAACGTCAAAATTGGCCGTCGTGGTCATCATTTCCGGGTGGAAGGTGAAACTGAACACGTGGCAGCCGCTACGGAAGTTGTCCGGCACCTGTATCGGGAAACCGAAGCCAACGATGATATCTCGCCGGACATGGTTCATTTGTTTATCCGCGAGACCGGATTCGAACGGCTGCCGGATGACGTGCCTTACAAGGGCGCCGTCACCGTCATCAAAACCCCGAAACTGCAGGCCAAGCCCAGAGGCGAGAACCAGCAGAAATACGTGCATAACATCCGCACCCACGATGTGAATTTTGGCATCGGCCCCGCTGGTACCGGCAAAACCTGGCTGGCGGTGGCGTGCGCCGTTGAGGCACTGAAAGACGAACAGGTGAAGCGCATCCTGCTGGTCCGGCCGGCCGTGGAAGCCGGCGAAAAACTCGGCTTCCTGCCAGGTGATCTGGCCCAGAAAGTGGACCCTTACCTTCGCCCACTCTATGACGCCCTCTACGAAATGCTGGGCTTTGATCATGTGACGCGGCTGATCGAAAAAAGTGTCATTGAGATCGCGCCACTGGCCTTCATGCGCGGCCGCACGCTCAATAATTCGTTCATCATCCTGGATGAAAGCCAGAATACCACCCGCGAGCAGATGAAGATGTTCCTCACGCGGATCGGGTTTGGTTCCACCGCCGTGATCACCGGTGACACCACCCAGGTGGATCTTCCCCGCGGGCAGAATTCCGGACTGATTCACGCGGCCGGTGTGCTGAGCAAGGTATCCGGTATTGGCTTCACACGGTTCGAGGCCCGGGATGTGGTGCGTCACCCATTGGTGCAGCGGATTGTCGAGGCTTATGATTCCTTTGACGACGGGAGCGCCACAGGCCGGTGAGTGAACTGACAGTGGATTTGCAGCGGGCCATCGAAGCGCCCGGGGTGCCAGAAGACTTTGAATTTGAACGCTGGGCCCAGGCGGCATGGTTGGATGAACATTCATCCGAGGTGACAATCCGTATCGTTGCCAGTGATGAGAGCGCCGATCTGAACAGCCAGTATCGCGGGAAATCAGGGCCAACCAATGTACTGTCCTTCCCATTTGAGGCGCCAGCCGGTATAACGGTTCCGTTGGCCGGTGATCTGATCATTTGTGCCCCGGTTGTTGAAAAAGAAGCAGCCGAGCAGCATAAAACACTGACGGAACACTGGGCCCATATGGTGGTGCACGGTATGCTGCACCTTCAGGGCTACGACCATATTGAAGACAATGATGCCGAGGTCATGGAAGCCCTCGAGATCCGGCTGCTTGCGCAGCTCGGGTTCAGCAATCCTTACGAGACAGAGGAAACGGAAAAAGACTCATGAACGACGATCAGTCGAGTCGCAGTCAGGGCAGCAACAAGTCCTGGCTGGAGCGTATATCACAGGCCTTCTCCAGCGGGCCTGAGTCCGTCGAGGACGTGCTGGAAATCCTGCGGGACGCCGAGTCCCAGGAAATCATCGATACCGATGCCATGAGCATCATCGAAGGTGCCATGCAGGTGATCGACATGCGGGTGGATGAAATCATGATTCCCCGCTCCCAAATGGTCACCGTCAAGGCATCCCAGGATCCGAAAGAGTTCCTGGGCGAAATCATTTCATCTGCCCACAGCCGCTTCCCGGTCATTGGCGACAGCCAGGACGATGTCATTGGCGTACTGCTCGCCAAGGACCTGCTCCCTCTGGCCCTGAATAGCGACCTCAACTGGACCCGTATCCGCGAGATTCTTCGCCCTCCCACGTTCGTACCGGAGAGCAAGCGCCTGAACCAGCTGTTAAAAGAGTTCAAGGAAACCCGCAACCACATGGCCATTGTGGTTGACGAATACGGCGGTACTGCCGGCCTGATCACCATTGAGGATGTGCTGGAACAGATCGTGGGCGAAATCGAAGACGAACATGACTTCGACGAGGAAACCCACATCAAGGCCCGCGGCGATGGCACTTACGCCGTGAAAGCAGTCACCCCCGTCGACGACTTTAACGAATTCTTCGAAACCGAGCTGGACGAAGAAGAGTTCGACACCATTGGCGGTGTTGTGCTCAAGGAATTCGGTCACCTGCCCAGACGGGGCGAGTCGGTGGAGTTTGGCGGGCTGCAGTTCACCATCGCCAACGCCGATAACCGTGTCATCCGTCTGCTGCAGGTAACGCGTGGTGATGACCAGTAATACATCAGCCGGAACCTCCGTACTGACATCCGCCCTTTCCGAGCACGCCTGGCTGCGAGCGGCCACACTGCTCGTTGCCGGTGCCTTGCAAACACTCACCTTTTCACCCTTTAACTGGTGGTGGCTGGGGCCGTTGTCGGTCGCACTGATACTGTTTTGCTGCCTGCCGCTCGCCCCGCAAAAACTGTTTCGGGCGGGCTGGCTGGTCGGATTGGGGCTGTTCGGTACCGGCGCAAGCTGGGTCTATATCAGCATCAGTGAACACGGCAATACGTCCGTTCCGCTGGCGGTCATCCTGACCGTTATTTTTGTGGCGGGGCTAGCCCTTTTCCATGGTCTGGCGTTCTGGGCCTGGGGAAAACTTGCCAAAAACAACGCGGTCAGGCGGCTGATCCTGTTTCCGGCGGTGTGGATACTCTGTGACTGGGTCCGGGGCTGGCTACTGACAGGGTTTCCTTGGCTGTACCTGGGTACCGCCCACGTTGATGGGCCTCTGGGCGGCTTCGCCCCCTTAACGGGCGTTCACGGGCTTACGTTCTGGGTGGCCGTGACCGGCTGCGCAATTCCAGGCTGTTGGTGGCTGGTCCGGAAAGCCCGCCATGCCAGCACGGCGCTCGTCGCCGGCGTGGCGCTGCTGCCCTGGGTAACCGGCCCGGCTTTTTCTCAAGCACAATGGACGACCCTGCAGACAGAACCAACGACGTTTGTCGCGATGCAGGGCAACATTCCCCAGCAAATCAAGTGGGACCCGGACTTCCTCCGGGACCAGATCGTCGCTTACCTGGAGCTGACTGAAGACCACTGGGATACCGACCTGATTCTGTGGCCGGAAACCGCTATTCCGATTCCCCAGGACCAGGCTGGCAAAATCATTGACCACATCAGTGAAGAGCTGGGAGAGAACAGCACACTGATTACTGGCATCCCCTGGTACGGCTTCAGTGACCGCATTGAAGACTTTACGTACCACAATAGCATCATGGCCATCGGTAGCGGCGGCGGCATCTACCATAAGCAGAAGCTGGTGCCTTTCGGTGAGTATGTGCCGCTCCAGCAGTGGCTTCGCGGTCTGATCGGCTTTTTTGACCTGCCCATGTCCAGCTTCAGTCGCGGCCCTGCCAATCAGTCGCCGCTTGAGGCCAATGGCATCAGGATCATGCCGTTTATCTGCTACGAAGTGGCCTACCCGGACTTCGTCGCCACCAATGCCCGCAACAGTGACATGCTGCTGACCATCAGCAACGATGGCTGGTTTGGCGATTCCATTGGCCCGCTGCAACACCTACAAATCGCCCGCATGCGGGCACTGGAAACCGGTCGTTATATGCTGAGGGGCACGAATAATGGTGTAACGGCCATTATTGACGAGAAGGGCCAGATCACTGAAACCATCCCGCAATTTGAACGTGCGGTAATGACAGGCAAGGTCTATGCGGCCGAAGGCAATACTCCCTATATGCAATCCGGTTCCTGGCCGGTGTTGACGCTGGCGGCGATTCTTATTGTGTTTGTTCGGGAGCGGGTTATTCCCCGGAACTGAATAGCCTGGACTTTGGTGCCTGGCCACGGGGTGGGGGCACCTTTTCTTTGGAAAAAGAACTCGC
>CAJXOQ010000254.1 GCA_913057975.1 uncultured Marinobacter sp.
CAGAAGGCCAAGCTTGCCCGCAAGCGCGGCCAGGCGATCATCGAGGATGCCAGCGCGCGCATTGCGGCGGAAGGCGTCGAGGTCTCGGCCCGCCTGCGCATCGGCGACCTGATCGACACGCTGCGCAAGGCCGAAGCCGAGGCCGACCTCGTCATCATCGGCAAGCGCGGCGAAGGTGCCGATTTCGCCAGCCTGCACCTGGGCAGCAACATGGAACGCGTCGTGCGCGCCTCCTCCAGGCCCGTGCTGGTCGCCTCGCGCGCCTTCCGGCCCGTGCAGAAACTGCTGGTGGCCTTCGACGGCGGCAGGTTCGCGATGAAGGCGGTCGACCACATCGCGCGGTCCGAGCTTTTCGCCGGTCTCGCCATTCACCTTCTGACCGTGGGCGACGAGACCCAGGAGGCGCGCCGCGCCATCGAGGGCGCCGCCGCCGTGCTGAAGGGCGGCGGCTATGACGTCACCACCGAGATCGCCGAGGGCCAGATGGCGAGGTTGAACGGCTACGTGCACCAGTTGCAGGCGGTGGACAAACGTCAGGACACGGATTTCGTGGGCGTGACGATACAGTTCGTGGACGAAGACCCGAAAAAGCTGGAAGACCTGTCCCGCTTTATCGCCCGCTTCCGCAGCGGCGGTTAGCCCACGGAAGCGATGCCAGTCAGGACGCGGTTTCAGGAAGCCTTTCCGCCAACCGTTCCCGGGGGAAGTGGCAGATGAATTCGCTGCCGTCGCCAATCCGGCTTCGTATTTCCAGATTGCCGTCGTGGTTGAGCAGTACGTGCTTGACGATTGCCAGCCCCAGGCCGGTGCCACCGGTTTCCTTGTGTCGGCTGGGATCGGCGCGATAGAAACGCTCGGTAAGTCGCGGAATATGGACCGGGTCGATACCGATACCGGTATCTTTCACCGACAGATGTCCGCCGTCGCGGTCTGTTTTCCAGATAACGGTGATGCTTCCGCCAGCGGGTGTGTACTTCACTGCGTTGAAAATCAGGTTGGAGAAGGCGCTGCGCAATTGGCTTTCGTCGCCCCTCAGCAGGTGGCGATCGCCAATACTGACGTTGAGCTCATGGCCCTGGTCTCCGCTGAGGGCCTTGGCGTCATGGCAGATCTGCTGGATCATTGCCTGTAGGTCCGTCACCGCATCGTTGATGGTCTGTTCGCCGGTTTCAATTCTGGACAGCAATATCAGGTCGGTAATCAACGCTTCCATGCGCGAGGACTGCTGCGCCATGGTGTTGATGGCGCGCCGCCACTTTGGTGGCAGGTCGTCGGCATTGTCCACCAGGGTTTCCAGGTAGCCACTGATCACCGTTAGTGGTGTTCTCATTTCATGGGAGACGTTGCCAACGAAATCCCGTCGCATTTGTTCAAGCTGGAACAGGCGGGTCACGTCTTTGGCCACAATCAGACGGTCGTCGTCGCCAAACAGGCTGATCTGGATTTGCAGGTGAATATGCGGTTTTGCGGGGGAGTTCAGTTCCAGCGGTTCCCGATAATCGCGGGAGTCGAAATAGGCCTTGAACGCGGGATTGCGGATCAGGTTATGAATGAACTGTCCGTGGTCCGAACTGCGGCGAAAGCCCAGCAGATGCTCCGCCGAGCCGTTCCACCACTCCATGGCGCCCCGTGAGTCGGTCATGATCACGCCATCCCGCATGGCATTGGTGGATTCCTGAACCCGGTTGATCTGGGCGCGAAGTTTGTCCTGGGTGCGTAGGTGGTTCTGGTGAAGCCTGTGGAGACCGTCGAATATGTCGCCCCAGAGACCAACGCTCTGAGGAGCTTCGTCACTGCCACTGGGATTGCCGAGCCAGTGGTAAAGACGTTTGGCCTGGGCCAGAGTCCACCACAGGTAAGCCAGCAGCCCGGCCGTCAGCCCGTAGAGCGGCTTGCCAAAGAAAAGCCCGACGGCCACGCAGGCAATCAGGGTTGCGATAATCCATCGCAGGTACTTTGACCAGTTGTGTTGCATTACGGCTGCCCCTGAATCAGTTCCGGACCCTTTTCGGGGTAAAGGGCACCGGTTGTGGTTATGCTGCTCTGGTAGAGAACCGGTAGCCGGTGCCACGCACTGTCTGGATCAGGTGATCATATTGGTCACCAAGGGCTTTGCGCAAACGACGTATGTGAACGTCGACCGTTCGCTCTTCAACATAGACGTTCCCACCCCACACCTGGTCAAGCAGTTGGGAGCGAGTATAAACCCGTTCCTGGTGTGTCATGAAGAACTGCAGTAACCGATATTCCGTGGGGCCGATGTTCAGCGCGCCGGTTTTCGTGGTGACCCGGTGGCCGACCGGGTCCAGAGTCAGGCCATCCACTTCGATTGGGGTTTCCACGCCGGGCGGCGTGGTGCGGCGCAATACGGCTTTTAGCCTGGCCACCAGCTCCCTCGGCGAGAAGGGCTTGGTGATGTAGTCATCCGCGCCCACTTCCAGGCCCTGGATCTTATTGTCTTCCTCGACCTTGGCCGTCAGCATGATGATGGGAATTTCAGCCGTTGCCTCTTCTTTTTTCAGACGCCTGGCCAGTTCCACACCGCTGGTGCCTGGCAGCATCCAGTCAAGGAGTATCAAGTCGGGCTGTTTGTCAACTATCAGGGCATGCGCTTCGCGGGCATCCGCTGCCTCAAGGTAGTCGTAGTCGGCCATTTCGAGGGCCACGGCGATCATTTCGCGGATGGGTGCCTCGTCATCGACGATCAGGACAGTTTTTCCAGTCATGAGCATTAACCTGTGTCATACCGAGTATTGTTGCTGCCTCATTACAACCGGGTAGTGTTACAAGTATATGACAGTAGCAGGCTGTGACTGGATTTGTTCGACTAACTGATGATCCGGTCAATCAACAAACCGGTGAAAACCGCAAAACCCGCCCAGTTATTGTTGAGAAAGGCCTTGAAGCACCCGTCGCGCTCGCGGAAGCGGGCCAGGTGCTGCTGGAATATAAACAGGCACGCCATGGCGACGAGCCCGAGGTAATAGAAAACGCCGAGTTCAGCCTGCTGGCCCACCAGGATGAGGATCAGCACCACCAGGGCCTGGAGGATTGCTATAACTGCCCGGTCGGCCTCTCCGAACAGGATGGCGGTGGATTTGATGCCAATCCGGATGTCGTCATCACGATCCACCATGGCGTACAGGGTGTCGTAGGCAACGGTCCAGAGCACATTGGCGGTAAACAACAACCAGGCCAGTTTTGTGACTTCACCGGCCTCGGCTGCCCAAGCCATGGGAATGGCCCAGGAGAAGGCGGCCCCAAGAAACAGTTGCGGCAGATGGGTGTAACGCTTCATGAACGGGTAAATAAACGCCAGCAGGGCACCGCCGAACGACAGATACAGGGTCAGCGGGTTGGTGAATAGAACCACCATAAGGAAGGAAACCAGGCACAGTCCCGCGAACAGTGCCACCGCTTCCCAGGGTTTTACCCGGCCCGCGGTCAGTGGCCGGTCCTTGGTGCGTTTGACATGCTTGTCCCAGTCCCGGTCAGCGAAATCGTTGATGGCGCAGCCAGCCGCCCGCATGAAGAAGACGCCCAGGGTGAAAATGATGACATTAGCCAATGCAGGGCTGCCGTCTCCGGCCAGCCATAGGGCCCAGTAGGTCGGCCACAGCAGGAGCAGGGTTCCGATCGGGCGGTCGATTCTGAGCAGGCTGGCGTAGTCGGCCAACCGGCGCTGGATAGGTTCTGGCACAGCGTCAGGCAGCATGGCGCGCGTCCGTCTGGTGTTCTTCGAATTGAATGAGTGCTGGGATTATAGCCAGTCGCAGGAGGCCGGTTAAAGCGTGTTCCGCTGAAACAGCGCCGGTAGCAGGTATTCACCAACCAGCAGGGAGCTGTTGTGGCCACTGAACAGGGAGCGCCTTGCCAGTTCCGGCTGTCCCGGGATTACCGGTCTGCAGAGGCCGGTTTCCAGAGGGCCCCGTTGCCAGTGGGGGCTGGTGAACAGGTAGGCGCCCAAAGGTCGATTGCCCAGGTGAAGCAGCCGGCGCCCCTCGCCCTCCAGACACTTCAGGGGAATGACCGTCCTGGCCAATACCCAGGCTGTCTCTTATACACATCTGA
>CAJXOQ010000255.1 GCA_913057975.1 uncultured Marinobacter sp.
CGGCAGCGTCAGATGTGTATAAGAGACAGCCACCAAGAATCTGTGCCTGTACCCGAACGTTTACCTGATGGACCAGTTTTCGACTCAGATCCGTGTGACCCGGCCGATCGACGTCAACAAGACGGAAGTCACCATTTATGCATTTGGCCCGAAGAATGAACCGGCAGATCTGCGCGCCAAGCGCATCCGTCAGTACGAGGATTTCTTCAACGTGACCGGTATGGGCACTCCGGACGATCTGGAAGAATTCCGTGCCTGCCAGAACGGTTACGAAGCCCAGGACATGCGTTGGAACGATATGAGCCGCGGTGCCGCTCACTGGATCGACGGCCCGGATGAGCACGCCAACCAGATCGACATGAAGCCGACCATGAGCGGCGCCCGCCCGGACGACGAAGGCCTGTATGTGAATCACCACAAACATTGGCAGGTTGAGATGACTCGCGCCATCGAGGCCGAGCGCGCCCGTTTCATTCCCCTGGCTTCGAGTTCAACAGATTCAGAGGAGGCTTCCGCATGAGCCTGAGCTATCACGATATCGAACAGTTCATCATCCGTGAGGCCCGTTTTCTGGACGACCGGGAGTGGGACAAGTGGCTGGAGTGCTACCACGAGGACGTCACCTACTGGATGCCGGCCTGGGACGATGACGATGAGCTGACAGAAGATCCGCAAAGCGAGATCTCGCTCATCTATTACCCCAACAAGGAAGGCCTGGAAGACCGGATCTACCGGATCAAAACCGAGCGTTCCGGCGCCAGCTCCATGCCCGAGCCGCGCACGACCCATTTCACCAGCAATCTGGAGATCCTGTCCCAGAACGAGAGTGAAGTGACGCTGCGGTTTAACTGGCTGACCAAGTCCTATCGCTACAAGAAAACTGCGGAATTCTTTGGAACGTCTTTCTACACCCTGGATGTCACCGGCGACCAGCCGCTGATCCGGGAGAAGAGGATGGTCCTGAACAACGATTGCATCAATCAGGTGCTGGACGTTTATCACCTGTAATTGATGGGGAGAGCATCATCATGAGTTATAACATCGCGCTTAACTTTGAAGACGGCGTTACCCGTTTTGTGTCCTGCAACGAAGGCGAGACGGTTCTGGACGCCGCCTACCGTTCGCAGATCAATCTGCCCATGGACTGCTCCGATGGCGTCTGCGGCACCTGCAAGGGTGCCTGTCGTCAGGGCGAGTTCGACATGGGTGATGAATACATTGACGAAGCGCTGTCTGACGAGGAAGCCGAGCAGGGCATGGTGCTGACCTGCCAGATGGTGCCCTCCAGTGATTGTGTGGTGGAGGTGCCAGTCGCTTCCACCATGTGCAAGACCGGCAATGCGGAAGTGACGGGGACGGTGGCCGAGGTGAACCTGATCTCGCCCACGTCGATCGAGCTGAAAATCACGGCCGATGAAGACATTGCCTTTCTGCCGGGACAGTACGTGAATATTCAGGTTCCGGGCTCCGAAGAGACCCGGGCCTACTCCTTCAGCTCGCCACCTGGCAGCCGCGATCTCAGTTTCCTGATTCGCAACGTGCCGGGCGGGCTGATGAGTTCGTGGCTCGTGGGCGAGGCCCGCACTGGTGACAAGGTGACCCTGACCGGCCCCATGGGCAGCTTCTACCTGCGTCCCGTTGAACGGTCGATACTGATGCTGGCAGGTGGCACCGGCCTGGCGCCCATGCTGGCGAAACTGGAATACCTGAAAGCCAATGGCTGTGATCAGCCAACTCATCTGGTGTATGGCGTCAGTAATGACGATGACCTGGTGTGCCTGGATATTCTGGACCGTTTTGCCGCGGAGCTGGACAACTTCAGCTACGTGACGGTTGTTTCCGGCGAAGAAAGTGACCATCCGCGCAAGGGGTATGTCACCCAGCATATGGACGAAGCGCCGGTGAACGACGGCGACGTCGATGTCTACCTTTGTGGTCCCCCTCCCATGGTGGATTCCGTGCTCGGGTTCTTCCGTGAGAAGGGCATTGAACCGAACTCCTTCCACTACGAGAAGTTCACACCCAGTGCACCGTCGGCCAGGGAGAAGGTCGCATGAAAGACCGTTTCACCGACAAGGTCATGGTGATTACCGGCGCCGCCCAGGGCATTGGCAAGCGCGTGGCCGAGCTGGCCGCCGCCGAGGGCGCCAGGCTGCTTCTGGTTGATGTTGCGGATTACGTTCAGGGCGTTGCCGCGGAGTTGCGTGACCAGGGGGCTGATGCTGTTGCTGTCCAGGCCAATCTGGAAACCTGGGTCGGTGCTGAAAGCGTTATGGCAGAAGCGCAGAAGCAGTACGGTCGCATCGATATTCTGATCAACAATGTCGGCGGTACGATCTGGGCACAGCCGTTTGAACACTACACCCCGGAGCAGATCGAGAAGGAAATCCAGCGTTCACTGTTCACGACTTTGTGGTGCTGCCGGGCGGTTCTGCCTCATATGCTTCAGCAGAAGGGAGGTGTCATCGTGAACGTATCGTCGGTGGCAACGCGAGGGCTGATGCGTGTGCCTTATGGCGCGGCCAAGGGCGGCGTGAATGCGATGACGGTTAACCTGGCCTATGAATACGCGCCGCACAATATTCGGGTAAATGCCGCCGCCCCCGGAGGCACAGAAGCGCCCCCGCGCCTGACGCCGCGCAATGCAAAAGAGCAGAGTGAGCAGGAGAAGGCCTGGTATCAGACGCTGATTGACCAGACCACGGAAAACAGCTTCATGAATCGTTATGGAACCCTGGACGAACAGGCCGAACCTATCCTGTTCCTGGCATCGGATGCGTCTTCCTATATGACCGGTACCGTGCTGCCTGTGGCAGGTGGTGACCTGGGATAACCCATTACACAGCTCCGCACAAGAACAAGAGCGGAAGTGAGAGATCATGAGAAACATCGACGTAAACGACGTTATTGATAACGCCACATTCAACAAATTCCACTGGAAAGTCCTTTTCTGGTGCACTCTGATTATTGTCTTCGACGGCTATGATCTGGTGATCTACGGGGTGGTGCTTCCCATCCTGATGGACCAGTGGGACCTGAACCCATACGTAGCCGGTTTGCTCGGCAGCAGCGCGCTGTTTGGCATGATGTTCGGGGCCATGGGGTTCGGAATGCTGTCGGACCGGCTCGGGCGCAAGAAAGTCATCATCACCTGTGTGGTGTTGTTCAGCGTGACCACGGTCATTAACGGCTTCGCCACCACGCCCTGGCAGTTCGGTATCCTGCGATTTATTGCCGGCCTCGGTATTGGCGGTGTTATGCCGAATGTGGTGTCCCTGATGAGTGAATACTCACCTGCCAAGCGACGTAGCACTCTGGTAGCGCTGATGTTCAGTGGCTATGCGGTAGGCGGCATGATGTCTGCCGGCCTGGGCATCTGGATCGTGCCCAACTACGGGTGGGAAATCATGTTCTATCTGGCGGTGGTGCCGATGCTGATGCTGCCATTCATGCTGAAATTCCTGCCGGAATCGGTGGCGTTCCTGATGGCACAGAAACGCGAGAGTGAAGCCCGCGATATCCTGACCCAGGTAGCTCCGCTCAAACACATCAACGAACAGGACGTGTTGACCGTACCGCCAACCACCGACAGCAAGGCCCCTGTGCTCGAGCTGTTTCGCGATGGGCGGGCAATGAGCACGATGATGTTTTGGGTGGCGTTCTTCTGCTGTCTGCTGATGGTGTACGCGCTGGGTTCCTGGTTGCCGAAGCTGATGTCCAATGCCGGTTATGCTCTGAGCTCCAGCCTGATGTTCCTGATGGTATTGAACGTCGGGGCGATCATAGGTGCCGTCGGCGGTGGCTGGTTGGCCGACCGACTGTCGCTGCGCTCGGTGCTGGTGTCTTTCTTTATTCTGGGCTCCGGGTCACTGGTGCTGTTGGGGTACGAAAGCCCGATGTGGTTCCTGTATATCCTGGTGGGCATTGCCGGTGCGACAACCATCGGCTCCCAGATCCTGCTTTATGCCTATGTTGCTCAGTACTACCCGACCAGTATTCGCTCCACCGGACTGGGCTGGGCCTGTCTCTTATACACATCTCCGAGCCCACGAGACGGACTCCTATCTCG
>CAJXOQ010000256.1 GCA_913057975.1 uncultured Marinobacter sp.
CACCTCTCTATTCGTCGGCAGCGTCAGATGTGTATAAGAGACAGACATTGAGGAGCATCACGCCAATCCGGACAGAATCTGGGTGATCGCGGGGCCGTCCCCCCTTGACCGGGCCATCTACCTGCTGGACCAACATCGCACCGACCTCTTTGCGGAAGATATCTACGTAATGGCCTGGTGGGAAATGAACAACAACGAATCCGTCACCGCACCCCGGCAGGCAGGATTGGTCGACGAAATCGAAGCCTTCGTTGCGTTTTCCCCGGTACGGGAAGACGCGAAAGAACTCGCGGAACTGTTAACGGAAGGCACCCGAAAACTCATGGACAGCGGCCGGGTACAACAGATCCTGGACCAATACGGACTCAGTCTGTGGACTGAAATGCCCTGATCGGACGTCCATCTCCGGTCAGCAACAGCAACTCGCCATGCCGGCCAATGTCGAAGTGTCGCACCTCACCCAACAACGACAGGAATCGGTCTTCCTGATTCATCAGCGCCGGCGCGCAGGCCTTCTTGGTGGACGCCATCCGGGTGAACCCGAGCCCCTCACCGGTCAGGTTCCAGCCGCCGCTGAACTGATTACAGGACGCCCGCCCCGAGACTCGCTGGTCTGCCTGAAAGTTCAGTGTGACCCGGGAACTGTCAATAATGCCGCGACCGCCGATATCCTCGACAACCCATTCAGGCCCCAGAAGCAACTCTTCGGGCTCACCCCCGCAGCCGCTGGCTGCCTCGCCGTTTATGTCGAGTCGAACCTGGCGGGGATAAGCCATGCCTGACATGGAATCGCGACATAGCTGGCTGGCCGCTTTGAGCTCAATCCGAACGCCATCGCCTTCAGCGCGAAAAGTCCGCTCGGTAGGGCTTTGCTCGACTATGTCATAACGCAGCGCGATGGGCTCTTCGCCCATTCGCTCCAGCACCAGCTGTCCCGGCTCGACGATCACCCGCCAGAACGGTTCGTTTCCCCGCGCAACAAAAGGCTGTTCAATGGGCCCCGGAGCAAAACACGGCGGCAGCGCCTGGCTGCAGGCTTTGGCCGTCTCCTTCTTACTACCATCATCAGGGCTGGACGCACAGCCGGCGATTAGCCCAAGCGTGGCCAAGGACAGCGGCCATAATGCGGCGATTCCTTTCATTGTCTATTCCTCATTCCATGTGATTGTAACGGTTGCAAATTGTCCATGATGGCTGCCGATTTTAAAGCAGAGCCGTTACCATTTCCTGCCTTAAAGCATTACGCTTAGGCCATCTAAACACCCGGGAGCATTCCACGTCATGGCGATAAAACTCTACCAGTTTGCTATTTCTCACTACTGCGAAAAGGCTCGCTGGGCCCTGGATCACAAAGGGCTGAGCTACGAAGCCATCAGCCTTCTCCCTGGCCAGCACATCAACACCATCCGCAAACTGACGGGCGCTGGTTCATCGGTACCGGTACTGGACCATGACGGTCACCGGGTTCAGGGATCGAAAGCCATCATTGACTATCTGGACGACACGTTTCCCGAGAACCCGCTGACGCCGACCGACCCGCAGGCCCGCGAGGCTGCGCTGTCCTGGGAGCAGCGGTTGGACGACGAAGCCGGCCCCAGCGTGCGTTGCTACTCCTACCACCACTTCCTGCAGCGCCCCAAGGTGGTCGTTCCCATGCTGGCTGCCGGCACTCCCTTCTACAATCGGATTCTGCTGAGACTGGCCTTCAGCCGGGTGGACGAGGTCATGCGCAAATGGATGAAGATCAATGAGAAAACCGCCGCGCAGTCGCGGGAAACCATGGAACGCTACCTGACCGAACTGGCCAATGCGTATCAGGAAAAGCCCTACCTGGCTGGCGACAGCTTCTCCCGCGCCGACCTCGCCGCAGCAGCCTTGTTCGCCCCCATGTTCCAGCCCGGCCAATACCCGGTGCCCTGGCCCAAACCGGCCAAGATTCCCAAAGACATCCAGGCCTGGCTGGATCAATGGCAGCCACAGATCCACACACTGAAAAAGGTCTACTCCGCTAATCGCTGAGCCACTGACGGCGCTCTCGGCCGGGTGAGTTGCCGGTCCAGCGGCGATAGGCCCGGGTAAAGGCGCTTTGCTCGGAGAACCCCAGCAGCAGAGCAATGTCGGTCAGCGTCAGGGAGGTGTCATCCAGATACTGTCGCGCCAGCTGCTCCCGGTTCCGATCGAGCCACTGCTGCCAGCTCAATTGATGCCGGGCCAGGCACCGCTGCAGCGTTCGCGGTGACATATGCATGGCATGGGCTGCACGCGCCAGGGTGGGCTCGCCATCAGACAGCAGTTTCAGCAGTACCTGCTGTAGCTGGCGGTCGATGCCCGAGCCCGCCTGTGACGCCTCCGGCAACGCCCGCAACAGGGCACGGGCCTGCCGGTCCAGCAACTCGCGAAGTGTCGGGTCTCGCCGGGGCATGGGTAGGCTGAGATACTGCAGGGGAAACCGTACCCGCACATGGCTGTCGTTCCAGGTAACCGGGCAGCCAAAAAACCGTTCGTATTCCCTGGCCGCCTCCGCACTGACATCACCCAGAAAACTGACCAACGAGGGCGGAGGTGGCTGGTCAATCTGGCGACGCATAAAGGTCACCAGTGCGGCAATTGCAGCGCCGTCCGCCTGCTGGCCAAGCTCATTCTCCGAGGGCGGCCAGCGCATTTCCGCCTGATCGCCGACGACCTCGATTTCCGCCAGGCTGGCGCCATAAAACAGGGTTTCGTAGCGCTGGTAGGCCAGCATGGCCTCGCCGAGGGTGTCGGACGCCAGCACCAGATAGCCGAGCACCCCCACATGGGCCGGGCGCACACAGGCCCCCACCTTTAGCTCGGGAGCGGTATGCTGAGGCGCCAGAGCCAGCCCCTGCGCCAGCAGGTCACGCCACACCGGCACCGGTACGTTGTCTTCCGACGCCCAGCGCGCCAGTGCTATTCTGACCGGGGCATTCTCCAGTCCCTCTCGATCTAGTCCTTCTCGATCCAGTCCTTCCTGGTCAAGCCAGTCCGATAGCAGTCCCGTCCAGGCACCGGTTACCCGCATTACCTTGGCCATGGATCACGACCCTCCACGCGCTGCGTCATTCATTGTTGGCATAAATCATCAATTCTATGACGTATATTGTCAATTTATAACACCGCTGTCGGCGCAGAATACAGTCACACCTACAATCACAATACGGTTACACCATGGCATTGATGGACATGATGAGGGCGGTTCTGGAGGAGAGCGGGTTGCTGCCCCTCTGGAACGCCCTCGCCCCCTGGCTGGCACTGGACGAACGCCAACTGATATTCGTTGTCGCAACGCCGGTGTTCATTGCCGTCACCCTGTGGGAGTACCTGCGGATTCGCCACGACCCCACGCGCATGGACGTACCGGAAGCCCTGCGGAACTTTGCCCTGGGTGCTGGCTACCAACTGACGGAGTTGCTGTTCGCGGGCCTGATCGCCTTTCCCGTATACGCATTCCTCTACCATCACCGCCTGCTGGATCTGGAACTGAACTGGGCGATGGGTCTTTTGACGTTTCTTGGAGTGGATTTCTGTTTTTACTGGATGCACCGTTCCAGCCACCGCATACGCTGGTTCTGGGCCGCCCATGTGGTCCACCATTCCTCCGAGCGTATGAATTTCTCCACCGCCATGCGCCAGAATGCCACCAATATCTTTAACGGCATGTGGCTGTTCTATGTGCCCCTGGCGCTGATCGGCTTCAATCCGGTGTGGATCGGCGTGGCTTATGCCCTGTCGCTGGTGTACCAGTTTTTTATTCACACCACGCTGGTTGGCAAACTGCCAGGCTGGGTGGAAACCGTGTTCAACACCCCCAGCCATCACCGGGTTCACCATGGCCGCAACCCCGGCTATATCGACCGCAACTACGGTGGCACCCTGATCGTCTGGGACCGATTGTTCGGCACCTTCGTCGCTGAGGACGAACAGGCACCACCGGACTACGGCATTACCCGACCGGTACACTCCAGAAACCTGCTGGTGCTGTGGACCCACGAGTACGTGGACCTGTTCCGGGCCATGGCCCGACCAGGCGGCC
>CAJXOQ010000257.1 GCA_913057975.1 uncultured Marinobacter sp.
CCTCTCTATTCGTCGGCAGCGTCAGATGTGTATAAGAGACAGGCTCCCAGGTGAAGCTCTGCGCCCGTGCAATGGCGATGGCCGACAGCTTATGCCTGAGTTCGCGATCGGTCGACATTTTCAATATCGCTTCGCTGATTGAGTCCACATCATAAGGGTCGAAGAATACGCCGGCTTCTCCGACCACCTCGGGCAGTGAGCCCTGGTCGCTGGAGAGGATGGGCGTTCCACAAGCCATGGCCTCGACTGCGGGTAGGCCGAACCCCTCGGAAAACGAGGGCATGGCGGCCGCCATGGCGTCATTGTAGAGAATGAGCAAGTCCTCATCTGAGATGAAGCCGGTGAAATGGACGAGCCCCTTTATTCGTTCATCATTGGCAAATTGTTGCAGATCACCAGAATTGGAGTGAAATCCGGCTCCATCATAGTCGCCTACCAACACCACATGAACATCATCTATTCGCTGCTTGGCCCTGGCCCGCGCAAACCCTTCCAGAAAACCATGCAGGTTTTTATGGGGCGCCAGCCCCCCAACGTAAACGATTAGCTGGCCCTCCGGTGGTATCCCAATACGTTGCCTGAGTTCCTGACTGGCTGCTGCATTGTCAGACTGGCAAAACAGTTCGTTGGGGGCTTCGCTGATGACATCAATCGACTCACTGCCCACCCCCAGATACTGTTCGATCTCTGCCTTTGCTGCATGCGAAACGGTCATCACCCGCTGGCATTGCCACAGGGCCAGCCTCACCTTCAGCGTCCAGAACAGCCGGCCTTTCCAGTCAGGAAAAATCATTTCCGGAAAGTGCTCGGCAATGGCATCGTGCAGTGTCACCACCGTGGGTAGTTTCAGCGGCACAGGGAACCATGAGTAAACCGCCGGGAAAAACATCAGATCAATCGGGGAATCCGATACCGCTTTATACAGCCGCACCATATCTCCAACAGAACGGCTGGAGCTGGCAACGGCGGCATCTGTCACGGGTCGATCAGGAAATACCTGCACGATTTCTATATTGGGTAAATTCATTGATTCGGTCGGCGCCTGGTCAATGAACAGATAGAACCTATGTTCGGAATCAAGCGCAAACATAGCCGACAACAATTCACGCGCCATTCGCCCGAAGCCGCGTTGATTCCACCAGCAGGTTGCATCTATCCCAATTCTCATCAACGCCAATGCTCCATGTTTTTTGGTGCGCCAGACACCGAACCAACCGCTTCGCCAGCCGACCAGAAGGTTTCCAGCAGACAGATCCACAGGCTGACTTTCAGTGGGTGCCTGATTTCATTCATCCCACGCATACAGCGAATTGCCCGGAAAGACAACACGGCGGGCAATAACAGTGATTTTAATAACTGCACGGCACACGCAAACACACTCTTCTGTTCTGCCTGCCCACCGGCATAGATCCATCCATGATGGAAACGGGTGGCAAGGCGCCCGCTGCACTGGTCTTCAGCGCCATAGGTGTTGGCCAGCATGGGCTCCATGACTAGCGAGCCGCCTTCCGACAGAAGTCGCTGGTTGATCACTTCTTCAATCAAGCCGTCACGGTGTTCGCTCAACACCGAGGCCAAAACCTCCCGACGATAACAGATGAAATTTCCTGGCAATCTTTGCACTGTTTTTCTGGGTTGCTGATCAGGGTGATCAAATAATACGCTTGGGTGATATCGTCCGTATTCCGTGCATGCCAGCGCCTGATAACGGCTTGGCAGATTGCTCCCAATCAGCACCGGGCCGGATGCTGCGAGGGTATTGTCATCTTTAAATGCGCTCACCAGGCCATTGAGCAAACTGTCACCGGGAAGGGTCGTATCTTCAATAAGGGCCACCACATCACCACTGGCGATAGCGACGCCGCTTTTTCGCCGCAGCGGCACGGGTTGGTTTCGTATTTCAAAGCGCACGTGATCGAACCGGGCTTGTAACTGGGGGCAGGCTTCTTTCAATACTGCAACGATTTCAATATCAAATTTCTGCAATGCCGAAAGACAGGTCGCCAGCGCTTCGCCGCCGACAAGTTCAATAACGACGATAGAGAAACGTAAGTGAGTGCTAGCAGGTGGACTCATATCATTTAATGACCAGCTTCGGATAGTGATTTAACGGGAGAGTTTACGCTCGACCAGTTCGGTTATCGTAGCGGCGGAAATAATGCTGTCGCGAGTGATCGGCCCGTCCGTTGACCTTTTTACCGATTGATAACACTGTGCGATGAGTGACCTCAAGCCAGGGTAGGCTGGTTCACGGTTGAGGGAGCGCCTTAACAAATTGCCGGTCGCCGCCAAAAGTGTCTTCAAGGAAAGGGAAAATGGCGAAATGATTTTACGGAACCGTGAAACGGCAGGCGACTCAAAAGCCGCGAAACCATGAAACAGATTGGCGTGGATGGCTCCCTGCTCGTGATAGATTGTCATTTTACACTGTGTGGGCCGGGCGTTCAGGCTTAGCTTGATGGATACGGGAAACGCTTGGTGGCGACAATACGCAAATAACTCTCCGGGCCCAGGGTTATCTACACACCAGGATTCCTTCTCCAGCGGAGCCTCAGGCCAGATCTCTGACATAATCGACAGGGGGTGAGGCAGAATCTCGATCAGTATCCGGTTCAATTCATGCGCCTGGCGCCCCACGCCTCCAGCCGAAGCGAAATCAAAAGTCACCGCCAAAGGGCCGCTGGTTCGGCGCGCCAATTCATTCTTTACTGATGCGACACCGCGCTGAAAAGCAAACTGGTGAACCGGACATAACAAAAGGTCCTGGCCTGCTGCCAGATCGAGTAATTCAGAAACCTCATTACGTGCAGGTGCCACGGGCTTCTCTATGATCAGGTGTTTTCTGGCCGTCAGCGCCTGTTTTGCAAGTAACACATGGGTATCAAGCGGTGTACAGAGATGCACTATATCGAAACGGGCTTGTTCAAGAGCCAGGTCAAAATCCGCGAAGGCACGGCCGCCATATCGGGAGACAAGCACCGTCGCCGCATCCAGGTCCGGATCAACAATGGCCGTTATCGTTGCGCCGTTTTTTTTTGCCGCATGTGCATGCCAGTTGCCCATGAGTCCGGCGCCCACAATCGCGACCGTCAGTTGCTCTCTTTCATGCATACTTAGTTGCTCACTATAGCGCCACCCAGTTTGATGACAGCTCCTCACAGGAAAAACCCCAAACCCTTTCCCCAAAACCTTTTCAATGTAGCGGCCAAAAAACATGTCGTACAGTTTTGTGGCAGACTGTGGTGGTTTAATGCCGTTAACTCTCGTGAGTAGCAACCATGACTTCAAACCGAAAAAAAATCGCCCTGGTGGGGTTAGGAGCGGCTGCAAAAACTATTCACTTGCCCGCGTACAGCAAACTGGCCAACCTGGAGCTTGTTGGTGGCCATGATCCGGCAATAACGCCTGCGGCAGGCAAGGGTGCCTTTCCGTTTCCGGTGTACGAAGACGTCAACACGCTACTGGAGCAAACAAAACCGGATATTCTGGCCATTGCTAGCCCGACCCGGTTTCATTACGAGCTGGCAGAGCAAGGGTTAAAGTCCGGCTGTCATATCTTTTGCGAAAAACCTTTTACCACGACATTGGATGAAGCGCATCAGTTGATCGCCCTGTCTGAAAAACAGCAACGCTGGATCGTTGTTAATAATGAATTCCGTTTCATGAATATATATGAGGCGGCAATGGAGAAAATCGGCAGCCCCGGCTTTGGCGACCTGCTTTTTATTAACGCCCAACAAAGCTTTTACGTAAACGAAAAAACGGAGGCTGGCTGGCGTGGAAACGACTCCCAGCGCACCTGCAAGGAGTTTGGTATACATGTACTTGATCTGTGTCGCTACTTTTTCGGCGAAGAGCCGGTGCAAATCAGTGCCAGAATGCCAAAACCCTCCAACCCGGCCGGACCGGATTATCTGAATCTGATCCAACTCGACTTTTCCGGTGGCCGCACTGCGCAGATCACACTGGACCTGTCTCTTATACACATCTGACGCTG
>CAJXOQ010000258.1 GCA_913057975.1 uncultured Marinobacter sp.
CAGCAAAACGCGCTCCGAAGCCGAAGGACAAGAGCGACCTGACCCAGGTTAAAGGTATTGGGCCGGCCACCGCCCGCAAAATGAAGGACGCCGGTATTACCTCGGTTGATCAGATCGCCAATCCGTCAGATGCGGACAAAGAAAAGCTTCAGGCATTTTCAAGCGTGAAAGGCTTTAACACCTTCAGCGACGAAGCCAAGAAAGTTATTTAATGCAACAATCCGAACAGCCTGTTTTACGGGACATTGTCCTGATTGGCGGCGGACACAGCCACGTCGGCGTTCTCAAGCGCTTTGCCATGAATCCTGTGCCTGGTGTCCGCCTTACCCTCATCTGCAGGGATACCCACACACCCTACTCCGGCATGCTGCCCGGATACGTGGCTGGGCATTATTCCTACGACGACGTCCATATCGACCTGAGCAAACTGGCCGAATTCGCGGGCGCGCGCCTCTACCGCGATGAAGTTGTTGGCATAGACCGCGGTCGAAAGCGGGTAATCTGCCGCTCCCGGCCGGACGTGCCTTACGATATTCTGTCGGTGAATATCGGCTCCGCTCCCAAGGTAGGTGACGTCAGCGGCGCAACTGAACATGCCGTGCCCGTCAAACCTATCAACGGATTCAATAATCGCTGGCTGTCATTGCTGTCGCGGCTGGAAAACCATGACGGCCCGATGACCGTTGCGGTGGTCGGTGCAGGTGCAGGTGGAGTTGAACTCACACTGGCCATGCAGTTCCGGCTACGAAATGAACTCGAAAAACGCGGCCACGACCCGGACCAGTTGCACTTTCATCTGTTTGATGCCGACCAACAGATCCTGCCCACCCACAACGCCAAGGTGCGTGCGGTATTCGCAGAAACGCTCGCAAACCGGGGGGTGAAGGTTCACCTGGGATCCGCAGTCTCTGAGGTAGAGGCCAATCGTTTGACCACGGAATCCGGTGACACCCTGGCAGTTGATGAAGTGCTCTGGGTCACCCGTGCCGGCGGCCCCGAGTGGCTGCGGGATACCGGCCTGGCCCTGGACGACGGTGGCTTTATCCGGGTAACGGACACCCTGCAGACAGAGACCGACGACGATATCTTCGCGGCCGGTGACATTGCCAACGTGGTAAATCACCCCCGGGAAAAAGCCGGCGTATTTGCCGTTCGTCAGGGCCGCCCACTGGCGGACAACCTCCGCCGCCATGCCCTCGGAAAGCCGGCGAAGCCATTCCAGCCGCAGAAAAAATGGCTCGCGCTGATCAGTACCGGAGACAAGTTCGCAGTGGCCTCCAGGGGTGACCTGTCGTTGGCTGGCTCTTGGGTCTGGCGCTGGAAAAACAGCATTGATAGACGTTTCATGGCGAAATTCAATGATCTTCCCGCCATGGAAGAGAATGCCGCCCTGCCCGACACCGGCGCCGCACAAAACCCCGAGGAAGCATCCCAAGCCATCTCCGCGGTGGCCATGCGTTGCGGTGGCTGCGGTGCCAAGGTGGGCAGTACCGTACTGTCGCGGGCCCTAGGCGAGTTGCGACCAATAGAGCGCGAAGACATCCTCATTGGGCTACACGCGCCAGACGACGCCGCCGTACTGACCGTCCCACCCGGAAAGGCGGTGGTTCATACCGTCGATTTCTTCCGCGCCTTTATTGACGACCCCTATGTGTTCGGCCGGGTAGCCGCCAATCACGCCCTGGGCGACGTGTTTGCCATGGGCGCCGAAGCTCAGAGTGCCACCGCCGTTGCGACCGTGCCCTATGGCATAGAGTCCAAGGTGGAAGACGTGGTTTACCAGATGATGTCCGGCGCCGTGGAAGTGCTGAATGAAGCCGGCTGCGCGTTGGTGGGTGGCCATACGGGCGAAGGCCGCGAGCTGGCATTGGGCTTTGCGGTCAACGGGTTGATTGATCCGGATGATGTCATGAGCAAAGGCGGCCTTCGGGCCGGAGACGTTCTGCTGCTAACCAAGCCCATCGGTACCGGCACCCTCTTCGCTGCCCACGCCAAACTTGCTGCGAAAGGCCGCTGGATTGATTCTGCCCTGGCTTCAATGATGCAGTCCAACAAAGACGCGGCACAGTGCCTGCGCCGATATGGGTCAAGAGCCTGCACCGACGTAACCGGTTTTGGCTTGCTTGGCCATCTGGTTGAGATGACGCGCCCCTCCGGCGTTGATGCGGAGCTGGATCTCACGGCAATTCCGATTCTGCCTGGCGCTGAGGAAACGGCAGCAGCAGGCATCCTCAGCTCCTTGCAGCCAGCCAATATTCGTCTGCGGCGTGGTATCCGAGACCAGGAAAAGTGGGTCAACCATCCTCGCTACCCGTTGATCTTCGACCCCCAGACTGCCGGTGGACTGCTGGCCAGCGTGCCCGCTGACCAGGCGGATGCCTGTATCAGTGAGCTGAAAGCAATGGGCTATCCCCACACTGCCATTATAGGGCGGGTGTTGCCACAGGATGAGAGCGGCCCCATCGAGCCCATCACGCTCAGGGATTGAGACGGTCGCCTTTGGCCCTGGCCTTCTCGATGGCAGTGAGCAGGGCCGCCTGCTCTGATTCAGGAACAAAACAAGAGGCGAGTTCGGTGACGCGGCTGGTCAATTCCCCGAGATATTCGGGGGATTGTTCCGCCCGCAGTAACACCTTCGCAAGATCAGCTTCGTCGCCTACGCGGAAATACCCCGGGTAATCTTCACCCAGTAGGCCAATATTGCCGGAGATGTCCGACGCGATAACCGGAAGCCCGGCACGACAGGCTTCAGATACGACATTAGCGCCTCCTTCCATCACCGAACTGATAACCATGGCACGGCAACGGTTCATAAGCTGGTGGGTGGTCGGTCTGTCAATTTCCCCGAGCCACTGAAAACGCGGATTGGCTTCCTGTTCGGTTATGGCTTGCCGAGCCCACTCCTGGCTGTGAGCCTTGCCTGCATTCAGCACCCGAATGGCCGAACCTGGCGGCAGTGTCCTCGCCGCGATTGCAGCCCTCAGAGGGTCTTTCTCCTCGCGCAGGTGTCCGATAACACAAATATCAAAATGCCTGGTATCGACGCCTGCATTGCCACTGGGCCTGTCGGCGGATTGCAGCACCGTCGTCAGCTTTGGCACGAAACGCTCGGGAATATCCCGCCTAACACGATGGTGGAGCCCCACAAGGCAATCCGCGAGGGCCATGGAATGGAGGGTTTGCTCCGGGTAGCGGTACTGGTGGTCGTAAATATCCGTGCCCGTAAGCACAACGATTATCGGCGTTTCCGGGTTGCGGTCCCGGAAGCGAAGAACGGCCTCATGGCTCCTCCAGGCGTGCAGGGCGATGTACAGGTCACAGGGCTCGTTGTTGTATTCGGTCACAACGAAAACCCGGTGTCCGGCCTGCTCAAGCAACCGGCACCATCGGTCCGCCGTGGCCCGATTACCAGCCCTGGAGCTCGGTAGCGCCGGGGTATTCAGGATGATTTTCATGAGTGTCGGTTTCCATCAAGATTTTCATTTTTTGCCGGATACCCCTAACCTGATTGGCTCATAGAATCGTATAGCTGTTCAGAGTTGCAGTAAATCACGGTATTCTGGATAGCTTCGGGCTTCCGGTCCGGACATGTGACCCCGCTAAATTCAGCTCCAGACACAAGGAAATTCAAATGGCTTTGAAATTGATAAGGAAATTCGCTGTCGCCAGCTTACTGACCTTACTCTCTTCAGCAACCGTTTCAGCCCAGACACTCGTCTTCACGGCCATTCCCGATGAAGACGAAACCAAACTGGTGGAACGCTTCACGGGTATCGCCGATTACCTGGCAGGAGAGTTGGACGTAGATGTTCGCTATATTCCTGTCAAATCCTACGCCGCCGCGGTTTCAGCCTTCCGCAACAACCAGGTCCAGCTGGCCTGGTTCGGCGGGCTTTCCGGCGTGCAGGCCCGCGAATTGGTTCCCGGCTCTGAAGCGATTGCCCAGGGCCTGTCTCTTATACACATCTCCGAGCCCACGAGACGGACTCCTATC
>CAJXOQ010000259.1 GCA_913057975.1 uncultured Marinobacter sp.
AGGGTCAACGCATCCACGCCGGCCCCACTCACGGCGCCCGCCCCGAAGCCTGCGGTGGCCAGATAGCGACGGTTTACTCCCCAGGCTTTGTGGCTGTCTTCGCTGAACAGGTCGTGTTCACTGTGCCATTCCAGTTCCGCTTCCTGTCGTCGTACACGGTGATGCTCGTAGAGCTTCTCAATGGCAATTCGAAGGTGCTGCTCCCGTTTTCTCTGGTTGTCATACCAGCTTTTGCGTAACTGTGCGGCCAGGTCGTGATCGGAGATTTCGCTGGTCTGGAGTGTGGTCAGTGTCCGTTTTTCGCGGAAGGACATCATGTCTTCCAGGCTACGGGCGATGAGTGTGGCCGCTTGGGTGCGGCGTTGCCGTCTCTGCGCCGAGAGAAACGCCGTCGCGTTGTCCAGGGGCTGCTCCCAGTCCGGCTCAAGTTGCCCAAAGGCCCGCAACAGGCTGAGGTGTTGCTCGAAGGGCGCGCGAACCGCATCAAAGGTCCGGACAACCTGGAAAAACTGGCCGAGCGCCCTGGCCCAGGTGTCGCTGTAGTCGTCTTCACCAATGCTGTTGATCAATGCGAGGCTCGGCCGGCCGGTCCAGCGCAGGATGGTCATCTCCGCTTCATGCTGCGTACTGTAGGGAACCGAGCCGTCTACCACGTAGATGATGCCCGCGCCTTCAATAAGTGGTTGCAAGAGCTCGCATTCATCGACAAAGCCGTTGTCCTGGCGGTGTTGGACCACAAAGGCCTCGACGGTTTCGGCCCGGTCAGAGGCAGACACGCTGTGGGCTTCAAGCCATTCCAGTACACGCCGGGGGCGTTGGAACCCCGGAGTGTCCACCAGTGTGTACAGTGTCTTGCCATCGACAGCCAACGGATAGGCCTGATGTTTACGGGTGGTTCCAGGCTCCAGCGCGATGGCAATGGCGTCGTTCTGGGACAGCGTGGCCACAATGCTGGATTTTCCCTTGTTGGGGTGGCCGACCACGGCAAACACGGGGGCTTTCATTATTCGTCCTGGTCCTGCAGTGCGCGGTGCATAAGGATATCCGGCGGTGTCGTAATCGGCGTGCTGACCACCATCCTCTCATCCTCCGTGCGCTCCGCAAACCGCAGCCACTGGCTGAGTTGATGGTCGGGCGGCGACTGGTCTGGTTGAGGCGCCATCGGTACCAGCGCAATGGTGGTCTGCCTTGGCCATGCTTCACGGGCCTGTCGTAGAAAATCCGCAAGCTCGCCGGTGGGTGGTTCCCAACTGCGGGTGACGATAATTGCCGCTGGAGTGAGAGCACTGGTCAGTCGCTGGTTTGCCAGTTCGATGATGTGATGGTCGTGCTCGAGTGAGGCGCTACCGCCGGCGGTGAGGGGCTCCTGTTCTCCTGCGATGATGGTTTGCGGCAGCGCTGGCCTGCCGGCTTCCGCCCAGCGAATAATAGCCTGGGCCCTGGGGAGAGGCTGCAATCTTGCAGCCGTTGTCGTATCCGGTTGGTCGGCGGCGTCATTGTGGCGATTGCCCGTGTCCACGGTGGGTGTCTCCATACGGTACTGGAGGGCGACCCAGCCATGATGGGCTCGGAGCGCCTTACGCGCGCGCATTTGGGGATGAACGATCGCCACCACCAGCAGAGCGAGCCGGGGCAGGACGACATAGGTCATCCAGACCATTGCCACGAACGGCCACCAACTCCCCCAGAGGGCAGGATCGGTCGTTGTGGAAGACTGGCTGCGGAAGAACCGGGTGGCATCCACCAGTTCGCGGTCCGGCATCGCCGCAGGCCAAAGGTACTGCCAGGGTGTGGCGATGGCGGATAGCATGCGGTAGTAGCTGTCGGTGCCGGTATTCAGGGTGGTGCTCCAGCCAAAGGCGAGATCCTGGATCACCACCAGTACCAGCAGGGTTATCAGTCCGGCGACACCAAACACCAGTCCGCCGGTATGGGCGGCACGGGCCATTAACAGTGGTTGCAGGGTTCGCAGGGCGTCGGATGGGCGTGCGACCGCAAACTTCCTCAGCAGCCAGCGCCAGGGCTGCCAGCCGGCAAAGGCCTGGACAGTGGTAACCACAGCGAGGATGCACTGGAGCAGCACGAAGGCCAGGATCACCGTCAGATTGATTCGCTGGCCACCGTCGTAGAACAGTAGCCCCAGCATGGCCAGCGTTCCGGCAACGAGCCCCGCCAGGGCAAAACCTGTGGTCAACCTTCGCCAGGGTTTCAGCGGGTCATTGGCCGATGCACGGCTGGAAAGGCGCCTGACATGTTCAAGCCACCGATCGGGGTCTGGGCTGACACCCTGATTGTGGCAGTCCAGGGCGAAACGGCGATCCCGCCGGTGCAGGAACACCGGGTTCTGGTCGCGGTCGCGCTGAACCTGATTGTCGAACTCCAGTAATCGTCGAATGGCGCTGTCTGGCATCGAGTATCCTGATCAACTGGGCGGTGAGAGCCGCCGCGGAATGCTAGGATAAGGGTCTAGGATGATAAGGGTATCCCATAAACCGGTGTCGGACCTACCATGACCAACCACCTCATGAACCTTCGTCACGTCCCCGACGACGAGGCGGACGAAATACGCGAGCTGTTCGAGACGCACAACGTGTCCTACTACGAGACGCCTCCCAGTCGCTGGGGTATCAGCATGGGTGGATTCTGGGTCCACGACAACGAGGAGGCCCAACGTGCTCGGGAATTGCTGCAAACCTACCAGCAGGAGCGCCTGCAGCGTCAGCGTGACGCTTACGAGGAGGATCTGGCGGCGGGCCGGGTCGGCGGATTCTGGCATCGGCTTCGCCGCAAGCCAGTGACGACCCTGGCGGCTTGCCTGGCCATCGTTGTCATCCTGGCATTAACGATTGCTCCGTTTGTGACTCTCTAGTCACTCCGGCTGCTTGTCCGTGTGCCGGATCAGGAAGCCTGTGGCTTTCTCAACCGCATTGCCAGCGGTGAGGAAACTGGTGATGTGGCCTCGCAGGTGCATCAGATAGAGTTCACTCTCAACGTCATGCTCCGCGAGGCGTGCCCGGAAATCCCGCGCCTGATCCGCAGGCACCAGCATATCCTGGGCGCCATGGAACAGGAAAAACGGAGGCGTGTCGGCGGTAATGTGGGTGATCGGCGAGGCGGCCTCATAAACACCTGGAATGTCCTGTTGATCACCGCCCAGGAACTGACGGATCAGTTTTCCGGATCCGAAGGTTCGCAGGTCGGCCGGCAAACCACCGGCAACAACAGCCTCCGGCCGGGCGTCGGTGCCTCCGTATGGTTGGTTCAACGGATGCTGGCTTTCGGCAATCACGGCCATCAAGCTGACCAGATGGGCACCCGAAGAAAAGCCAAACGCACTGACTGCAGTGCGGTTCAGGTTGTAGACCTCCGCCATGGCATGAAGCCAGTTCATGGCTACCTGAAGATCGTAGAGTTGCGCCGGGAAGGTGTGTTCAGGCGCAAACCGATAGTCAATGTTCATCACGGCAAAGCCCCGGCCGGCCAGGTGCTCTGCGATCCATGTCATGTCTTCCCGCGAGCGCCGTTCCCAGCCACCGCCATGCACCAGAAGTACCGTAGGTGCGGGGTTGGGGCTGTCTGGCAGATAAAGATCCGCCTGGAGCTTCTGGGGCCAGTTGTCTGGGGAATAGGTGATGCCGGTTGTGGTGCGAAAGCCGGTATCGGGTACCGACACCGTTTCCGCCGGCGCGTTCAGGTGTGAGGCGCAGGCGGATAGCAAGGTGCTGGCGGCCAATGCCAGCAGGCGGTTGATGTGCATGGACTCTCCGTTCATCCGGGCGGAAACAAAGACTTATACGTCCCGAATATGACCACGGATGCATTGTGCTGTGCTCAGCGCTGTCCTGAAAGTGGGACACTGTCCTGGATCTGTCTCTTATACACATCTCCGAGCCCACGAGACGGACTCCTATCTCG
>CAJXOQ010000260.1 GCA_913057975.1 uncultured Marinobacter sp.
CGAGATAGGAGTCCGTCTCGTGGGCTCGGAGATGTGTATAAGAGACAGTCATTATGCTGGATGAATTCTCACTGGCGGACATGCGTCAGGCGGTTGTCCGCACGGCGGGCGCCGCAAAGCTGGAAGCATCGGGCGGCATCAGCAGCGAGACGCTGGTACCGATTGCCGAGACAGGGGTTGACTACATTTCTATCGGAGCGCTGACCAAGGATGTCCGGGCGGTGGACCTGTCCATGCGCCTGGACATACACGACTGAATCGGTCGGAGACCCCATTTCTACACTCAGGGCTGACCGGACAGCAGGCGGTCCATTTCTGCCAACTCGCTAATCAGGACGGTCCCTGACTCTTCCCGGCCCCGGAAGTGCTCTTCCGCCATCGGTGCCATACCGGACACCTGAGGCAGGGGGTGGCCGCCTTCAATCAACGCTTTCATGCGGCTGACAAAGACGAACTGCAGCCACTGGGTAAACTCCAGCGTGTCCACGGCAAATGGCTGGGCGCTCTGCAGCGCCTCTGGCGATGGCGGCTCGCTCTCCCACGCATCGAGTCGCCGCAATTCAATCTCTATCTGAAGCAGACTATCCGCGACACGGGCGGTATGGTCGGACGAATTCGCCATAGATACGCTCACTCTTAATCTGCCAGGGGTTCCAGTTCAACGGTTTCGCCATGAAGCACTCGATACAGGTCTTCATACTGCCGTGTCAGCAGATGTTTCGGTGCCATATGAATCAACGGTTGCCGGCTCTGGTGCGACTCCTTCATCTTCACCGAACTGGACAACCTCACCGGCAATACGGGCAGGCCCTCGTCCATCAGCTCGCGCACCAGCTTCTTTGGCAGGCTGGCGCGGGGCTGGAACTGGTTCGCGACAATACCTTCGACCACGAGGTCTTCGTTGTGGTCTTCCTGCAGCTCCTGGATCTCGTGAAGGATGCTGTAGAGGGCCTGACGGGAAAAATCATCGCAATCGAAAGGGATCAGGCAGCGCTGCGCCGCAATCAATGCCGATCGAGTGTAGAAATTGAGCGCCGGCGCCGTATCAATGTAGATTTCGTCAAACGACTCACCAAGCTTCTTCAGCGCTTCCCTCAGCTTGTAGATCTTGTGCTTGGCTTCCAGCTTGCGCTCCAGAAAATCCAGTTCCGGGCTGGAAGGCATAACAAACAGGTTGTCGAAGGGAGAGGCGTGGACAAATTCGTCCGCGCGCCGATTGAACACGGTAAACGCCACCGTCTGCTCAAGATAGTCGGCAACGGTATCCTTGAGCTCGCCCGCAGGCCTACCTAGCAGGTAGTGGGTGGAGTTACCCTGGGGATCAAGATCGACAACCAGTGTTCGTTTGCCCCGGGCAGCGCTGATCGCGGCCAGGTTACAGGTGATACTGGACTTGCCGACGCCACCTTTCTGGTTAAACACTACTCGTCTCATGCTGCTTCCTCTGACAGTTTCCCTGCGAATATAACGCCCTACCAGCCCAACACCGACTTAACGAACGGGATCGTCAGCCGCCGCTGGGCGCGTAATGAATTTTCATCCAGGCGATCCAGAATCGCCAGTAGATCAGCCAGCTTCCGGGGTGCTCGTCTGAGTATGAATACAGCCACATCGTCACTGAGGACAAGGCCGCGCTGTTCCGCCCTCGCCATCAGTATCCTCAGGCGATCATCGTCGCGATGGATCCCCAGCTGAATGGTCAGACCATGACTCAACCGGGACACCAGATCCTGCAACCCGAATGGCAGTGACGCCGGGAGCTCCGACAGGCTGACGACCATCAGGTGGCCATGGTCACTGACCCGATTGTACAGATGGAAGATGGCCTCTTCCCAGTTTTCCTGGCCCGCTATGAGATCCAGGTCATCCAGGCAGATGACCGACTGGCCTTCAAGCCCTGAGAGCGCGTCAGGCCCCAGTGGCAACAACTCTTCCATGCTGACACAAACCGCACTCTGTTGGTTTTGCTCTGCCAGATGACAGGCCGCCTGTAACAGATGGCTTTTACCGGTATCAGCGTCGCCGCAGACGGCGATGACGGGCACAGCACCGGCTTGTTCGCAGGCGGATTTAAGCCTCGCCGCGGCGTCGGCATTCCGGCTGCCATGAAAATTGTCAAAACGGGCATCGTCTCGAAGTTTGACCCCCAACACCAACTGCGACGCACTCACTGTCTTTTTGCCCTCCATGCCCTCAGACTCCAAACGCCGATGTAGTGAGCGCCACTGAAAATGGCTGAAGCCGCCACCAGCAAAATGCCAACGTCCATAACCCACGGTTGCATCGGCAAATCCGCCAGCAGAATGATGATCGCGAGGGCGACCAGAATCTGGATCAGGGTGTTGAGTTTGCCGGGCAGGCTCGGCTGCATCTCAAAGCGACCGACACCATAATGAAACGCCAACCCACCACAGACGATCAGGAGATCCCGGCCCAACACCAACCAGAACAGCCAGGCTGGAAGTACGTCAGTCAGAACCAGCATCAGATAAGCGGTGATCAGCAGTGCTTTGTCGGCCAGTGGGTCGGCAATGGCGCCAAGCCGGGTTCGCCAGTTGTAATGACGCGCAAGGAACCCGTCAAAGGCATCCGTTGCAGATGCCAGAAAAAATATCACCAGGGCGAAACGGTATTCTTTGGCCATCAGCGCTGCGGCAAAAGGAGCGATCAGTAAAATGCGCAAAAACGTCAGCGCATTTGGAATCCAGCGCCAGCGGTGCGTCATGTCATGACTCCCCAAATACCGAACACCGCTATATTATTCCCCGTCTTCCGACTCGACGATGGAAGCAGGCTGCCAGCGGTAATGAAGCACCTGGTAGAGTGACTCGAATGCCTGTTCTGATTCTTCCTCATTTGCCAACAGCGGTTGGTAGACGAACAACGGGTTCGCGGAGGCCGCAGCGCTTTCTGTACTCTGTTCTGCGAGCGCAATGCCGCCTTGCGGAGCCTGCTGCACCGGTTGTACCTGCTCCTGCCCACCGGGTTGACTCTCATCACCGGAGGGCATGCGGGAGATCTCGGCCTCTGAAAGCGGAACCAACCGCGGGTCCAGGGCAATGTACTGCTTCAACTGCTCCATCTCCCCTGAAAACGCAACCCTGAGCGTCAGTTGCTCCTTCCTCGCTCTGGTGGCACCCGCATCGACCACGGGCGACAGGTTCTTGAGAACCCCGTTCACACGGGCGTAATCCTTCAGATTACTGACTCCATGCACAACGATGTCCACCTGTGGAGACTCGCCGACATCACTGCCCGCAACCGCATAACGATCGGCAAACATTTCCGCCCAGCGCCCGACAACGGCAGCGGCCAGAGCTTGAGGAGTGTCAGCGGTCACCGACTGCTCTGTACTATCCAGCCCCATACCGTCGAACACCCATCCGGCGCGCCACTGTGATCCTGAACGGCTGACCCGTACCAATGACATCAGGTCATGCTCCATATCCTCGGACGATCTGCGGACACTGGATGTAAACTGGCCCCATATGTCCGACAACAGTTCACGGTCGTCCCGGTACCCTGCTGGGGGAAGACCCACCGGCAAACCGCGGTCAACCGCCGCGTCCTGGAAAACGCGACGCCACTGTTCATCGGCGCCCGTCCCGGTACTGTCGTTTCCCTGATGGACCAGGGTACGGCGCCCGCCTTCTTCGACCGCGATCCAGGCCAGCGTCAGCGGCCTATTCGCGCCCCACACCGGTGCATCCGCGGACGCCAGCGCACGGTTGACGCCGACCGCGCCGAAGCTCATCCGTAGCCTATGATTTCCCGTGTCGGAGCGTAAGAACTGGTAGGACTGAAGCAGTGATTCGGCGTTCGCCAGGAGCTCTCCAACGCCTTCGTTGCGCAGCACCTGTCTCTTATACACATCTGACGCTGCCGACGAATAGAGAGGT
>CAJXOQ010000261.1 GCA_913057975.1 uncultured Marinobacter sp.
GAGATAGGAGTCCGTCTCGTGGGCTCGGAGATGTGTATAAGAGACAGGTCCAGTAGGGCACTGGCTCATTATCAAACGGGTTCAAAGCCTGGGGCTGTTTGTCAGGCAGCGCACTATGGCGACTGGTATCAAACGCCTCGTAATCATCAAGTACCGGCATAGGAACCCTAAATCCCCCTATTTCGCTCTCGATACGTGCCTGCAAGACGACCCTCAGGCTAATGGTTCGCCTTTCACTATGGAGAAACCCATGAGTTTCGCTACCGGCCAGGTTCCGTTCTATCAAGAAATGCACAGCGTGGTCTTCCGGTACGGGAACCCAAGTTGTCACCTTTTTCAACGGTGTGTTTCGAGTCAAATAATATTCATCGACCTGTCCGGCGGGGGTATCCATTACGCTATGGGTATACTCCAGTTCCTGAATCCCCAACCTCAGGTCCGGCTTCTTGTCTTTGGCTTTACCATCCGTTGGCTGGCCAAGTTTGAAGCGGCTGATTAGGGGAGAACGCACTGTCACCCTGTAGTCGTCCGGGGATGGGTTGTGGTCCACAAACATCGCCTGTTCCGCGCCACTCAAGTTACCATAGCGGTCGGCGGATACCGTTACCGGGGAGAGCTGGCTCAGCAACTGAGGATAATAGGCGGCATCGTCAGCAGGAAGCCCCTTATGGGTCGGCCCCAGGCCCAGGGGACCCTGTTTCAGTACACGCTCAATTTCACTGTCGGTGGCAATAGCGGCGAACACGCTACCGCCCAACACAACACCCAGCCCAAGCAACGCCCAACCCCAGCCAGGTACCGCCAGCAATCCCGCCAGTAAAGGGGATGCGAGAAAAACGCTGCCGCCGGCCACAGCCAAACCATGCCCAAGGGCAGCGTCCATATCACCACGGCCGAGACTGGTGCGACAGTCCCAAGCGCTGACGCCCACCATTACACCAGTCGCAAAGAAGTTAACAAGCCCCATAAAGCGCACAATTGTGTCAGCCCCTACCTTCATAAGCCGTCTCTGGATGAAAGAGCCGATCAGCGGCACGGATTTAATCTCAAAAAGGGGCCTGAGTATGACCTTTGTTACCAGCTTGCCATCCGCCGGAGAACTTACGACATGGAGCTTCATCAATGCTGCGGATAGATCTAGGAAAGCCCCAAAGGATTTTGCATATGAAATCCCCGAGCTTTCAGACTTCGAGTTAATCAAGCTCCACACCTCTGAAGCGAGGTTATACGCCGCCAACCCAACCAACACCCTAGACAGCCCTGGCCCATCAGCAAGCGCTTTGGCTTTGTTCGCCCAATCAATTTTCAAAGCACTGAATTTCTGGGCTTCCGGGTGGTCCACGGGCAACACAAACACCCAGGTATGAGCCGCTGCCTTAACAAGAGCTTCTCCGCCTTCATCAACCAATCGACTCGGGCTGGTGGAGGCCACCCGCTTACCCGCTGCGTCTGTCCTGTCTGCAAACAGATAATCATTGCGCCTTGTCAGGACTTCACTCTGACGGTCTGCATCGGTAAGGCCAAAGGAGATTCCTTTTCCATGGACCCCAACTATGCTGTAACGCGTGAGATCAACCTCACCTCGGCGCATTACCTGCAACTCCCCGCCCAGATTGGGGTCGGCAATGTCGGCCACTGCTTTGACAGAAGTGAACACGCGGTCCAGTTTGATGGCCGCCAGGTCGTCGCTCTGACGTAAGTTTTCCACTGCTTTTAGAACGGCCGCACTCCAGCCTCCCAATGCGGTTTTAACCATTCCCGCAGCGGTGCCTGGAGCGCTGCTGGGAAGGGCCTGCGAGCCATTGCCGCTGTCAGAACCTGAGCCATCTTCCTCCTGCGCCAGTTGCTGGGCCAGCGCGCTAATGGACGACAGGCCCGCGCCATTCAGACGATCCTCCGTCAGCGTATCCTGGTCACCCGCGAGTTCCTTTAATTGCGCCAGCCCAGGATGGAGGTCGCTGCTTGTGCTTTTACCATCAGCTAGGGCGTCGATGAGGGCGTTCTTTCGCAGTCCCTGCTTGAGAAGCCGTGACAAGATGGCCGGTGACTCCAGGCCATGGGCATTCAACACGCCTGGGAGTTGTTGTGTCAGGTTTAACAGATCCGCCTGGAGTGCGAAGGCTTCGCAGGGCCCCAACCCGTTGTGGTTGAGATAATCATCACAGACGGTTTCAAAGTCACCGCTGTTGACCAGTGATTCCAGGGTTTCCAGGTGTACAGCGATTTCTTCAAGCACCTTCTGGCGTTCGGGATGGTCCAGAGTCTTGTTGAGTTTCTCCCGGTCCACCGCCGCTCTCAGGGTTTCAACCTCATCACTGGAAGCTGAAACCTGCGGATCGAACAATGCCTGACGTATCAGTGTGGCGGAGTGAATCAACGGTCGATCTTTAAGCGACAGGTCAATCGCATCGAGGTAATGCAGAGCCAGGTGCAATTGCGCCAGGGCATGACGTAGGCGAAACAGCGGGTCGGGAATGGCCACGCATACGATGGCGCTGTGCTCCCGGGCATCGACCAATGCGTCCTCTGCGGCCTCGGCCTGCAAATCCAGATCCGGCAGTTCCCTACCCGGATCCTCATCATCCGCAGGAATCCGCTTCCATCGTTCGACGACTCGGGAAATCAACTCACCACTGCCCGGCTCCCGAAACTCGGACGTAAATCCGGCAGGGTCCCTGAGCATCAGTTCAATGCCCAAGTCCCTGGGCCTCAAAGTGGGTACCGAAGTAATGGCTGAAGCCGGAAAACCGCTGTCGAAGTTCAGGCTGCCGTCCGTAGCAGCAGCCCAGGCTGGCGCTATGGATAAGGCTCGCTTCTCCAAAACAGCCGGCGTGGTTTCCAATTTTTCAATATAAGACCACGGCCACTGGATTTCACTGTAGGCGATACGGCATTCTGAAAGCTCAAAGCGATTCTGCAGAAACACTGGCACCAGAAAATCGGTCACCGCCTTGCCCACCGGCAAACGGGTGGCCGTCTTATCCTGGCGGGCGGTCACGAGATCGACCTCGCTGAGAGTGCCTTCCGGACCAATCTCGAATTCGCGCCAAAGTGTCTGGCCCCTGAATACATAGAGGTAACCCGGGCGCATAAGGGACACCGCGCGGCCACCGAAGATCGTCACGCCACCGGACTCAATGGGGCGTTTGCTGTGAACTTCAGCAACGGGGCAAACACTCATCAAGGTATTGCCCAACTCACCTTCCGGCTTTTCTTCCGTGGATTGCCAGTCGTCCAGAACGGGAACCATGAAGGAGCCGCCGTCTTGAGTGGGGATGGCAAGCGCCATCCCCGCAGGCTCGCCCTTGTCATTTTCCGCCCTCAGACGGACCGTTTTATCGAGAGGCTCACGTTTGAGGTTCAGGGGTTGATTCATACCGTGCCCTCCTTAGCGGGTGCCAATGCGCTTTTCACTGTTTCATCGTCGGAGCCCCGGCCACGAACGTCGACCAGCCGGCCAGATTCCTCGACAACAGGGGCCCCCTCTGAGGCACCACTGGATTTCGCCGAAGAGGCGCCAAAGGGCATAGGCCCGGCGCTGCTGCCGGACTGAGCAGTGACGCTAGTGGCACTATCTGGCTGGGCGTTGGCTCGGGTGGTAGTTTCGGCCAACGAATCCTGCGTAACTTTGGCGCCTGTCGCAGGTTCGATGAGATCGGGCCTTTCAGGCATTTGTGCCCCAACGCCGGCCCCACTCCCAGGCCCACCCCCGGAATTCATCTTCACCATAGGCCCTGAAACCGTCACACCTGTCTCTTATACACATCTCCGAGCCCACGAGACGGACTCCTATCTCG
>CAJXOQ010000262.1 GCA_913057975.1 uncultured Marinobacter sp.
GATAGGAGTCCGTCTCGTGGGCTCGGAGATGTGTATAAGAGACAGGCGCTGGACGACACAGTCATCGGCGATGGGGTGAAACTTGATAACCTGATTCAGATTGCGCACAACGTCAGTATTGGCGACCACAGCGCCATGGCAGCAATGGTCGGTATTGCCGGCAGCACCCGTATCGGAAGCCACTGTGTCTTCGGGGGTGCGTCAGGCGTGGCGGGGCATCTGAATATTGCGAATCAGGTACACCTGACCGGCATGACTCTGGTGACGGGTGACATTCGGGAGCCGGGCGTGTATTCGTCGGGAACCAGCGCCGACAGCAATCGGCAATGGCGTAAAAATGCCGTGCGTTTTCGTCAGCTTGATGCCTTGGCGCGTCGGCTAAAAGAACTGGAAAAGAAAATGGAAGGCTGAGGCCGCTACTGATGATGTACATTGATGAAATCATGGAATACCTACCCCATCGCTACCCGTTTTTGCTGGTTGACCGGGTAACCGAGGTAGAAAAGGGACAATTCATCAAGGGGTATAAGAACATTTCCCTTAATGAGCCGTTCTTCACGGGGCATTTCCCCAACAATCCGATCATGCCAGGCGTTCTTATTATCGAGGCTATGGCGCAGCTATCAGGTATTCTCGGCTTTGTGACGGTTGGCCGGAAACCCTCAGACGGCGTGGTACAATACCTTGCTGGTTCCAGCAAAGCGCGTTTCAAGCGCCCCGTGGTGCCGGGGGACAGACTGTACATGGAGTCACAGGTTATTTCCGGAAAGCGTGGAATCTATAAATTCGAGTGCCGCGCACTGGTTGATGATGAAGTCGTCTGTGTGGCAGAAATATTGACCGCTGAGAGAGAAGTTTGATGGCGACAAAAGAATGGTCGGGAGTCCATCCTCAGGCGATTGTGGACTCTTCTGCCAAGCTTGCAGACGACGTTACGGTTGGCCCATGGAGTTACATTGGCCCGGACGTGGAGATCGGTGAAGGCACCGAGATTATGTCTCACGTTGTGATCAAAGGCCCCACGAAAGTTGGCCGTAACAACCGCATATTCCAGTTTTCCAGCGTTGGTGAGGAGTGCCAGGACAAGAAATACGCAGGTGAGCCGACCACTCTGGTCATCGGTGATGACAATATCATCCGTGAGAACTGCACCGTTCATCGAGGTACGGTTCAGGATCGCGGAGAAACCCGTATCGGCAATGGCAACCTGCTGATGGCCTACGTTCATGTGGCGCATGACTGCGTCATTGGCAACAATACGATCCTTGCCAACTGCGCTACGCTGGCAGGCCATGTGTCCGTGGGCGATTTTGCCATCCTGGGCGGTGGCACCATGGTTCATCAATTCTGTCATATAGGAACCCACAGCATGAGCGCTGGTGGCAGCATTGTGCTGAAAGACATCCCTGCGTATATCATGGCAAGCGGGCAATCCGCGCAGCCGTTTGGTATGAATGTAGAAGGTTTGCGCCGCCGTGGTTTCAGCAAGGACGTGTTGCTGGCTCTCCGCCGGGCTTACAAGGTTATCTATCGCCAGGGGCTGACCACGGAGCAAGCCGTTGAAGAGCTGGAAAAGGCCTATTCCGATATTCCTGAAGTAAAACCCCTGATCGATTCCCTTCGTGGCGCTGACCGCGGCATCATCCGCTAACCAGGAAGTGGACGCCCCGGTGATGGACCATCACGAAAGCTCTGTTGTTGTCAGCACCCGCAAAGTGACTTTTGCCATCGTGGCCGGAGAGGCGTCAGGGGATATCCTTGGCGCTGGTCTGATCCGTTCCCTGCGCCTCAGGTATCCGAACGCGCGGTTTGTCGGTATTGGTGGCGATGAAATGATCGCGGAAGGCTTCCATTCTCTCGTCCCTATGGAGCGGCTATCGGTGATGGGGCTCGTCGAGGTGCTCGGGCGAATACGAGAGCTGTTTGAGATTCGCGCGCGGCTGATGAACTACCTGCTGGCGACACCGCCAGACGTCGTCATTGGTATCGACTCTCCGGACTTTACCCTGGGCATTGAGCGCAGGTGTCGTGATGCCGGTATTCCGACCGCCCATTATGTCAGCCCGTCCGTCTGGGCATGGCGGCAGAAGCGGATCTTCACGATCGCCAAATCCGTCAACCTTATGCTTACCCTGTTCCCGTTTGAGGCCCGTTTCTACGAAGAGCACAGCGTGCCCGTGGCCTTTGTAGGGCACCCCCTGGCGGACCGCATTCCAATGATGCCTGACACAGCCGGTGCCCGTCAGTCCCTGGGGCTTCTGCAAGATGCGCCGGTGCTGGCCATTCTTCCGGGGAGCCGGGGCGGAGAAGTGGAGCGCCTGGGGACTCTTTTTCTGGAAGCCGCCCGTTGGATCCAGGGCAAGCGTCCAGATCTGCAACTGGTGATTCCGTGCGTAAACCGGGAGCGGGAAAAGCAGGTTCGGGCACTGGTGGAAGCTCTGGACGTGAAACTGGCGGTGACCATTGTGCGGGGCCGTTCCCGAGAAGTGATGGCATCGTCCGACGTGGTATTGCTGGCGTCCGGAACCGCCACTCTGGAAGCCATGTTGCTGAAGAAGCCCATGGTGGTGGGTTACCGGTTGAGTCGTGTCAGCTATGCATTGGTCTCAAGGCTGGTCAAGGTGCCTTATGTGGCCTTGCCAAACCTGCTGGCCAAGGAGCAACTGGTTCCGGAGCTATTGCAGGATAATGCTTCGCCCGAGTCTCTCGGAGAAGCCGTGCTTGAGCGTCTTGAAAATGAATCCGAACGCGCCCGTCTGACAGCCGCTTTTTCACAATTGCACGAACAGCTGCGACAGGGGGCCGACGAGCAGTCTGCTGCAGCCGTTTCTGCATTAATAGAAGAAGGCGGGGCACTATGAGCAAGCGCCCTTTACCGCCGTTTGAGTGCCAATACAGGGGGCGGCTATTAGCCGGTGTGGATGAGGTGGGACGAGGGCCGCTGGTGGGGGCTGTCGTCACTGCTGCCGTTATCTTGGATCCGGAAAGGCCAATACCGGGCCTGGCGGATTCGAAGAAGCTGACGGACAAGCGCCGTGAGGTTCTTTACGAACAGATCATCGAGCACGCAGCCTCCTGGAGCCTGGGGCGCTGTGAAGCCGGTGAGATCGACAGGCTGAACATATTCCAGGCAACTATGGTGGCTATGGAGCGTGCCGTGGCGGGCCTGCATGTCGCTCCGGAATATGTGCTGGTGGACGGTAACCGCTGTCCCGGATGGCGCTGGGCCTCGGAGCCAGTGGTGAAGGGCGACAGCCGGGTGGAAGCCATCAGTGCTGCGTCCATTATCGCCAAAGTAACTCGGGACAGGGAGATGGTCGTGCTCCATGAAGAATTCCCTGAGTACGGCTTTGCCAGCCACAAGGGCTATCCCACCCCGGTACACCTCGAAGCGCTCGGTAGATTGGGCGCAACCGCCCACCATCGTCGCTCATTTCGCCCGGTTCAGGACGCGATTGATGCCGTGGGCTTGTACAGCCGTGCCGAGGATCAGGAACTGCAATATCCCGCCGATTTGTTTGAAAATATCGATTGACAGTTTCCGGTCAAATCCTTAGTATACGCGCACGTTGATCGGGGTAGGCCCCGGTAAACAACCAGTTTGATGCGGGGTGGAGCAGTCTGGTAGCTCGTCGGGCTCATAACCCGAAGGTCGTAGGTTCGAATCCTGCCCCCGCTACCATATCAATAAGGGCCGGTCTTTGACCGGCCCTTATTCGTTGTGCGCCAGGCATGGCGCGTAGCGCCTTGACGGGCGCTGTTCCGGTACAGGT
>CAJXOQ010000263.1 GCA_913057975.1 uncultured Marinobacter sp.
CAGATGTGTATAAGAGACAGCCGCACAAACTAACAGTCCAACCCTCCCAAGATAGAACGCACACTCAATGCCCGCAAACGTCAAAACCCGGATTTTGTTCCGCTCCAAACGCCTGAACCTGTACCTCGTCCGCTACCCGGAAGGTCACAAGGTGGGACCGCACCTGGACATGACTTCCGAAGGCCGGCTGTACAAACTCAATTGTGTGCTGGTAAAGCCCAAAGCAGGCGGCGAGTTCGTCTGCGAAAAGAACATTTTCAACCTGTTTGGCCGGGTATATCTGTTTCGACCAGATCTCTACCAACACCGGGTTTCGAAGATTGAACGAGGGAATCGTTGGTTGCTAAGCTTTGCACTGAACACACGCCCCCACCGGCCAGATGGTAGCCATCAAATAGCAAGGTAGGTCTGCCGAAGCTGTTCGTCCTCCAGGACTTCACTTGCCAGACCATCAAACACAACCTGGCCGGACTCCAGAATGACCGCCCGGTCCGCCAGCTTCAACGCGGCAACCGCGTTCTGCTCGACGATGACGGTGGTAATTCCCAGCGACTTTATTTCTTTCAGCGTGCGCTCGATTTCCTGCACAATGATGGGCGCCAGCCCTTCGTAGGGCTCGTCCAGCAGCAAAAGCTTGATGTCCCGCGCCAGGGCCCGGCCAATGGCCAGCATTTGCTGCTCGCCGCCAGACAGCGTGGTCCCCTCCTGGTTACGCCGTTCACCCAGGCGTGGAAAAAGCTCGAAAATACGTTCAATGGACCATCCGGCAGACGGCGCCAACTGGGCAAGCCGAAGATTTTCCCAAACGCTCAGGCCCGGAATGATGCGACGGTCCTCGGGAACCAGCGACAGACCACTCTGGGCAGCCTGATACGCCTTCATCGTGTGTAATGGCTGATGATCCAGCCAGATTTCCCCATGGGTAACCGCTGGCGAATCCACCCGCGCAATGGCGCGCAGAGTTGAGGTTTTCCCAGCACCGTTTCGCCCGAGCAACGCAAGAATTTCACCCTCATGAATATTCATCGTCACGCCTTGAACGATGTAGCTTTCCCCGTAATAGGCGTGCAGATCCCAAACCGAAAAAAAGGCGGGTTTTGTCGCCTCCTGTGAGGCATGGGAAATCGGTTGTTCTGCCATCATCTCCATTCCTTCACCGTGACCATGATAAATTCACTCCGACTCCACCGTACCCAGATACGCTTCCTGCACCTTGGGGTGGCCTTTGATCGTTTCCGGATGATCCTCGACAATCACGTGGCCCTGTGACAACACACTGATTCGATCAGCCAGGCTGAACACCACATGCATATCGTGCTCGATCACCACGAACGTAATGTTGTGGGCTTCATTGATGGTTTTCAGTAAATCGATGGTGTTATTGGTGTCAGACCGGGACATACCCGCCGTGGGCTCATCCAGCAACAGCAATTTTGGCTGCTGCACCAGGCACATCGCCATCTCAAGCCTTCGCTTGTTGCCCCGGGACATGGCAGACGCTGTATGATGACGTTCATCAATCAATCCCACATCCTGCAGTATTTTCTCCGCCTGCTCGCGTATGGCGGTTTCCTTCGACAGTGATTTGAAGGGCGAGATGTGAAAGGCCCCATCCCTATGTGCAAGAGCCGGAATCATCACATTTTCCAGAATGCTTAATTCAGAGAATACCTCTGGCGTCTGGAATACACGGCTGATGCCGGCTTGATTGATCTGGTAAGGCTCCAGACCCAGCAGGCTGCTGTTGTTGAAAGAGACTGTGCCACTGTCTGGCACCAGCTTGCCGATAAAACAGTTCAGCAATGTGGACTTACCGGCCCCGTTAGGCCCGATAATGGCGTGGACGGTATTCTGCTGGATCGAAAGATTGACATCATCCAGCGCCAGAAGACCACCAAACCGTTTGTTAACACCCTTTACTTCGAGTATCCCCACGATTACGACTCCCTCGTGTTAACAGAACGGGCCGACGATTTCTCAGATGATAGGTCATCCTCTGAGCTTCCCGTGTCACGCCGGGATGCACGGGCTTTGCGGGCCTGCGACAACCGAGCCGCCAAGTTCATGATCCGGTTGGCACCTTCCACCAGACCACCAGGTAGGAAGATGACCACCAGCATGAAGATCAACCCCAGCGAGATGTGCCACCCGCTACCCAGAAAGGGTGAGACCACGGCTACCAGTACATCGGTCACGCCATCCGGCAATGCTGAAAACCAGCCCTGGACTACCGATTCGTTGATGCGGCTGAAAATGTTCTCAAAATACTTGATGATACCGGCCCCGAGCACCGGCCCGATCAAGGTTCCGGCGCCGCCCATGATCGTCATCAGCACCACCTCACCCGAGGCTGTCCACTGCATGCGTTCAGCCCCGGCGAGCGGGTCCATGCAGACCAGCAAAGCCCCAGCCAGCCCCGCATACATGCCGGAGATGACAAAAGCCGTCAACGTATAGGGCCGGGAATTGAATCCCGTATAATTAAGCCGGGTCTGATTGCTTTTTACCGCCCGCAGGATCATCCCGAACGGAGACCGGAAGATTCGCAATGACAGGTAAAACATGCCAATAAGAATCAGCGCACTGACATAAAACCCGACATTGAACTGCAAATCCATTCCGAGAAACGGCACCACCGCCGTATCCCCCATTTCCAGTCCGAACAGCGACGGTGAGGCTACCTGGCCCGACTCACCGGCACCGTCCAGAATACGGGGGTCATCAAGATTGAGCTGCAGTCCAGTTTCCCCGTTGGTGATGGGGGTCAACACCGAATACGCGAGGTTATAAGACATCTGAGCGAATGCCAGCGTCAGGATGGAAAAGTAGATGCCGGACCGCCGCAACGAGACAAAGCCAATCAAAAGCGCGAACAGGCCAGATACCACTACAGAAAAGATAATGGCTGGCACAATATTGACACTGAGCAGCTTCAGCATCCACACCGCGGAATAGCTGCCGACGCCCAGGAACGCTGCATGGCCAAACGACAGGTAGCCGGTCAATCCAAACAGGATGTTGAAGCCAATGGCGAAGATGCCGTAGATGACAAAGCGCTGCATCAGGTCAGGATAACCCGCCCCCACCGGCGCCAGGATCAGTGGCCCGGCCAGCACCACAATGGAGAACAGAACCATCAGAGCTCGGTCATTGGTACGTAGTGTTTTCATCATGGCATCAGGTCTCCATTACGCCTTTGCGCCCCATGAGTCCACGAGGACGGGTCAGCAGAATAATGACTGCCACGAGGTAGATGATGACCTGGTCGATCGAGAATCCGAACAGGAAGTCCTTCACTTCCGGCATGGATGCGAAGCTTTGCAAAATACCCAGCAGGAAACCTGCCGCCACCGCTCCGGGGAGTGACCCCATGCCACCCACAACGACCACCACAAAACACAACACCAGGAAGTCCATGCCCATGTGATAGTTCGGGGAAAGAATCGGGGTATACATCACGCCTGCCAGCCCAGTCACTACAGCCGCCAGGCCAAACATTGCGGTAAACCGCTTGTCAATGTTGATGCCCAGCAAACCAACGGTTTCCCGGTCGGCCATACCGGCCCGCACCACCATGCCAAAGGTGGTGTAGCGCAAGAACGCAAAAATACTTCCGATAACGACAACCGCAAACAGGAAGTAGACCAGCCGCCAGATCGGATAGATCACGGAGTTTTCCGCCATGCCAATCCACACCCCGATATCTATAGAGCCCACAAATGCTGTCTCTTATACACATCTGACGCTGCCGACGAATAGAGAGGTGTAG
>CAJXOQ010000264.1 GCA_913057975.1 uncultured Marinobacter sp.
AGTGTGGCTTCTGCCCATGTGAGAGTAGGTCATCGTCAGGCTCTTAATACCAAAAACCCCCGCGGCTTCGCCGACGGGGGTTTTTTATTGCCTGCAAAAAAGTAATGAATAGTAAGCCATAGTGGTGCGGTGCCGCCCAGATTGCTCAGTTACCCTGAGGTCTGAGGCGGCAAACTTTGGAAATACCTTGGCGTCGTCCTTTGTCTTTTGCTTCGACGTGTTGTTTAATCCCGCCCTGATCCCATTCAAATACGCGGGCGTTCCTTGATGAAATCCAAAGCACTTCTTGGCCTCCTGGCAGACGGCCAGTTCCATTCCGGTGAGTTCCTTGCCAGCAGTCTTGGCATCAGTCGCACGGCAATCTGGAAGCAGGTCCGTCGTGCAGCGGAGGAGGGGGTCCGTATAGAAACCATTCGTGGCAAGGGTTATCGCCTGTTGAGCGATATGGACTTGCTCGAGGCGGAACAGATAACGCAGAGCCTGGCGCCAGACTGTCGCTCCAGGATCGAGCTGACCGTACTGGATGAAGTGGATTCGACCAATGCCGAAATTGTGCGACGCCGTGCGGGTTCCGGTTCCGGTCGCGTTCCCGTGTGCATCGCCGATTGTCAGACCGCAGGTCGTGGCAGGCGCGGCCGGCCTTGGCAGAGTCCGCAGGGGCAGAACCTTTACCTGAGCCTTGGGCTGACGTTTCGTGGCAGCTTCGCCATGCTGGATGGGTTAAGCCTGGTTCTGGGTGTGGCGGTCGCAGAAGCCCTGGAGCAGCATGGTGTTGCCGGTGTCGGGCTAAAGTGGCCCAACGATATTTTTCTTGGTGGTAGCAAGCTGGCTGGCATTCTGGTTGAGCTCCAGGGCGAACTTGAAGAGGGGGTGGTGCAGGTCGTCGCAGGTATTGGCCTGAATGTGCATATGAAAGAGGCCTCCGGTGTGGATCAATCCTGGAGCAGTCTTGACATAGCTATGCCTGAACGGCGCTGGAGTCGTAGCGAACTTGCGGCGTCGCTCGTTAATTCCGTCCTCGGCTCCGTGGATGAGTTCGCCAGTCAGGGTTTTGTCGGGTTCCGTTCACGCTGGCAGCGCCGTGATATTTTTTCCGGTAAGGCCCTGGTTGCCAGCCAGGGTAGTCTCGCTGGCAACGGGTATGGGATCGACGATACCGGTAATTACCTGATCGACGATGGTAAAGAGCTGGTCAGAGTTCGTGCTGGCGAGATAAGTCTGCGGGTACGCCCATGAAGCTATTGGTCGATGCTGGGAATACGCGGTTGAAGTGGCTGCTTGTCCGCGATGGTCATTTGGTTGGCAGCGGTTCTGCCATTCTGGACGCGGATGACCCATTCTGCGACATCCGTTGTCAGTCCGCCTATATCAAGCGGATTGCGGTATCCACTGTGATCTCGGAAGAACGGCGCCGATATTTGCAGATGCAGTTGGAATCGTTCTGTCGTGCTCCGATTGTGTTTCATTGGGCTGAGCCTCACCGAGGTGGCTTGGTGAACGCCTACGCCGAGACTGACAGGATGGGTGCCGATCGCTGGCATGCCATGTACGCCGCATGGCAGGCCGATGCTGGTGGTTTTGCCGTTGTTGATGCCGGCAGTGCTATTACGATTGATTATGTTGCCGATTCTGGACAGCACTTGGGCGGCTACATCCTCCCCGGCAAGCAGATGATGCTCAGGTCTTTGAGGCAGGATGCTGCGCGAATCGGTTTTGAAATCAGCGATGTACATGCTGCGGAGCCCGGGGCGTCGACAACCGAATGCGTCCAGCATGGACTGGTCTGGCTCTGGGCATCGATGGCTGCACGGATTGAAGCGGATTGCAGTCGTCTTGGTCTTGGCCGCGTACTGGTGACGGGAGGTGACGCAGAAGGCCTGCTTGATGCCGGGCTTGCGGCCCACCACGAACCTTCATTGGTGCTCAGGGGGCTTGAGGCTGTTGATGGGGAGAGTGAACGCGAATGAGGTGGTTTGCTGTTGCCCTGATTCTGATCAATGGGGCGCTTTGGTTATACGGGGACAAGGTCGGACCAAAGTCCGTTGCCGTTGTAACTGAGCGCCAGGCGTTGCCCCGGGTGGCTGATCTGAAACCACTCGCGCCAAAGGTTGACCTCGAGGCCGCCGGAGATGATGGGGTGCTGGCTGAGGGCGAAGCAGTTGCGCCGACCGTTGATGTCGAGGCCCCACCAGAAAGAGAAACGGTTCCCCTGAACTATTGTGTCCGATTGGGCTGGTTCGACTCTGAGCAAGGTGCGCAGGAGGCCTATCGTTCCCTGAATCGGCCCGGAACCGCCTTCGACGTTGTTGAGGCGGAGCGGGAAGTGTCGCCGCTGCATTGGGTGATCATTCCTCCTCAGCCAGAAGATCGGGCGCTGGATCTGTTTCGCAATCTCCAGCAGAGGGGGATCGATTCCTACCTGGTAACCCGTGGCGAGAATAAAAATGCCATTTCCCTTGGGCTGTTCGAGTCTCGGCAGGCCGCCGAAAATGTCCTGGCTGAAAAAAAACGCCAGAATCTCAATGCAATACTGGCCAACTTCCCCCGAAATCAGCTAAGCTACGCGCTCGTTTTTGAAGACCAACTGGTGCCGGATTCCGGTGCGGTTGGGGTGGCGGAAGCGGATTACAGTGAGAATTTCGACATGGTCGAAATCAGGCGTTGTGAAGGTGTTGCAACGCGTTCTGAAAATCCGTAGTATACCGCCCTCGCTGAAGAGGCGAATGTGAGCTGGCGTAGCTCAGTTGGTAGAGCAGCTGACTTGTAATCAGCAGGTCGGGGGTTCGATTCCGTCCGCCAGCTCCACTTTAAGTTTAGGCAGGTTTGCCATTGGCATGCCTGACTCGGAGGGGTTCCCGAGTGGCCAAAGGGATCAGACTGTAAATCTGACGCGAAAGCTTCGCAGGTTCGAATCCTGCCCCCTCCACCACTTATTGCTCGCGGGCATCGTATAGTGGCTATTACCTCAGCCTTCCAAGCTGATGACGCGGGTTCGATTCCCGCCTGCTCCACCAAAACTGACAAATCAGCCACCTTTCGAGGTGGCTTTTTTGTTGTCCAAAGTTGTCCAATACAATCCAATATTGACTTATTTTTTGATAAGTATCAGACAGTTATTATTTTTAAAATAACTTCTATTCAAGCTCATGAACGCATACTAAGTATTTTCATTAAAAGTAGTAATGATGAGTAATCTCAGTTGCGCTTCTATAGACAATTTATTTTTTATATTGGTATACATGGTCAAGTTGAATATAATTTCACTGAATTATTTAAGGATATTTATGTTGTTAACCAAAAGATTGCTATTCTCTGTAATTGTACTTCTCACATCGGTAGCCCTAAGTGCTTGCAAGGCAGAGACAGCATTCGAAAAAACTCAAGCTTTAGCTTACCAAGGGAATGCAACGGCTCAGACCTCTCTGGGAATTATGTACGAAAACGGACAGGGTGTTATTAAAGACTATCAGCAAGCTGTTTACTGGTATGAAAAAGCTGCTAAGCAAGGCTATGTGCTAGCAATAAACTGGTTTAAGAAAGCAGCAGATCAAGACAGTAGAGCAGATGAAGGTGATGCAGCGGCTCAGCATAATCTTGGCGTTATGTACTACTTTGGACAAGGCCTTCCGCTGTCTCTTATACACATCTGACGCTGCCGACGAATA
>CAJXOQ010000265.1 GCA_913057975.1 uncultured Marinobacter sp.
TGGCCAAGGGTGGCCGTGAACTGCAGTCCGGTTGCCTGGGGCATGTCTTCGATCCCTGAAGAAGTGAATATCTCTTGCTCGTCCTGAGCGAAGCCTGAATTATATACGCAATAAGGCGACCATTAACAGGCTGCCTGCCGATCCGTAACCGGCTAGTATCCGGTGCTGTTGCTATCCAGTTCGAACACGAAATCGGTCGCGCGACTGACTTCGGTGGAAAACTCACCCGACGGCTGCAATTCGAACCACCGATAGCCCGGCGCCTTATCCTCCACCGAAAACTCCACGGAGCCGGCTGTAAACTGTATGCAGGTCGACGGCGTCGCCAGCAGGCGTGCACTCTTACGGGTTTGATCCAATTCCTGGTGGATATGGCCCCAGAGGACGATTTTTACCTGCGGGAAACGATCAATCACCTGCCAGAACGCGTCACGATTGCGGAGCCCGATTGGTGACATCCAGCGGGTATCGATGTCAACCGGATGGTGGTGAAGAGCGACCAGTGCCGGCAAGTCGGGATTCTCAGTCAGCGTCTTCTCCAGGAACGCCAGTTCAGACTCCGCCAGCTCGCCGAACACCTTACCGGGAACCGAGGTGTCCAGCAGCACAAACTGCCACCCACCCTGGACAATATGGTGCTGATTGGCTCCTCGCTCGGCGGCGATACGGGACAGCAGTGGCGAGTCGTCATGATTGCCGGCCATCCAGGCCGAGCCACATTGAAAGACCTCCAATTTGTCGCCAAACAGGCGGTAGGCTTCTTCGCTCGCATCCTGGGCAATATCACCCGTGGCGAGGATAAGATCCGGCTGGCCATGGTCACGGAAAACCTGAGCAATCACGGCATCCAGGCTGTCCCTCGTATTGACACCCAGCAGCCCACCCGCCGGATTGGCCATCAGGTGCGGGTCAGTCAGTTGTAGCACCCGGAGGGCACGCTGGTTGTCGTTCTCTGTCATGGCACTCGTGGTTCTTGCGTTTGCGCAACACACACCGGTGAAGCAGACCTACTGGCAGGTTATTGAGTTTTTCCGCCCGCATCCAGAATATTCATCACATTCTGTTCAGGTTTTCGCAGACAATTGACTGTTTTGACAACTCTCGCACACTCTACGCGCACTTTATGCCCTTGGATGCACAGTCCATATACAACCTTAGTCCACGCCCTCCCCGGCGGACCAGGCGGCATGTTCCATCGGCAAGTGGCCGAAACGCAGGCAATAATCCAGCCAGTCGGCCAGGAAACTGTTGACCTGAACTTTCTCGTCGGGGTGGTGCATGAACCGGTTCGGGTAGTCGTTCACCGGCGCAATCTGCCGATCGCGGTAACAACTGATAACCTCGGCCATGGTGGCATCGTGATAGACCCGAACCGTCAACTGGGGATTATTCAGCCAGCGCCCGGAGTTGTGCACCTGTTCGAGCAGCAGGGTTTCAGTAAATTTTGTGGTTTGCAGTACTTCAATGCGAACACGGCCCAGGTACTGGTCCTCACGATGAAGCTCAAACTCACAAACGGGGCGACCTTTGGCCTCCAGCCTCCGCAGGCGATGAAGCCGCATGTAATTTCCATCACACAACGCGCCGAAACGTCTAAGATCCGGTACATAGCGCCGGGGTTTCATTACCCACTCTGTCATATCAGCTCCAACCTTCCCGCAAGCGCGGGCGATTCAACTGCAACCACTGCAGCGCGATGATCGCGGCAGCGTTATTGATACGTCCATCATAAATCATTGCAATGGCTTCGTCGGCGCTGAATACATGAGCACGGATATCTTCGTGTTCATGCTCCATACCAAACAAACCACCGGCGGACTCGGTGCTGATGCGACCGCAGTATAGGTGGATCAGTTCCGTGCTTCCGCCGGGAGACACAAGGTAGTCGCAGATTTTGTCCAGCGGTTTGAACGTCAGGCCGGCTTCTTCCTGGCCTTCTCGCTGGGCAACGTCTTCGGGCGACTCACCCTCTTCGTTCATGCCGGCCACAAGCTCCAGTAGCCAAGGGGACTGCTTCCGGCCTAAAGCGCCGAGGCGGAATTGTTCGAGAAGAACAACTTCGTCACGATCGGGATCGTAGGGTAGTACGCAGGTGGCGTCGCCGCGGATGAAGAGTTCGCGGGTGAAGGTTGGCATTTGCCCGCCGTCAAAGCGCGGGTGCGTCAGCCAGAGCTTGTCCATGCGGAAGAAGCCATGGAACACGGTTTCGCGTTTTTCGATTTTTACGTCGCGGTCTTTAAACTGGAACGGTTCGGTCATTTCAGATCTGTTTTTGAGAACGATTCTGAACGATAGCCGGATTTGTAGGGCTACTGCAAGCTCGGGCCCTAGCCCTAAATCATGGGGAGGCAGCTATCGGGACCCCCTTTTCCAAAACACGCTCAAGCCCGTCCCTGGGGCGCTTGAGCTCCGCCATCCATGGCTCCGCACAGTTTTGGAAAAGGGGTTCCCAATAACTGCTTCGAGCATTTGTGCAATCCTCAAAGAGCGACCAACGAGGCAATGACTGCCAATATCAGATTGAGCCAGGGTGATGGCCCCGTTCAGAAACGTGCGGAGCCAGGGATGGCAGAGCCCGAGACGCACAGGGACGTCTCGAGTCGTTTTCTGAACGGGGCCACCATCCTGGCTCACACTCCGAACCAAGCAGTCTTACAAAAGGTCAAACCTTGTCATAAAGCTTGGACCCAGCCTCCACAAACTCCCGGGATTTCTCCTTCATGCCGGCATCCACCGCCGACACCTCGTCGAGGCCATTTTCCTTGGCATACTCCCGAACTTCCTGGGAAATCTGCATGGAACAGAACTTCGGGCCGCACATGGAGCAGAAGTGGGCCACCTTGGCGGAGTCCTTGGGTAGGGTTTCGTCGTGGAAGGCGCGAGCGGTGTCCGGGTCGAGGCCGAGGTTGAACTGATCTTCCCAGCGGAACTCGAAGCGGGCTTTGGACAGCGCGTTGTCGCGAATCTGGGCACCGGGGTGACCTTTCGCCAGGTCAGCGGCGTGGGCGGCGATCTTGTAGGTGATGATGCCGGTTTTCACGTCGTCCTTGTTGGGCAGGCCCAGGTGTTCTTTCGGGGTGACATAGCAGAGCATGGCGCAGCCGTACCAGCCGATCATTGCCGCGCCGATACCGGAAGTAATGTGATCATAGCCGGGGGCAATGTCCGTGGTCAGTGGCCCGAGGGTGTAGAACGGTGCCTCATCACAGCATTCAAGCTGCTTGTCCATGTTTTCCTTGATCAACTGCATGGGCACATGCCCAGGACCTTCGATCATCACCTGGACATCGTGCTTCCAGGCAATCTTGGTGAGCTCACCCAGGGTTTCCAACTCGCCAAACTGGGCTTCATCGTTGGCATCGGCGATGGAACCGGGACGCAGTCCGTCGCCAAGGCTGAAGGATACGTCGTAGGCCTTCATGATTTCGCAGATGTCTTCGAAGTGCTCGTACAGGAAGCTTTCCTTGTGGTGGGCCAGGCACCATTTGGCCATGATCGAACCACCCCGGGAGACGATGCCTGTGGTGCGCTTGGCAGTCATAGGCACATGGTGCAGGCGGACGCCCGCATGGATGGTGAAGTAATCCACGCCCTGCTCGGCCTGTTCGATCAGGGTATCCCGGAAGATTTCCCAGGTCAGGTCCTCGGC
>CAJXOQ010000266.1 GCA_913057975.1 uncultured Marinobacter sp.
GGCAGCGTCAGATGTGTATAAGAGACAGTCGGTGTAGTGCTCGCCTTCACTGCCCGCCAGGCTGACGTACTTCTCCAATGCAGCTTGCGCTTCGTTGTAATGGTCAGATTCCAGCATCACGCGGCCGCGAAAATAGAAATAATTCGCCGGCTTTCCCCCTTCCAATTGCTGGAGACGGTTCAGGTACTCCCCCGCCTCGCCCCAGCTTTCTGCGGAAACGGCCTCTTCAGTGGCAAGCATTAATCGACGGGTCTCATGTTCGGGCTCAAGGGCACTAACCTGACCTGCCATCATTAGGGATGCCAACATAAAGCCACTGACTGAACGACGCCCAACTCGGGTTATCTTCACCATCTTGTTTACTCCTGCTGATTATCCCGGGGAGCATCTTCGTCCACCGTGGGCTCGACCGGATCGCCGGTGTCATCAACACCTTCGGCGTCCACTTCGGCTTGATCCATAATCGCTTTCGGTAGTTCTTTTTTAACACGAACGCCCAGCTCTACAAAGCGATTGGCTTGCGAGATAAGGTTGCCGCGACCACGGGTGAGCGTGTTCATCGCCGAATCGTAGGTCCCCTGCGCGGTGTGCAACTGGCTTCCCAGCTTTTCCATCGCTTCTACAAACACCCGCAGCTTGTCATACACTGCACTGGCACGGTCGGCAATCCTACGCGCATTCTGGCTTTGACGCTCGTATCGCCAGATATTTTCAATGGTTCGCAAGGTCGCAAGCAATGTCGTTGGTGTAACCACAATAATCTTTCGCTCGAATGCTTCTGCGAATAGGTTCTCGTCCTGCTGAAAAGCAGCCACAAAGGCCGGCTCAATGGGCATGAAAAGAAACACAAAGTCTGGTGAGTGCAGGCCGTGAAGCTGGCTGTAATCTTTCTCGCTCAGGGCGCGAATATGATTACGCACCGCTTCAACGTGCTGGCGAAGAGCTTCGTCCTTGGCAGTCTCGTCCTCTTCCGTTGCCCACTGCTGGTACGCCACCAGGGATACCTTTGAATCCACCACCAGATTTCGGCTGTCCGGCAAGTGGACAATGACATCCGGGCGCAGCAACTGGTTGTCCTCATCGCGATAGCTGCCCTGGGTTTCATATTCGATGCCCTTGCGCAAACCTGAGCGCTCAAGGACACGCTCCAGAATCAGCTCGCCCCAATTGCCCTGGATTTTCTTGTCACCTTTAAGCGCCTTCGTGAGGTTGGAGGCTTCTTCGGTGATCTGGCGATTCAGCTCCTGCAGGGACTTGATCTCGCTTCTCAACGCCTGCCGATCCCGCGTTTCGGTGGTATAGACATCCTCCACCCGTTTACGAAAATCCTGGAGCTGATCCCGGAAAGGATTCAGCAGGGTGTCGATACTGGTGCGGGTCTGCTGGCTGAAGCGTTCACTTTTTTGCTCGAAAATACGATTGGCGAGATTCTCGAACTCCTGTTTCAACGCATCACGGTTGCGTTCCAGCAACTCCAGTTTTTCTGTGGTCGCACGGCGCTCCTTATCCAGCGTTACTTCCTGCTCACGCAGGGAAACGCGTGCATCTCCGAGCTCGCGGGAGAGTTCGTCCGCTCGCTGTTGCTGGGACTGTCTTTCTGCTTCCAATTGCTCAATACGCGCCAGTCGCGACTTGCTCTCGGATTCCAGCCCGGCTACCCGATTTTCCAGTGTTGCCGCTCGCTGTCGCCAGTGTTCGATGTCCAGTCCCGCTTGCTCAATCTCGGCTTTGCCGTTTTCGAGCGCAGTTTCAAGCTGATGGAAGCGCTGTTCATCCATTGCCCGTGCATAGTCAAACTCACGGAGTGCGGTTCTGGCACGACTTCCCTTAACCACTGCGAACACCAGAAAACACAGCATTACCACCACCAATATCAGCAAAGTGACGGTCTCCGGCCTACGCCCCACTACATCGATGATTGCCTCGGGCACCCCGATCTCCTCTAATAATTGACTCGAACATTACAATAAAACAACAGTTTACCGTATTGGCGGAACCTTTTTGTTCGGACTCACGTCAAAGGTTTGCCATTCACTGGTTCTGGTGGACTGATTGGCAAATTTCGCGACCCAAAGCATCCGGCTCTGGACTCGGAACGTAATATCATCTAAAACGGTGAATATGGCCTGTTTACCGACAGAATGGCTGGTTTGCTGCCGGGTGCCAAGGTCCAGGAGCAGTATAAAGGACAGGAATTCAACATGCTCAAAGAGCTATGGAGAAAACTGGGATCTGAATTCTCCTATTCGGGGTGTTCGGGTGTGGAAGGCAGTGAATACCGCAAGCCTGGCGCACGAGCCAGCCACGGTGGTTTCCGCATTCTTCCCCATATGACCCATACCGGGGAATTCCATCTGGAACGTTTGACCGGCATCCTGAAGGGACGTTACGGCAGAACCTTTCAGAACAATGGGGACGAATCCATCCGCGACCTGATTCACTTCGCTTCCCGCATTCAGGATCAGGATGTCCAGAGAGAACTGCTGTTGTTTTACCTGAACTGCTCCCCTGTTGTGCAGGAATACCTCCGCTCCGAAGAGGTTCTTGTCAAAAACCACTTCCTTTCCCAGGCATCTGGACGAAAATAATACCCGCCGTTAATGATCTGTAAACCAACTCAACAGTTATGATGTTGTATACTTCCGGCCTGTGATTACAAGTGACTGTTCTAGCACGAATACGAAATATCCTTGCAGCACTCTGTAATTAAAGTATCAAAGCCGTGGATTCAGGGGTTTCGGATCTTGTCTATACGTTCAGAGTTTGGAAAGTTGGCTGCGGCCGGCCTTGTGATATCACTTCTCGCCGGCTGCACTGCAGATCGTTACTTCATGGTGCCGAAGCAGGATCTTGAAGCGCTAAATACCTCCGTTATAAATCAGGGAGAAGAGGTCGTTCGCCTTGAGAACCGGACGGATGAGAACTTCCAGGCGCTGACCCGGCTGAACGAGGAATCCACCAAAACCATCCTCGAGGCAATCACCGAGCAAATCGAGAAGCCCGCCTGCCCCCCCGCTCCAAAACAACAGTCCTGCACAGCTGGACAGTCTGATTCCAAGAACAACGGAAGGGCCGACCGACTCAAAGGCAAGGTTGTTGTAGGCGAGCTGGAGAAATTCTATCTGGCTGGCCCTGATCTGATTTACGACGCTCGCATTGACAGTGGAGCGGAAACCTCTTCATTGGATGCCCGAAACATCACCCGGTTTGAACGGGATGGGAATAACTGGGTAAGGTTTGACGTGCCGGTACCTGACTCCGATGACATGGTAACGCTGGAACGGGAAATCTCACGCCGGGTCAAGATTATCCAGTCCAGCACCGATGAATCAGAACGCCGTGTGGTTGTAGAGTTGCAGTTCATGATCGGCAACCATCGGCAACAGGCTGAGTTTACACTGACCAACAGAGAGCACCTCTCGCATACGGTGCTGGTTGGCCGCAACATTTTGAGGGACGTCATGCTGATTGATGTGGGCAAGGAGTTCGCCACCGAACTGCCCGATAAACTGCCCGCCGAAGAAAATGGGGATCAACCTTGAGTAGCCGCTCGCGCATCCCGTTTTTTTTCGCCATCCTCCTTCTCATCTGTCTCTTATACACATCTCCGAGCCCACG
>CAJXOQ010000267.1 GCA_913057975.1 uncultured Marinobacter sp.
TGGAACCCGGTGACAGCCGAGCCCGCTTCGCCCTGCAAAAACTGGCGGACCGTGGCCACCTGAATCGCACAACGTCCACTTGGCCGGTGATGATGGGCACTGTCCACAGTGGGCTGAGCCGGGAAACTGGCAGCGATGCACCGGCCATTGGCGGCTCCCTGGCTTATCTCAAGTTCGAGGTGGACGAGCAGGGCCAAGAGGGCTGGCGCGCGGAATATGCGCTGGGCGCCACCAGTGAACCGACGTTTGTAAGAGGTTTTCAGGCCGGCCCTCGTGAAACGGCGGAAACCAGCCTCAATGTGCAATGGCAAGGCGAGTCCTGGGCCTTTGGCTTAAAGCCCGGCCTGGCAGCCAATCCCGAAGATGACGATACGTTGCGCCTGGATGGCTCCTACCTGGCTGCAACCGCCGGCAACTGGGTGTTCGGCGCAGGGGCCATAGACCGTTGGTGGGGGCCGGGTTGGCAAAGCAGCTTGATCCTCTCTAATAACGCCCGCCCCATGCCTGCGGTATGGCTGAACCGTAAAAACGCCGGCGAGCCGGAGACCAGTTGGCTAACATGGATAGGCCCCTGGCAGTTCACCACCTTCGCTGGCCAACTGGAAAGCGAACGTGCGGTTCCTGACGCCAAGATAATTGGCATGCGCCTGACCGTAAGGCCCATTGAAGGCCTGGACATCGGCTTTTCCAGGGCCATTATGTTCGGCGGTGAAGGCCGCCCGGAAGGCGCATCCACCATCTGGAATGCCTTGATCGGCCGCGACAATGGTCAACTGGAAGAGAACGACCCTGGAAACCAACTGGCCAGTATTGATGCCCGTTACGGTTTTGCCATTGGCGATCAGGCCGTGGGTGTTTATGGCCAGATGATGGGTGAAGACGAAGCCGGTGCCTTCCCGGCCCGAAAATCCTGGCTGTTGGGTACGGACTGGACGACACAACTGCTGAGTAGTGACCAGCAATGGTTCGTCGAATACAGCAATACCCTGGCCGACGACTTCCTTGGCAACGCCATGCCTAATATCGCATACGATCATTCCCGTTACGGCAGTGGGTATCGTTACAAAGGCCGCAATATGGCCTCAACGTTTGACGGCGACGCGGAAACCCTGACTTTGGGCGTATTCAATTTCTTCCCGGATGGCCGTAACCTCTCGGCTTCTTTAGGTTACCTTGATCTCAATAAAGACGGTGACAATCGGACGGTCATCACGGACAACGATATTTTCGTTAATGTGCCGAGCGGCGACCAAAAAGCCGCTGTGGTATCTCTGAGTTACGGCACACAATTTCTCAACGGCTGGCTGGACCTAACGGCACAGGCCACCGACAAAAAAATAGCATTCATCAGCGGCGAGAAAGACCAATGGTCTATCGGTGCCGCCTGGCGCTACCGCTTTTAGAAAACGGACCTGACCAAGTGAACCTGACCAAAAGAATACTGATGTCACTGGCTCTAGTATTGCCGGTTACCGCCGCCGCCCAATCCATCAGCCAGTCCCAGATCGAACAGTTCAAGAGCATGCCCCGTGCTCAGCAGGAAGCATTGGCGCGCCAATATGGCGTGGATCTGGATTCCATTGCCGGCTCAGCGAGCCAACAAAACCAACGGCCGCAAAATGTGAATGTGGTAGAGCCGGTTGATGCCATCTCTGATGAAGAAAGGGAGCTTGTCCGGCAAGAGCAAGACAACGAAGAAGAACAGGATCGTAAGAATGGCGGTCTGAAGCCTTTTGGGTACGATCTGTTTGTTGGAAGCCCGACCACCTTTGCGCCGGTGACGGAAATCCCCATCCCCAACGACTACACGCTGGGCCCGGGTGACGTACTGCGGGTGCAACTCTGGGGCAAGGAAAACCAGCAACTGGAGTTGCCCATTTCCCGGGACGGTACCGTCAGCTTTCCGCAATCCGGCCCTCAAACCGTTGCGGGCCTGACGTTTGACCAGGCCAGGCAACAGATCAAGAATCGAGTCTCCGAGCAGTACATTGGTGTGCAGGCCAGCGTTTCCCTGGGTGAGCTGCGCAGTATGCGGGTGTTTGTGTTGGGGGAAGCAAGAAACGCAGGTTCCTACACCGTCAGTTCCCTCTCCACCATGACCAACGCCCTCTATGTGTCTGGTGGCATCAAGCGCACTGGTTCCCTGCGCAAGATTCAACACAAGCGTGACGGAAAGCTGGTCGGCGAACTGGACCTATACGACCTGTTATTGGCGGGAGACACCTCCGACGATAGCCGCCTGCAACCCGGTGACGTCATCTTTATCCCCCCCGTGGGAAACCGCGTAGGCATAGATGGAGAAGTATATCGCCCAGCGCTCTATGAACTGAAAAACAGCACTAACCTGCAGGAACTGGTGAGCCTCGCTGGTGGTTTGACCCCCCAGGCCTACCCGCAACTGGTGCGCATCGAACGCAACAACGACGACTTCCTGCGCATCATCGCCGAGGCCAATCTCACCACGCAGAAAGGTAAGCGGGCAAAGGTCAAGCCCGGCGACCGTATAGAAGTCGCCTCCATCTCAGACATTACCGGCCAGTACGTCGAAGTAAAAGGTGCGGCGACGCGCCCCGGCCGCTACGCCTGGGTGCCAGGTATGAGAGTCAGCTCCGTTATTCGTTCGCTGGATAGCGACCTGCTCCAGGAAGCCGATAAGCGCTATGCGGCCATTGTACGAACCGACCCGGAAACCGACACCGTCTCGGTCATCAACCTGCGCCTGCGGAAAGCCCTGGACAACCCCGGTGGTGAGAATGACATTCTTCTGCAGGAGAAAGACCGGTTCCTGATTTTTGCGGATGAAGGCAAGGTAAGCGCGAAAAGCCAGAACGATACGATGGCTGAGCGCTTCGCTTCAAACAAAGACACAAAAAACGTAAGTGGCACGGGTAACAAAGAAGACAACGAAATGGACTACAGCCGGTTCAGTCGCGAGGCCCTGTTCGCACCGGTACTGCAAAGGCTGAAAGCTCAGGCTAGGCCTGGCGCGCCCCAACAAACTATCCGGGTGACGGGCCCTGTGCGTTATCCGGGGGAATATCCATTGCCAGCATCGAGACAAGTGGCGGACGCAATCTACGTGGCTGGTGGCCTGAAAGACTCAGCGTCACTTTACACCGCGGAACTGGCCCGTTTCAGTGTTGACGACGAGGGCACCGGCGAAACCAATGTCCAGAACCTGGACTTGAAGGCCGTCATGGCAGGCGAGGTATCGGTATTGCTGAAAAGCAGGGACCGCCTGCTGATTAAATCCATACCTGAATTTGCCCAGGCTAAGGCCATCGAACTGGACGGAGAAGTACGTTACCCAGGCGAGTACACCATCCGTGACGGTGAGACCCTTCGCGAAGTGCTCCAACGGGCGGGAGGCCTTACAGGCAACGCGTTCCCGAATGGGGCCATCTTCACCCGCGAAAAACTCCGCCAACTGGAAGCCCAGCGTCTTCGTGAAGCCGAAGAGCGGCTACAGAGTGACCTGGTGGGTGTGCAACTGGAAGGCAATGACTTCGGTGGCCAGAATGCAGAGCGCACAGAGCAGGTACTGTCTCTTATACACATCTCCGAGCC
>CAJXOQ010000268.1 GCA_913057975.1 uncultured Marinobacter sp.
ACGAGATAGGAGTCCGTCTCGTGGGCTCGGAGATGTGTATAAGAGACAGCAGCACCACCATCAGGAAAGCGGTCACGCAGAGGCCTGCGAACAGGGCTACGGCTTCCCAGGCTTCGATGCGACCGGAGGTTAGGGGGCGGTCTTTGGTGCGTTTGACGTGGCGATCCACCTTGCGGTCGGCAAAATCGTTAATGGCGCAACCGGCGGCCCGCATCATGAATACGCCGAGGGTAAAGACGATAAAGTTGCCAATGCTGGGGAAACCGTCTGCGGCCAGCCACAGTGCCCAGTAGGTTGGCCATAGCAGGAGCAGGCTGCCGATGGGGCGATCGACGCGCAGCAGTCGGGCGTAGTCTGCAAGGCGGGCCTGGATGTGATCTGGCACGGCATTGGGCAGCATAGGTCTGGTCCGTCCGGGATGATGTTTCTGAGGCTGAGCGGGGATTATAGCCAGCGGTGAGGTCCGGTTTAAAGCGCCGTAGTGTCAGGGGCAAAGCGTGGGCAGGAAATACTCCCCCACCAATAAAGAATGATGACCGTTGAAAAAACGGGAGCGGCGGGCCGCCACCGGCTGATCATTGTTAACCCGACAGCAAAGACCGGTCTCGAACGGTCCCCGCTGCCACTGTGGGTTGCTGAACAGATAGGCGCCGAGGGGACGGCGTCCAAGGTTGCGCAGGCGGCGTCCACGCCCTGATAGGGTTGCCAATGGAATGATCGTACGGGCAAGCACCCAGGGAGTGTTGTCGCCGTTCAGGCAGACCTCGCGGATCCAGGCGTTCTGGCGCACCGGAATGCCCAGGGTATGGGCCTCCTCCACGGTGGGACGGGCAAAGCCCTCCTGGAGGATATCCACGTGAAAGTGCTCACGGCATCGGAGTTGAAGCGCCCGGGTGAGTGAGCCTTCCAGCGTCAGCCAGTGGCTGAGCGGGCCATGGATGGCCGGGTTTTTCAAAGCGGCTGCCGAAAAAGAGCGGTACCAGTCCGTAGCAGGGGTGGCGATGGCGTTGTCACCTTCAAGCACGCTGGGTGCGTACCGGTCAAAGTCCCTTGACGGCATAAATTCCCGGGGCGTTGCGCCAATAACCTTTGTAATCCATGCCGTAGCCAAACAGGAAGCGGTCCTCAACTTCCAGACCGGTAAAGTCTGCCTTGAGGTCTGGTCTTGCCTTGCGATCGTGTTGTTTGTCGACCAGCACCGCCGTCAGGACCTCGCTGGCGCCATGGGCGAGGCAATAATCTGCAATGGCGCAGAGGGTCGTACCCTCGTCGAGGATGTCGTCAACGATCAGTACCGTGCGGCCATTCATGTTGGCTTCCGGCTGCAGTTTCCATTCCAGGATGCCACCGGTGGTTTCCTGGCGGTAGCGGGTGGCGTGAAGGTATTCCGCCTGCACGGGAAACGTCAGCCTTGGCAGTAGGTGGCCGGTGAGGATCAGGCCGCCATTCATCACGCAGAACAACAGGGGATTGGTGTTCTTGAGGCGCCCGGTGATCTCGTCTGCAAGGGACTGGATGGCAGCCTGTACCTGCTGTTCGCTCACCAGGCAGTCGGCCTCGGCCATTACCTGATTCAGTTCGGCGACGGTGTCGGTCATAGCGCTGGGGTCCTATCGTAAAACGGCCGATTATACCGGAGGAGGCACGCTGAAGGGAGGGGCGTTTCACGGTTCGTCTGGTGGAAATTCTGGTGATTGGCAGAAAACCCGGTGAATAGCCGTCGGCGTCGGCATTGGTCAATGCGGCAGCGGTGGGTATGATGGTTTCCCGGTATGAAATAGTGCCAACTCGGTGCATGAAAGACTTGCGCGTATAATTGTCTGACAATTATTATCGCGCTCCAATGAGTTTCGGAGGAATGACATGAAGAAGTGGCAGTGCGTTGTCTGTGGGTTTATTTACGATGAGGCGGAAGGTTGGCCGGAAGACGGTATCGAGCCTGGAACCGCCTGGGAAGACGTGCCAGAAGATTGGGAGTGCCCAGACTGCGGCGTGGGTAAGGAAGACTTCGAGATGATTGAGATCGGCTGATACGCCGGTACCGCTGAACAGGTTTGGAGAGCAGTAATGAGCACAGATGCCCCTATCGTGATTGTGGGTACCGGATTGTCAGGCTATTCGCTGGCGAAGGAAATCCGTAAGCAGGACAAGGAAATACCGATCGTCATGGTAACGGCGGACGATGGCTACAGTTACTCCAAGCCCATGCTTTCCACCGGCTTTACCAAAGGCAAAGAGGCCGATGAGCTGGCGCAGGCGTCGTCGGATGCAATGGTGGAGCAACTGAACCTTCAACTGCGTACATACACTACCGTGACCGGCATTGATCCGGACGCCCACGAACTTGTGCTCGGGGACGAACGGCTACGGTACGGCAAACTGGTGTTGGCCTGGGGTGCTGATGTGATTCGCCTGTCCATTGCCGGTGACGGCCATGAGCGTGTCTTTTCCATCAACGACCTGATGGATTACCGAGCCTTTCGCAAGGCTCTGAAAGGCAAAAAGCGGGTGGCCATCATGGGCGCGGGCTTGATCGGGTGTGAATTTGCCAACGACCTTCGTAACGGTGATGTCGACGTGGATGTGATTGCTCCCTCTGATGCCCTGATGCCGGGGTTGCTACCTCCGGCCGCTGCGGAAGCGGTACGTGATGGGCTGGAGGGGCTGGGGGTCCGTTTTCATCTGGAAACAGTGGTGGAGCATATTGCCAACAGCGGGAATGGCGTTCGTCTGACCCTGGCCAATGGCGAGGAGCTGGACTCTGACCTGGTCATTTCCGCGGTCGGGCTGCGACCACGCACAGAACTGGCCGCTGCGGCGGGCCTGGAGACGCAGCGTGGCATTGTGGTCAATCGCGCCCTGGAGACATCAGCGCCCGACATCTACGCGCTGGGGGATTGCGCCGAAGTTGACGGCCACGTGTTGCTGTATGTGCTGCCGCTGATGGCCTGCGCGCGCGCGTTAGCAAAGACGTTGGTGAGTGAGCCCACCGAAGTGAAGTACGGCACCATGCCGGTTATGGTCAAGACTCCCTGCTGTCCAACGGCGGTGTGTCCGCCACCGGTGAATGCGTCGGGCAACTGGGAAGTGAATGCAGACGGCCAGGATGTCCGCGCCCTGTTCAGGAGTGAGTCCGGCGAGGTTCTGGGTTTTGCGGTGACCGGCGGTTATGCGGTGGAGAAGCAGGCCCTGTCGAAGGAAGTGCCGCCGATTCATAGCTGATGGGCGAGATCAGGATTGCGAAAATCCCCAGCTTGCGGTAGAAATTCATTCGTGAGCTAACGATATTGACAGGAGCTGGCATGCTTGAAGTAACCAGAAAACTGGTGGATCTGCTGGATCTCTCCCCCATCGGTGATGACCATTTCCAGGGGGACAGTGAAGATCTCGGCTTTCCCAACGTGTTTGGCGGCCAGGTTCTGGGGCAGGCGCTGATGGCCGCCAGTCGCACGGTGGAAGGTCTGTCTCTTATACACATCTCCGAGCCCACGAGACGGACTCCTATCTCG
>CAJXOQ010000269.1 GCA_913057975.1 uncultured Marinobacter sp.
TTCGTCGGCAGCGTCAGATGTGTATAAGAGACAGGGTCGAGGTAACTCACAACCCGCTTCAACCGGTAGGGCTGGGTGAATACCAGCACGGAGCCCATCACCACCAACACACCAATCAGCGGCATAAACCGGCTGAGCCGAACGCCACTCAGGAAAATCATGCCAGCTGATGCGGCAACAAGTACCACCGTGGCGCCAAAATCCGGCTCGATAACCAATAGCACCGAGGCAATACCCAGCACGCCCAATGGCTTGAGGAACCCAGGCCAGGTATTTAGCAACTCATCCCGACGACGCACCACGTATCCCGCCAGGTAGGCAATCAGGCAGAGCTTCGCGATTTCCGACACCTGGACATTGAACAGACCAAAAGAGATCCAGCGTGTGGAGCCATTGACCGTACGCCCGAGGGGCGTCAGTACCAGAAGCAGAGACAGCAAACCGACCCCAAGCAACAGCCACCCGCTGCGCTCCCACCACGAGATCGGCACGTTGACGGCAATCAGCGCAAGGACGCAGCCGATGCCGGCAAAAATAAGCTGACGGATCACATAGTGGTAACTGTTGCCCATGGTTTCCGCCGCCATGTCCATGGAGGCGGAAGAAATCATCACAATGCCCATGACCAGCAACGCAGCAGAACTGATGATCAGTAGTGGCAGCGGACGCAGATCACGGAACAGGCCGTGTTGGCTGGTGAGGGATAGGTCAGCGTGCATCACAGCCCCTCCACCTGTTGACGGAAACGATCGCCACGATCCCCGTAGTCGCGGAACATGTCGAAACTCGCGCAGGCAGGTGACAACAGTACCCGGTCACCCGGATGGGCCAGTTTTTTTGCCGTATGGACAGCGTCTGCGATGTCAGCAGCGTTGACCGTCTCAACCCGATTACCCAAAGCGGTGGCGATGATTTCAGCATCAGCGCCGATCAGTACAACCGCGCGACAATGAGTTGACACGGGTTCAGCGAGCAAGGAGAAATCAGCGCCCTTGCCTTCGCCACCGGCAATCAACACGATTTTCCCACCCGCTGGCACCAAACTCTCAATGGCGGCGGCCGTCGCTCCCACATTGGTGCCCTTGGAGTCATTGATGTAGTCGACATCGCTCACCTGCCGAACGAATTCGCACCGATGCGGCAGCCCCTTGAAACGCTTGGCAGTTTCCAGCATCACGTCCATCGGTAACCCGGCGGCGTGCCCAAGTGCCAGTGCCGCCATCACATTGCTGATATTATGCTGACCCATCAGGCCCAATTCCTCGGCCAACAGCAGGTTGTCAAAACCGAAGGTAATCCAGGTGCCTTCATCGTCATCTCGGGTACTGAACGTATCCGGGTTAACACGGTGAAAGCCGAAACACAGGAACCGGAGGCTATCCCTCGCCATGGGCGTGCTAAGGGCATCGTCCAGATTGACCACGGCGTTCTGGCAGCCGTTGAAAATTCGTTGTTTGGCCTGGAAATAGGCCATCTTGTCCGGGTAGCGATCCATGTGATCATCGCTGACGTTCAGCACCGTGGCCGCCAGGGCATTCAGTTCCCGGGTGGTTTCGAGCTGGAAGCTCGATAGTTCCAGAACATAAAGGTCCGCTCCCCGACCAAGCAGCTCCAGCGCCGGAGTGCCGATATTGCCGCCGACTTCCACGCGGCGGCCAGCGGCCCCGGCCATCTCTCCGACCAGCGTGGTCACCGTGGTTTTGCCATTGGAACCGGTGATGGCGATGATCGGCGCGTCCGCTACTTCGGAAAACAGGTCAATATCACCGCGAATGACAGCCCCTTTATCGGCCGCCCCCCGAATAGCCGGTTCGGCAACACTGATCCCTGGGCTGACCACCAATTCGTTAAAGCCGGAAAACAGGTCGGCATCGAACTCACCCAGGTACACGGGCAGGTCCGGCCATTCGGCCCTGAGATCATCCAGGCCGGGCGGCGACAGGCGGCTATCAGCCACAGCAACATCGCGGCCTTTTTCGCACAGATAGCGCACGCAGGAGAGCCCGGTTTTACCGAGCCCCACAACCAGCGTTCGACGATCTGAAACGATGACACCCATGGTGCTTTGCTTCCCTATCTCAGCTTCAGGCTGGCCAGGCCAACCAGTACTAACACGACAGTGACAACCCAGAAGCGCACGATAACGCGCGGCTCTGGCCAGCCTTTCAGTTCAAAATGATGATGCAGCGGCGCCATGCGGAATATCCGCCGGCCGGTAAGCCGGAAGGACGCCACCTGAAGAATCACGGAGACGGTTTCCATGACGAACACGCCGCCCATGATGAACAATACGATTTCCTGCCGTACGATCACCGCCACGACACCCAGCGCCGCGCCAAGCGCCAACGCGCCAACGTCGCCCATGAACACCTGGGCGGGATAGGTGTTGAACCACAGAAATCCCAGCCCGGCACCCACCAGCGCACCACAAAATACAATCAACTCACCGGTGCCCGGCAAGTGAGGAATCAGCAAATAATCGGCGAACTGAGCGTGACCAGACACGTAAGCAAAGATGCCCAGGGCCGCCGCCACCATCACCGTCGGCATAATGGCCAGCCCGTCCAGGCCATCGGTCAGGTTCACCGCGTTGCTGCTACCCACAATCACGAAGTAGCTCAACAGGATGAACAGCACCGGCCCCAGGGTCAGCGATACGTTCTTGAAAAATGGCACGTAGAGCGACGTTTCCTGGGGCAACGCGGAACTCATGAACAGCGCTATCGCCGCCGTCGCTCCGATCACTGACTGCCAGAAATATTTCCAGCGAGCAGGCAGCCCCCTTGGATTGCGCTCCACCACTTTGCGGTAGTCGTCCACCCAGCCAATCGCACCGAACAAAAGGGTGACCAGAATCGCCACCCAGACATACCGATTGCTCAGATCCGCCCACAGCAATGAGCTGACCCCGACAGCCACCAGAATCAGCGCACCACCCATGGTCGGCGTGCCGGCTTTGCTCAGATGCGTTTGCGGGCCGTCGTCACGAACCGCCTGACCAATCTGGTACTGACTGAGTTTGCGAATCATCACCGGGCCGATCAGCAGGGAGATCAACAGGGCGGTCAGCACCCCGAAGATCCCCCTGACGGTCAGGTACTGGAAAACCGTCAGCGCGGAAAAGTACTGTGAAAGAGCCTCTGTCAGCCAGAGCAGCATGCGTTACCCACCTTTTCTTGTATTCCCTCCACCACGCGATCCATGGCGGAACTGCGAGAACCCTTGACCAGTACCGTCTGTGACTCGGCAGGCCCCTCAAACAGACGACGCACAGCGTCGTCATGGCTCGCACACACCTCAGCGGCGTCTCCGAAACCCTCAACATATCCTTCACAGCCGGGACCCACGGCGATCAGTCTTTCGATGCCCCTCGCCCTGGCGAATTCACCAACCTCCCTGTGCAGAGCTAAGCTGTCCTGCCCTAACTCAGCCATCGCCCCCAACACAACCTGTCTCTTATACACATCTCCGAGCCCACGAGACGGACTCCTATCTCG
>CAJXOQ010000270.1 GCA_913057975.1 uncultured Marinobacter sp.
CTCTCTATTCGTCGGCAGCGTCAGATGTGTATAAGAGACAGCCTTCCTGCACAGTCACCAGCTGCGCGCTTGGTTTATCTCGCCCCCAGGCCTCCCCGGCCTGTCGAGAGGCAAAGAAAAGGACATCGCAACAAAACGCACTTCGAATGTCTCCCGATGCGGCCACCGACACTAAAGAGACGACCGCGTCCTCCGGCTCAAGCGAAACCACTCCCTGTGGCGTAACCGTCAAGGTGACCGGGTTGTTCGTCTGCGGGCAACGCGATTGCACCTGCGCCCGTTCGCCGATGACAGCTGGAAACATCAAGGCATCCAGTGCACACCAGGTATAAAGTGGCCGATCGTTGACAACAAATGCATGCGGGGTTTCTCGCAGTGTGATGCCGGAGCCGATCAGCCGTCCCTGGCCGTCGTACTCGATGGTCCCGCAGGGCAGTTTTTCCAGCACCAACTCTGCCTCATCAGTCGTCCAGTTGAGCGACTTCGCGAGCCGCTCAACAGTGACCGGTTGTCCCAGGGCAAGCTCGCGCAACAGCGTCACATGAAGCGCGGCTTCCCTTTCGCCGGTCAGACCCAGCCGTTCCACGATCTCATCCATGTTATACATTGGCGGCACCGTCTTATCCCGCACAGCACGACAATTGCTTCACGTCCTTGGTGAAGGTTTGGGCACAGAGCTTGAGCCCCTCCACCATGGTCAGGTACGGGAACAGCTCATCGGCAATGTCGTTCACGGTCATACGCGCACGCAGCGCCATGACGGCCGTCTGGATCAGCTCACCGGCTTCGCCCGCGACGGACTGGACACCCAGCAATCGTCCGCTGCCACGCTCAGCGACCATCTTGATGAAGCCCCCGGCATCGAAGTTAACCAGGGCCCGGGGCACGTTATCGAGGGTCAGGGTGCGGCTGTCGGTGTCGTATCCCTGAGCCTGGGCCTCCGCCTCGGACAGACCGACGGTGGCCACTTGTGGATCGGTAAAGATCACCTCGGGCATGGCGCTGAGGTCGAGGCTGGCGTCACCGCCGGTCATGTTAATGGCGGCCCGACTACCACCGGCGGCAGCCACGTAGACGAACTGGGGTTGATCGGTGCAGTCCCCGGCTGCATAAATGCCGGACGCGGTCGTTTGCAGGTGGTTGTCGATCCGGATCGCGCCGCGCTCGGTAGCCACGCCGACGGCCTCCAGGTTCAGGTTCTCGGTATTGGGTGTGCGGCCACTGGCCACCAGCAGTTGCTCCGCCTCCAGGGTGCCGGCGTTGGTTTGGAGGGTGAACACCCGGCCATTGTGGGTAATCTCACTGGCCTGGGTCTGCTTGAGCACCTCGATGCCCTCGCGACGGAAGGCCGCTTCCACGGCTTCACCCACCGCCGGGTCTTCCTGAGACAGCACCCGGCTGCGGGCCAGAATGGTGACCCGACTGCCAAGGCGGGCAAAGGCCTGAGCCAGCTCTATGGCCACCACCGAGGCACCAATCACAACGAGGCGCTCGGGAATGTGATCCAGCTCCAGCGCACTGGTGGACGTGAGATAGGGCGTCTCGGATAGCCCCGGAACAGGCGGTTCGGCGGGCCGGGCACCGGTGCCGATAAAGGCCCGGTCGAAGTGCACCGTCTGCTCGCCGCCGTCGTTGAGCGTAACCGTCAGTGTGCGCTCGTCCACGAACCGCGCCTCGCCCTTGAGGACGGTAATCGCGGCATTGTCGTTGAGAATGCTCTGGTACTTGGACTCGCGCAGCTCCTCCACCCGGGCCTGTTGCTGAGCCAGAAGGGCTGAACGATTCACCGCCGGTGCCTGGGCACTCAGTCCGTCGTCAAACGGGCTTTCCCGGCGAAGGTGGGCGATATGCGCCGACCGGATCATGATTTTGGACGGTACGCAACCAATGTTGACGCAGGTTCCGCCGATGGTGCCGCGCTCAATCAGCGTCACCCGGGCACCGCGCTCCGTCGCTTTCAGGGCCGCAGCCATGGCACTGCCACCGCTGCCAATCACCGCAATGTGCAGGTTGTTGTCACTCATAAACGTTACTCCTTGGTTGAAGGGCTATCGCAGCAGGCGTCGTGTTTCTTTTTACGCCAGACGGCATAGCAGGTCAGGCCAATAAAAAAGACCAGTGCGGGCAAAAGCACGTAGTCGAGATAGCCGGTGAGGGCTGTCAGGCCTAAGGTTCCCAGCAAAACCACCAGTATTGGGGTAAAGCAGCACAGGGCGACCAGCACCGTGCCGATGACGCTCACCCGCAACAGGGTTTTGGGGTTTGCCATGGTTACTCCTGTTTTGCCTGAGATTGTTTCAGCGTGGACGGATAGCCGGCGTTGGTGGTGGCTTGCGTCAGTGCCTCAACGGTCGTTTTCTCGTCGTCGAAGGTGACCGTCGCATCGCGTTCTTCATAACGAACATCCACAGAGGTCACGCCCTCCACCCGGTTGAGAGCGGCCTTGACGGTGATCGGGCAGGCCGAACAGGTCATGCCAGGGACTGACAGGGTGACGGTTTGTGGTGCTGCCAGGGCCGGCAGGCTAACGAACAGGAATAACGCTGTGGCGATCAGTGATTTTTTCATGGTGCTATGCCTCTCAGTAAAATAGGGGTAAAACATAAGGGAACGCCAGCGCAGTCAGAATGAGCAGCGCGACAATCCAGAAAACAACCTTGTAGGTTGTGCGTACTTGCGGCACCGCGCAAACATCGCCCGGCTGGCAATCCTGTGCAGGCCGGTATATCCGGCGCCAGGCAAACACCATGGCCACCAGTGCCGCACCGATGAACCAGGGCCGATAGGGTTCCAGGGCGGCCAGATTGCCGATCCAGGCGCCTGAAACTCCTAACGCGATTAAAACCAGGGGACCAAGACAGCAGGCGGATGCCAGGACGGCGGCAACGCCCCCTGCGATCAGCGAACCGCGACCGGATTTGGGCTCAGACATTACGTTGGCTCCTTTCATGAGATGGATGACTGTGATAAGGTTACTCCCGTAGTCAGCTACGGAATCAACCCCCTATGTCCAAGAAACCACGTTCAATGACCATTGGCGCCCTGGCCAAGGCCGCCAATATCGGAGTGGAAACCATCCGCTATTACCAGCGCCGGGGACTGGTGGCAGAGCCTGACAAACCCTATGGAAGCATCCGCCATTACGACGATCAGGCGTTGGCGCGTCTTCAGTTCATTCGAACGGCCCAATGGTTGGGCTTCAGCCTGGATGAAATCGGAGGACTGCTAACACTGCAAGACGGCACCCATTGCGATGAAGCACGGGTACTGGGCGGACAGAAGCTCGCCAAGGTGCGTGAGAAAATTTCAAGTCTGCGGCGTATCGAGCGAACGCTGGAGGGGCTGGTGCAGGCATGTTGCACTGAGCAGGGTGACGTGAAGTGCCCGCTCATTACGTCTCTTTATAAGGGCGTAGAGGAAAACACGTCGTGAGCTTATCTACGAGCTGTCTCTTATACACATCTGACGCTGCCGACGAATAGAGAGGTGTAGA
>CAJXOQ010000271.1 GCA_913057975.1 uncultured Marinobacter sp.
CCTCTCTATTCGTCGGCAGCGTCAGATGTGTATAAGAGACAGACCGCTTCCAGGCCGCCGCGTCGGCAGGCTTTCAGGGCGTAGAGTATCTCTTCCCCTACGATTACCCCGCGGCAGACATTAAAAAGCAGCTGGATGCCCATGGGCTTACCCAGGTGTTGCACAACCTTCCCGCAGGGGACTGGGCGGCTGGTGAGCGCGGTATTGCCTGCCACCCGGATCGGGTCGACGAGTTTCGTGAAGGCGTGGATCTGGCCATTGACTACGCCACCGTGCTCGGGTGCAAGCAACTGAATTGTCTGGCAGGTATCCGACCAAACACGGTAAGCGAAGAACAGGCCCGTCGAACCCTGATCGACAACCTGCGCTTCGCCGCCGAAAAACTGAAAGCGGCAGGCATTCTGTTGCTCGCCGAGCCCATCAATACCCGGGACATACCCGGCTTCTTCCTCAACCGGACGGAGCAGGCCCTGGCGTTGTTTGAGGAAGTGGGCAGCGACAATCTGCAACTGCAATACGACATCTATCACATGCAGATCATGGAGGGCGACCTGGCCCCGACCATCGAAAAGCACCTTTCGAAAATCGGCCATGTGCAGCTGGCGGACAATCCAGGGCGCCACGAACCCGGCACGGGGGAGATCAATTACCCGTTCCTGTTCGGCCATCTTGATCGCCTGGGCTACCAGGGGTGGATCGGCTGCGAGTACAAGCCTGCGGCGACGACGCTTGAAGGGCTCGGCTGGCTGGACAACGCACGATAAGGTCATTCAACAAGAAAGTTAGTAAGGAGAGGATTATGAGCAAGATCGGATTTATTGGTCTCGGGATTATGGGTCGGCCCATGGCCGGCCATCTGCTGGAAGCGGGTCACGAGCTGGTGACCTACGTTAAGCACGGCACCCTGGACGAAGGCCTGGCGGCCAAGGGTACGAAAGAAGTCGATAGCCCCAAGGCGGTTGCGGAACAGGCCGAGATTATCATCACCATGGTGCCGGACACCCCCGATGTTGAGGAAGTGCTGCTTGGCGAGGCCGGCATCGTTGAAGGTCTCCAGCCCGGTACGCTGGTCATCGATATGAGCTCCATTGCGCCGATTCCCACCCAGGCATTTGCCAAGCGCATTACCGAGGCTGGCGGTGAATACGTCGACGCCCCGGTGTCTGGTGGCGAGGGTGGCGCTGTTAACGCAACGCTGACCATTATGGTGGGTGGTACCAATGAAGGCTTTAACCGGGCCCTGCCCGTCCTTGAGGTAATGGGCAAGACCATCACCCATATTGGCGAGCACGGCGCCGGTCAGATCTGCAAAGTCGCTAACCAGATCGTGGTAGCACTGACCATCCAGGCTGCGGCTGAGGGTCTGCTTTTCGCGTCGAAAGCCGGAGCGGATGTGACGAAAGTGCGTGAGGCCCTGCTGGGTGGTCTGGCCCAGTCGAAGATCCTCGACGTGCACGGAGAGCGCATGATCAAGCGTACCTTTGACCCAGGCTTCCGCATTCGCCTGCACCAGAAGGACCTCAACCTGGCTCTGGAAAGTGCACGCAGCCTGAATCTGTCGCTGCCTGGCACCGCCAATGCCCAGCAACTGTTCCAGGCCTGCGCCGCGAACAACGGCGCGGATTGGGACCACGCAGGCATTGTGAAGGCCCTGGAAAAACTGGCAGACCACGAGATTGGTGCCTAGTTAAACAGCCGGCGCAGCACTCAGACCCAATGGCCGGTGTCGATTCGGCACCGGCCATTAGGGCGCGATTGGGGGCGCGCTGGCGTACCACGTCATTTTTTTAGTTTCTATCCGTTGCGAGGAGCCGCAGATGCACGCCCTGTCCAATTCGCTGTCCTTTGATCATCCGACAGAAGTGAATGTCTGGCTCAGGCAGCTTGCCGCAACGGCGGTCTCCGCCGTCCATCCCGATACGCTGCTTTCGGCTGGTCAGCTACCGCCGCGCCCGCCCGGACGTACCGTTGTGATTGGGGCTGGCAAAGCGGCGGCGGCGATGGCTGCGGCCTTCGAGCGCACGTGGGCTGATACCTACGAGGACGCCGACCTTTCCGGGCTTGTTGTTACCCGTTATGGACATGGCGCGGAGTGTCGTCACGTCGAGGTATTGGAAGCTTCTCATCCCATGCCTGACGAGTTGGGCGAGAAGGCTGCCCAGCGTATGCTCGAGTCGGTGGCCGGGCTGACCGAGAAGGATCTTGTTGTCGCTTTGATTTCCGGTGGCGGTTCCGCACTCATGACGCTGCCGGCGCCAGGGCTGACACTGCAGCAAAAGCAGGCCATCAACAAGACGCTGTTGCGTTGCGGGGCCCCGATCCGGGAGATCAACACGGTGCGGCGCCACCTTTCGCGCATCAAGGGTGGGCGCCTGGCTGTCGCTGCCCATCCGGCGAGAGTGATTACCTACCTGATTTCCGATGTGCCCGGCGACGATCCTGCGCTCATCGCCTCAGGACCAACCATTCCAGACGCGACAACGCCACTGGATGCCCTGGAAATACTGGAGCGGTACTCCATTGATATTCCAGAGGCTGTGCGCAGCCTCCTGGTCAGCGACGATACCGCCCCCAAGCCGCATTCACCCGAATTTGGACTTGACCGCACGATTGTTCAGGCCAGGGCCTGTGATGCACTTCGAGCCGCCGAGGCGTCCGCCAGCCTGGCCGGAGTAGACGTTCGTGTGTTGGGTGACGATCTTGAAGGAGAGGCGAGGGAGCTCGGAGGTGAGCACGCGACAATGGCGTTGAAGCTGCAAAAAGACCTCAAAGAACCTCTGTTGATCCTTTCAGGCGGCGAGACCAGCGTTACGGTGTCCGGTGATGGGCGAGGAGGCCGCAACGTCGAATACCTCCTGGGCGCCATCTCGGTCCTTCAGGGAGCGTCCAATATTCACGCTTTGGCCATCGACACGGACGGTATTGATGGCTCCGAGGATAACGCCGGGGCTATTTTCGGACCTAATGACTGGTCGCGGGTCCAGGCCCTGAAGCTTGACCCTGCAACCTATCTCGCCCGCAACGACGCCTACAGCTTTTTTGAAGCACTCGATGGCTTGATCATCACGGGTCCGACTCGCACCAATGTTAATGATTTTCGGGCCATTCTGGTGCTTCCGAAGTCCATGTGAGCAAAGCACCAAGCAGCAACATCGATCCTGCACGCGAACGCCCTGGCCGACCTTATTGTTTGGTGCTGGCTTTTTTGCGGGCAAAGCCGATGTGTGAGAACACCGCATGCAGGTCATCGGTTGTGCTTTCGTTATCAAAGTTCAGTTTCGCATCGATATGATCCATGTGATGCATCATCAACGAAACGGCTTTGTCGGTGTCACGGGCGGATATCGCATCCAGTAACTGGTTGTGCTCATCATAGGAACAGTGCGAACGGGTTCCCTTTTCGTACTGGGCGATGATCAGCGAGGTCTGCGAAACCAGGCTGCGCTGGAAGCCAACGACTGTCTCTTATA
>CAJXOQ010000272.1 GCA_913057975.1 uncultured Marinobacter sp.
GAGATAGGAGTCCGTCTCGTGGGCTCGGAGATGTGTATAAGAGACAGGTGCTGATAGAGCCCTCCAGCACAATCCTGAGCTTTCTGGTCGACCCGATCCTCCTGGGCTATAACGACAACGGCGCGCTGACGGACTACCTTGGGTTGACCAATATCCGCAAGGACAAGGACTCGAACTACACCGCCCATATCCGCTATGCCGTGGACACCGCTCCGGATTGTGAACTGACCCGCTGAATCCGTCCTTGCAGCCAAGGCGGACACACCAACCTGTTGTGGTAGACTTGCGGTTTCCTGACACACCCTGACAATCGCCAAAACAGCAAAACTGCATAACTGAGGGTTTCCGCCGATGATGTTTGTCTCATTCAACGTCAACAGTATCCGCACGCGGCTGCACCAGCTTGAGGCCGTGATTGATAGCCTTAACCCGGATTTTATCGGCCTGCAGGAAACCAAGGTGACCGACGAGGAGTTCCCGGAGGACGCCATTCGGGAGCTCGGCTACCACGTTCACTTCCATGGCCAGAAGACTCATTACGGCGTTGCGCTTCTTTCCCGCCAGGCGCCGGACAGCGTCCAGAAAGGTTACCCGTGGGACGGAGAGGATTCCCAGCGCAGGCTGATTACCGGCCACTTCACGGTGAATGGCCGAAAGCTTACGGTGATCAACGGTTATTTTCCCCAGGGCGAAAGCCGAGACCACCCGGTAAAGTTTCCCGCCAAGGAAAAATTCTACGCGGACCTGATGCGCTACCTGGACGACCTGAAAGCCGCCAACGGTGAGATTGTGGTGATGGGCGATATGAACATCTCCCCCACGGACCAGGACATCGGCATCGGTGCCGACAACGCCAAGCGCTGGCTGAGAACCGGTAAATGCAGCTTTCTTCCGGAAGAGCGGGAATGGCTGGGACAGGTCGAAAGCCGTGGTTTCACGGACGTGTTTCGACACCTGCACCCCGAGGAATCTGACACCTTCAGCTGGTTTGATTACCGCAGCAAGGGCTTTGACAGGGACCCACGCCGCGGCCTGAGGATCGACCTGATCATGGCCAGTAACCTGCTTCTACCCAAGGCGGAAGAAGCAGGAGTCAGCTACGATATTCGCGCCATGGAACGGCCTTCGGACCATTGTCCGGTGTGGGCTCGTTTCTCGCTTTGAACCCACCTCGCCGGGCCGCGACATGAAAAAAATGAAAACCCGCGACCGTATACTTGAGGCCAGCCTGATGCTGTTCAACAGCATCGGCGAGCCCAACGTAACCACCTTGTTGATTTCGGACGAACTGGATATCAGCCCCGGCAATCTCTATTACCACTTCAAGAGCAAGGGCGATATTGTCGGAGAGCTGTTTACCAGCTATGAGCGTGAGATGCACGACCTGCTGGCGGTACCGGAAGATGCAGACATCAGCCTGGACCAGCAGAGTTTTTTCCTCCATCTACTGTTCGAAACCGTCGCCCGCTACCGATTCCTGTATCAGGACCTGGTGAATGTCCTGACCCGATACGAACAGCTTCAAACCCGCTTTCGGCGCATTCTGAAAAAGAAAACCCACGGTTTCAGGGTCATCTGCGAGAGTTTTCGACGCCAGGGCGTCATGGAGATTACCGATGGGGAGCTGGATGCGCTCTGCGACCAGTTGACGCTTACCGCCTGCTATTGGAGCAGCTTCGACAGCCTGTCGCATCTGGATGACCGCGACTCCATGGACCCGGGCCGCGGTGTTTACCAGATGATGCACTTGCTATTGCCCTACCTGGGCCCGGATGAAAAAGAACAGATCTACCTGATGAGCCGGGACTACCTCTGACATCAGCGGCCGGTGGCGAGCATTATTCCTCTTCGGAACGGCCCTCAGTCTCCTCCCTGAGGCGTTGGAGTTCCGCTTCCAGGGCCTGAATCCGGCGTTCCATGGCTTCGATTTCGTCCCGACGATGAATACCCAACCGGCGTAACGCTCCGGACACGCGCTCATCAAACATGTTCTCGAGGCGGTCCCAGGTGCCAGTGGCCTTTTCCCGTACATCGTCCACACGGTCTTCCACAGTGCGTACGTGCTTTTCAACCACGCCGCGGGTCTTACTCTCTAACTGCTCGCCTTCCTGAACCAGACGCTCAAAGAAGCGACCAGCGTCCTCCTCGGCCTTGGTGTAGGCACCGAGCCCGGCCAGCCAGATCTGCCGCGCAGACCCTTTTATTTTACCCGCCAGCTGCTCGTCGTTTTCCGGCGTGTTTTCATTTTCGTCAGACATGCAAAACCTCGGAGGCGTTGGACTCTCAATAGGTCATTATTGTATTACAGCGGGCACTGAATTTCAGTCAACAAGCCAATATCTCTGCTTCGGAGTTGGAACCCAAAGGCCCGAAAGGCCCACAGTGAGCGGCTTTAGTATAAGCACACTTTCAATATGAAAAAATGTGATCAAACGAATCGCTCACTGGCTTGAAGTGTTCAAAATATGGTCAATACTTCACTATACCGGTGTCCCCGCTGATGCCGGTTTGTCTGGAAGTCTTTCATGGATACTACTCGCACGCCTCTGCCCGGCCACCAGTGCCGGGCTTTTTTTATCTCCTGAATTAAAACTTCCCATGGCCCGGGCTCTGACAGCGGCTATGTCCTGTGGCATTATGCGGAGGCATTTATGTGACCGGTAAAAGGATCGCTTATGGACATCAGACGTATCGACGACACCATTTCAGTCTCGCCCCAGCTCACAGTGGAGGACGTGGGCGAAGCTGCAAAACTCGGCTTCAAAACACTCGTTGCCAATCGCCCCGATGCCGAAGAGCCCGGCCAGCCGGGCATGGCCGACATTGAGGCCGCAGCCCACGAAAACGGGATGGAGTGGGTGTATCTGCCCGTCGAGTCCGGGAATATCTTTGACAACGACGTTGACCGCTTTGACGCGATGATCCGTCAGGCGAATAAGCCCGTACTTGCTTTCTGCCGCTCCGGAACCCGCTGCACCGTACTTTGGGCATTGAGTTCGGCACGCACCGAGCCGACCCAAGACATTGTCAACAAGGCCCGTAAAGCTGGTTACGATGTTGGCGGGCTGGCGCCGCGGATGGCCCAGCAGGCAGGGAAACGTTCCTGAGGCCACACCCGACCGGACACCAACCATTTCCAGGATCCAGAACCATGCCGTACAAGGGTACCGCCGATTTTCGCCATGACCACCCCGAAAAAACCGGAGTACTGATCACCAATCTGGGAACGCCGGATGCCCCAACCACCTCTGCCCTGCGTCGCTATCTGGGGGAATTCCTCTGGGATCCCAGGGTGGTTGAGGTGCCGCGCCCGCTCTGGTGGCTGATACTCCACGGCATTATCCTGCGACTTCGTCCCAGCCGGTCAGCCAAAGCCTATGCTGGCGTGTGGCAACCGGAAGGGTCGCCGTTGTTGATTCACACCTGTCTCTTATACACATCTCCGAGCCCACGAGACGGACTCCTATCTC
>CAJXOQ010000273.1 GCA_913057975.1 uncultured Marinobacter sp.
CCTCTCTATTCGTCGGCAGCGTCAGATGTGTATAAGAGACAGATCCTTCACACGGCGCTCGTCCATGGCAAAGCCCGCGTCGCAGGTGAACCAGCCGACATGAGACCACCAGAAACCACCTTGATGCGGCGAATGCAGGTCCTTCTCATCGTCCGAATGCTGGTGATGGTGCCGGTGATGGGCGGCCCACCAAAGCGGGCCTCGCTGGGCCGCGCTGGCGCCAAGAACGCCAAAAAGAAACTGCGCAACACGGCTGGTCTTAAACGTTTTATGGGCAAAGTATCGGTGGTAGAAGCCAGTAATGGCGAACATGCGCACGGCGAAAAAGCCGATTGCAAAGATGACGGCAAAGGTACTGGTGCCAGTGACGATGACCAGCAGACAGGCCAGATGAAGTGCTATAAAGGGAACCACCCTGAGAAAATTGAAAGCCCGCGAGCTTGTGTCGAGGTGATCCGAACCCGCAGCGGAGTCGAACCATCTCAGAATGTTTGTCAGCCAGTGTTGCACTCGGGTCATACCCTGATTGCCCTTTCGTTCGTGGTTTAACCTGCAAAGCCTGGGCGTTGAAGAATCTCAACCAGACGCTTGACGGGTTCTACGTTCCAACAACCGAATTTGGATGCACGTTATACAATGTTTAACCAAACCGATCAGATGCCTGTTATACGCCGGATTGCCATTGTTGGTTCAGGCATGGCCGGCCTGAGTGCAGCACTTCAGCTTCAGGAGCAGAACCATGAAGTGACGATCTTCGAGAAAAGCCGCGGCCCGGGCGGTCGCATGGCCGCAAAGCGCGTTGCGGGCGGCTCCGTAGACATCGGGGCGCAATACTTTACGATCAGGAATCCTGCGTTCTCCGCCTTCCTGAACCGTTATGCCGAAGGCAGTTTCAGGCCGTGGCCCGGGCGGTTTGGTTACCAGACCACCTCCGAGCAATGGGAGCCGTTCCCGCAAGAGACCCGCTATGTCGGCGTTCCCCGGATGACCGCCATCACCCGCGGGCTTTCCACCGCTGCAGACGTCCAGGCGCAAACGCGCATTGATAGCCTGGTTCGCCAGGGTCAGCAGTGGCTGCTGAACGATACAGACGGCGAGTCTTATGGTCCCTTTGACGCGGTTATCGTCACGGCACCTCCGGCTCAGGCCCGGGATCTGTTCAGCAACAGTACGCTCACTGCGCTCTCGGACCAGATGCAGGGCCACGTTAGCCATATCCAGCCGTGCTGGGCAACCGCTGTCTATTTTCGGCAGGCGCTGGAACAGCCCTATGACGGGATGCGGTGCCAGAATCCGATACTCGACTGGATTGCGAATAACACCAGCAAACCGGGCAGAGACGATTCCGGCCAATGGTGGGTTCTCCATGCAACGCCGCAATGGTCCCGGGAGCACGAGAATGCCTCGGCGGACAAAGTGTCGGTTGCCATGGTTGAGGCGTTTCAGAAGGTCACTGGTGTTACTGCCTGCCCTGACGAACGGATTTCGCACCGGTGGCTTTATGCGAAATCCTCGTCCACGGAGCAACCCGGTTTTCGCTGGTATGGCGATCAGCGCATCGGGCTGGCCGGGGACTGGCTGAGCGGCGGCCGTGTGGAGGGCGCGTTCGACAGTGCCAGTGGCCTGGTCGCGCATATGCTGGCGGACTAAACCCAACCTAAGTGCCGGTCAGTACGGTTGGCCGGACATAGAAGTGCGTAATGGTACCGTCGCTGAACTTGCTGAAGAAGGCGCTGATATCGGTAATCTTGCGCAGGGAACGGGCACGATTAATCGGATCACGCACCAGTACCTTGATGCCGTTGAAATTGTCCTGGATGTTGGAGAAACGTGCCCGCATGGAGCAGGTCACAACCTCGCCCGGGTCCAGGTCCAGCTCCCGGGCCAGCCAACGGCTGTGATCCTCGATGCCGGCGGCGGTCAGATCTTCCCGGGTGTCCAGGTGGTTCAGTTTCGCCCGGTCCACAATGCAGCGCGAATAGCTGCCGGGCTTCTTCCGCGCCACTTTGCGGAAAGCCTCCCAGAAGAAGCTGTCTGTCAGTTCTGCGAAGTAGCGCATGTCACTCAGGCAGGTATCCACCCAATCGAATATTTCCGGGTCTTCAAGCACTTCGTTGATCGCTTCCCGCAACAGCCAGTCGAAACCCAGGGCCGTCTTGTGGGCGTAGACCTTGCGGTACATCTGGTGGCGGCTGTAGACGAAGTCCTCCAAGGCGCCAAGACCCTTCTGGGTGATGGCCAGGCCCAGCCAGGGCTCGCGAACGTCCCAGCCGAAGCGCAGGTTGCTCAGCAGGTGGTCAAGGTTGAAACCACCGATGGTGACTGAGGAGTGGAATCCGTCCCGAAGCATGTAGTCGGCCCGGTCGGCGTCGATTTCACCGGAGACTATGGACGACATCAGGTCCATGACCAGCCGGGGGGTGTCGGCCTCGCTTAGAACACCGGAGTCCGCGTCGTTCCCGGCGATGAAATTCCAGAACGTGCGCGCATGACGACAAAAGGCCTCGCTGGGCTGCACATCCGTGGTTTCCATGATGCCGATCACGTCTCTTGGATCGAGGCCGGCGGTCTCAAGGTCAATGGACGACAGCACCTCGTGGGCGACCCTCACGGAATAGTGCTCGTGTTCCAGTTCTTCCGGGCGTTCACTGTGATACACCGAATAGTCGACACCACTCCAAAGGTCATCAAACCGGTCGGGCCGCGACATCAGATCGTGAATTCGCCGCGCCTGGGTGAACTGGTGGGAGAAGCTGGAATGGCCGCTGTCGTGCAGCAGGCAGCCCAGGCGGATGGTCTTGGCCAGGTAGTCAATGGCATCAAGCTGGCTCAGGCTCAGGTCCGTCTGATCGCTAAGCTGGCGTTCCCGCAGGTAGGCGTCGATCATCGAGCGGAACATCCGCGTGCCCACGTGCATCACGCCAATACTGTGAAGGAAGCGTGAGTGGGTCGCCCCCGGGAAAACCAGGCTGAGGATGTCGTTCTGGCAAATGTTGCGCAGGCGCTGGAACAGGGGATGGTCGATAACCTTGATTTCATGCCGGTAAAGCGGAATTCCGCCATGGACTGGGTCCATGATCAGCTTGTCATAAGCCCCGAGCAGGTCATTGACGGCACTTCTCATAGATTACAACCTCCCAAAAACATCAAACATGTCTTGTTATATCACAGGGGCGTGCCAAAATAGGTATCAGAAACCCAATTTCCCGTTTACCGATGGTAGTTTAGGGCAATCACCATGACATCGCGCACCGAGCGCATTCTTATTATCGATTCGGATGAGCGTGCCCGTTCGGAACTGGGGCGGTACCTTGAGGCCAGGGGCTTCTACGTCACCGGTTATCCGGACCTGGCTTCCGCTCGTTCCCTGTTTGACGATAATATCCCGGACATCATTTTTGCCGACCTGTCACCGGACGCCATTGGTGCTGTCTCTTATACACATCTGACGCTGCCGACGAATAGAGAG
>CAJXOQ010000274.1 GCA_913057975.1 uncultured Marinobacter sp.
CGAGATAGGAGTCCGTCTCGTGGGCTCGGAGATGTGTATAAGAGACAGCAGGAATGCTGCCTGATGGCCATACACCAGATTTGACAATAACTCCTATTCACTCAGGATTTTACTAAAGCCTACTTCGGAAAACACGCAGCCAGTGACGTAAGCGCAAATAACTGCTCGCTGTGGGAGAAAAAAAGTGACGATAGTCCCGCCGGTTTTGCAGATAGTAGCTGTCTAACCGGGGTAGCTCGGCGGCTCTGAGCTTCCGCCCTAGAGGCAATAACGCCGTCGTTACACAGGTTTGGTACTTTTCACCAACAATCCCCGCAACCCGTGCATCGTAGTTGCCGTAGGGGTAAGCAAAATGCCCGGGCCGACGCCCAAATTGCTTTTCGATACTCAGATCGGCAGTTTCACACTCTTCTTCAATTTCCTCCTGGGTAAGCCGGCATAAATCAGGATGCGATACGGTATGATTTTCGATCTGCATGCCGGCCTCGGCGCAGGCTTCGATCTCTTTCCAGTTCATCATTTCAAAGGCTGGTGCGCCGGCGGGTTGGGTGGGCCAGTTATTCTTGCCAGCCACATAGCCCGTTGTCAGGTAAAGGTGTGAGGGCACCTTTGCGTCTTTTAACACCGGTAGCGCATTTTTATAGACCGAACGCATGCCATCATCAAAGGTAATTGCAAGGGCATTATCGATATTCGGACTGAGTAGTTGATCCAGGGAGCAGATGTTAACGTCACTGTCCAGGATCTCTGCGATCATCCTGGCGAACGTTGCAGGCGGGAAGCTAAGTACCGAGCCCCGGGCATCAATGCTGTGAAAGGTAAGGATGGCTTTCATACAGGTTTATTTCAGTATTCCCAGTTTGGTTTCGGTCAGTGCCCAAACAAAAGCGGACGCACTATAGAGATAATAAATCTGGTGAAATAACAAGCCTTGCAATGCAAACCAAAATCCCTTGCGTCGGTAAAACAGTAGCAAGATTTCCCGGTTGGCATACACCACAACCATCACCGCCAACATAGGGTAAGGCCAGGACAGCACGCCCGCAAGCGCAAAGAGGACAGTTAGAACCAGCAAGCCGGCCAAAACCGCTTTTAACCGCTCGTTAACACCTACATTTAAATCGTTATCCAAACCTCCCCGGCTTAGCATTAATCTGGCCCATGGAATTGCCCGGCAAAACACCTCGGTATGAATAAGGTTGATGAAGTGCCATTTTTTGAGGTGCGTGCACTGAAGGTTGGTCAGTAGAGAAAGCTTTCCGCCGGCTTCGATCAGTCGGTAACCCAGCTCAATATCCTCGATCGAAGGTCGGTTGAACATTTCAACGTCAAAGCCCTCCTGTCTGAGGAAGGCCTCTTTTCGAATCGCGCCGCATCCCGACCAGAACGTAGACGCCTCTTTTCTGGCTCGCTGGTGATAGTAGTGATGAACCAGATTCTTGTACTGAGAAAGAAAATTGTGTGCCGGCGGTTTATCGTCATAAGAGCCGAAAACACCTACCACACCTGCTTCGTCGAAACCCGAAAGCATTACCCTGGCGGCATCTTCATGAACAACGACATCGGCATCAATAAACCACAGGATATCGCCTTTCGCCTCTCTTGCGGCGATATTGCGGGCAGCGCCCGGCCCAAGGCGACCGCCGGAGGGCATTACCTGTGCCTCCAGGTTGCGGGCAACATGAGGTGTATCATCCGTCGAGGTATCATCCACGACAATCACCTCAAGCACTTCGCCGCGCTCTTTCATGGCCACCAGTGGCGGCAAACTTTGCCGGATAAACTCAATGCCATTGTAGACCGGCATAATGACACTGATTGACAGTGGCTTTTTGCCATCCGATGATTTTCCCTGACCATCCATGCTTCAGATTCCTCAAATAAAACTTCCATCCGCCCGTTTTTTCTCTTTCAAAGAACCGCCACGGAGACTCTTTACGATTGAGTCTCCTGTTTCTTAGCATAGCCGACGGTTTCACCAATTGACCAGGCCAATACAAACACCAGCAGCCAGAACATGTCGCGATTCAAACCCAGGTTAAACTGTTTATCACGGCGGGCGGCGGCCACTATTTTCCGGGTAAACACCAGCGGAATCAAAGGAAATAGGGCAATCATCATCAACCGCCTGGGAGTGTTCATGACTTTCGCCCTCGCCATGCCAAATTCAATGCCGTGGCTAAAACGCTGGTGTATAAACTGCCTTGTGCTGTAGCAATTCTTATGGACAACAACCAAGTTGTTATCATATGTCATGTGCTTGCCTTCGGCCAAAAAACGCTCATGAAATGATGGCTCCCAAAAACCGATTTCCAGCAAGCCTTCATGGGCCAGTATGTCGGCTTTGCGGTAAAGTGCGTTATCGGCGGCCAGATCGTCTGCGCGGCCGCCTGACCTTGCTCTCGTGTAGCGTACATACCGCAACAGGTAAATCACCCGTCCGATCGTGGTATCGTTTTCAACATTCTCAATTGCGCCACCAACGGCGACCTGTTCCCCTTCCAATGGGTAAGCAAGCAACTGTTTGATCCAGGTTTGCGAGGGAACGCAATGTGCGGTGGTCAGTGCCACTTTGTCTGCCCGGGCGGCACGAATGCCGTCGCGCCATAACATTGGAATCCTGCTGTCGGACCGGGCTCGTATGAGGCGGACATTCTGAATATCCGGCACACCATTGAGCGAAGCGTCGTCATTTCCGCTACAGATCAGAAATTCAACGCAGGGGTATTTCTCTGGCTGTAAGTGGATAAAAATATCCGGAAGGTTGGCCGAGGCCATTTCTTCGGCCACGATGACTGTCAAATCATACTGTCTTTTCGATAGCTTATGGTCGGTATCCTCAACCACGGAGAGCTGCCCCTTCCAGGTGCCCCAGGGCAAGCCTCGCTGCCCGTTCCCAGGTAAACGTCCCGGCTCGTGCAATGGCAACGTTTGACAGTTTTTGTCTCAGGTCGTGTTCAGTTGACATGTCCTTTATCGCGCGACTGATTGATGTGACGTCGTAGGGGTCAAAAAATATCCCCGCATCACCGACCACTTCAGGCAGCGCCCCTTTGTTGCTGGAAAGGACCGGGGTTCCGCAGGCCATCGCTTCGACGGCAGGCAAACCAAACCCTTCCGAAAAAGAGGGCATTGCCACGGCCATGGCATCGTTATATAAAATAACCAGGTCTTCGTCTGAGATAAAGCCGGTAAAATGGACCAGGCCTTTTAAGCGGCTGTCATTCGCCAGTTGTTGCAATTCGCCATAGTTCGAATGAAAACCGGCACCGCCGTAGTCACCCACCAGCACAACGTGTACATCTTCAACTGTCTCTTATACACATCTGACGCTGCCGACGAATAGAGAGG
>CAJXOQ010000275.1 GCA_913057975.1 uncultured Marinobacter sp.
TCGTGGGCTCGGAGATGTGTATAAGAGACAGTCGCTGGCATCCACCCCATTGATCCGTACCCGCTCGTTATAGTTCTGGAGGTGGGGAGACGTATAGGCTCCGGTCGATCGCCCCGACGCCATTAACAACTTCTCAAGGGCCGCTACCGCACTGCCCTTTCCATTGGTACCTGCAATGGTGATGATTCGCCCGGACGGATTTCGCCGAAACAACCGCCGCAGCACCAGTAGTACCCGGTCAAGACCGAGATCAATTTCAGAAGGGTGGATCGACTCCAGGTAACCAAGCCACTGATCGAGCGTGGCTTCGCCGCCCGGCACGGGAAGGTGCCGGGCGGCGGAACTATTCTGCGGGGACATCGGTTTCAGGTCGTTCCGACACTTCAAACTCGATGGGCGCTTCCGTGGCTGGCTGGTCCAGATCGGTAAACTTGGCCAACACGGCAGCAATCCGCTCGCGCATCTGATGGCGATGGAGAATCATATCGATGGCACCATGCTCCAGCAGGAACTCGCTGCGCTGGAAGCCTTCGGGCAGTTTTTCACGAACGGTTTGCTCGATAACACGGGGGCCGGCAAAGCCGATCAGAGCATAGGGCTCTGCAATATTCAGATCTCCCAGCATGGCAAGACTTGCGGATACGCCGCCGAATACCGGGTCGGTCATGACCGAGATATAGGGAATACCCTCCTGCTTCATGCGCTCAAGCACGGCAGCCGTCTTGGACATCTGCATCAGCGAAAGAATCGCCTCCTGCATCCGTGCGCCGCCGCTGGCGGAGAAACACACCAAAGGAATCCGCTCCTCCAGGCACACATTGGCCGCCTGAACGAACTTTTCACCCACAACCTGCCCCATTGAGCCGCCAAGGAAGTTGAATTCAAAGGCCACCGCTACCATCGGAATATCCAGGCAGGCACCACGCATGGCAACCAAGGCATCTTTTTCACCAGTGGTTTTCTGGTTCTGGCTCAAGCGATCCTTGTACCGTTTGCTGTCCTTGAACTTCAGGCGATCCCAAGGTTCCAGATCAGCCGCAATTTCCTGGCGGCCGTCGGCGTCCAGGAAAACATCCAGGCGACGGCGGGCAGTTATCCTCAGGTGATGCTGGCACTTGGGGCACACGTCCAGATTCTTATCCAGCTCCGGCTTGTACAAAAACGCCCCACACTTGGGACATTTCTTCCACAGACCTTCAGGAACACCGGTCCGTTGTTTGGATTCCGAGCGGATCTTGCTCGGCATGATCTTGTCCAGCCAGTTACTCATGATCTCATCCTGTCCTTTGATGCCTGCGGGAACCTGACTGTCAGGAAGCCAGGCTGTCCAGTGCTTCTCGCATCGGGTGGAGCAGATCCGACAAGGCCCGTTTGAGCTGATCAGGATCCGCCTGATTTCGGGCTATTGTATCGACCAGTACACTGCCGACAATTACACCATCGGATACCCGGCCGACCGCTGCCGCTGTTGCAGCATCACGAATACCAAATCCAACACCTACCGGAAGCGCGGTCAGTTCGTGGATATGGGAAACCTTCGAGGCCACTTCATCCACATCGATCTTACCGGCACCCGTAACACCCTTGAATGAAACATAGTACACATAGCCCGAACTGTGCTCACTGATTGCACGAATCCGGTCGTCCGTCGTGGTTGGTGCCAACAGAAAAATCGCGTCAAGGTTCCGGGCCGTAAACAATGGCGCCACTTCGTCCGCTTCTTCCGGCGGCAAATCCACCGTCAGGATACCGTCAACCCCCGCATCAACAGCCGCGTCAGCGAATTTCTCCTGACCCATGGCTTCCATGGGATTAAGGTAGCCCATCAGCACGACCGGCGTGGCACTGTCCTTCTCACGGAACGTTTTCACCATTCCCAGCACCTGACGCAATGACGTGCCATGTACCAGCGCTCTCTCACACGCCTGTTGAATCACCGGGCCGTCCGCCATTGGGTCGGAGAAAGGCACGCCCAGCTCAATGATATCGGCACCCGCCGACACCAGGGTGTGCATCAGGTCAACGGTGAGATCCGGATGAGGATCGCCAGCGGTAATGTACGGAATCAGCGCCTTGCGACCCTGCCCTTTCAAGGCTTTCAGCACCCCTTCAATTCGACTCATGCCTGCTCCTGTGATTATCCTGCACTGCAGTCCGTACTGGCCCGGCGCCTGCCGTCAGATACCGGGCCACTGCTTAAACCTCGATGCCATCCAGTTGAGCGATGGTGTGTATGTCCTTGTCACCGCGACCGGAGACGTTGATCACTACCACCTGGTCTTTGTCCATCGTGGCGGCGAGCTTGATAGCGTAGGCCACCGCATGGGCGGTCTCAAGCGCTGGCATAATACCCTCTACCCGTGTCAGCTTCCGGAAGCCATCCAGAGCCTCATCGTCGGTCACCGACACGTAGTGGGCGCGGCCAATGTCCTTGAGCCAGCTGTGCTCAGGCCCGACGCCCGGGTAATCAAGGCCGGCACTGACCGAATGGGTGCCCGCGATCTGGCCATTCTCGTCTTCCATCAGGTACGTCCGGTTACCGTGAAGCACACCCGGACGTCCCGCACTCAACGGCGCCGCATGTTTTCCGGTCTCAATACCCAGGCCACCGGCTTCCACACCGTACATTTCCACACTCTCGTCGGTCAGGAACGGATAAAACATGCCGATGGCGTTGGAACCACCACCGACACAGGCCACCAGCGCATCCGGCAGTTTACCCGCCTGGGCCAGGGACTGTTCACGGGTTTCGCGCCCGATGACTGATTGGAAATCACGTACCAGCAGCGGATAAGGGTGAGGCCCGGCAACCGTACCAATGATGTAGAAGGTGTCGTCAACGTTCGCCACCCAGTCACGCATGGCATCGTTCATGGCGTCCTTGAGAGTACGGGTGCCACTCTGAACCGAGTGAACCTCAGCGCCAAGCAGTTTCATCCGGTAAACGTTCAGGGACTGTCGCTTTACATCCTCGGCGCCCATGAACACGTGGCACTCTAGGCCCAGGCGCGCGCACACCGTCGCTGTGGCAACGCCATGCTGCCCGGCACCCGTTTCCGCAATGACCCGTTTTTTGCCCAGAAAGCTCGCCAGCAGCGCCTGACCGATGGTGTTATTTACCTTGTGCGCGCCCGTGTGGTTGAGATCTTCACGCTTCAGCCAGATTTGTGCACCACCGGTTTCCCGGCTCAGTCTTTCAGCAAAGTACAGCGGGCTGGGCCGGCCAACATAATGCGCAAGGTCCCGATCAAACTCCGCCTGGAACTCCGGATCGTCCTTTAGCCTTTTGTACCTGTCTCTTATACACATCTCCGAGCCCAC
>CAJXOQ010000276.1 GCA_913057975.1 uncultured Marinobacter sp.
GAGATAGGAGTCCGTCTCGTGGGCTCGGAGATGTGTATAAGAGACAGTCCCAGTGCCGGGCTGGGTGAAGTGATTATTGACCGGGATAGTCAATATCTGGATGACTTTATCTCCCGTGTAGATCGCGTTACCTACGAATTCGAACACCTACCGGTCGACGTAGCAGAGCGAATCGCCAAGGAGAAACCGGTTCACCCCTGCCCGCGTGCGCTTCAGGTATGCCAGAACCGAGAAGCCGAAAAAACACTATTCGGCGAGCTAGGCATACCCACACCAAAATGGGGAATTGCGGACAGCGTAGAATCCCTACAGGAAGCAGCGGAAGCGCTTGGCTGTCCGGTTGTCGCGAAATCCAACACCGAAGGTTACGACGGCAAGGGGCAGGCAGTTCTTCGTTCACCGGAAGACGCAGCAGAGGCCTGGCAATCCATTGGTCATCCGCGCCTGATCGTCGAGAAATTCGTCGAGTTTCGCCGCGAAGTTTCCATTATTGCCGTTCGTGCCGAAGACGGTGAACTGGCTTTTTACCCTATATCCGAAAACTCTCACCACGAAGGTATTCTGCGCTACGCCATCGCCCCGGCACCCAAACTCGAGAAACACATCCAGGAAGACGCCGAACGTTACATCAAGGCACTACTGAACGAGCTGGATTACGTCGGCGTACTGACGCTCGAACTGTTTGAAACCGCCGACGGTCTGGTCGCCAACGAAATGGCACCGCGGGTCCACAACTCTGGGCACTGGACTATCGAGGGCGCCATGACCAGCCAGTTCGAGAACCACATCCGCGCCGTGAGCGGCCACCCCTTAGGAAGCACCGACGCTCGCGGTGTCAGTTGCATGATCAATATTATTGCCGAGCACGGCGACATTGAACGAATCCTTGAACTGCCTTACGCTCATGTACACCTCTACAATAAAGGCGAGCGCCCGGGCCGGAAACTTGGCCATGTGACCGTTCTGGCGGACAGCTACGAAGAATTGGTCTGGCGGGTAAAAAACTGCGCCCAGTTTTTACCCGGTTGTCCAGAGTTTAAAAGTACCCTGTCTGAACAGTAGGCAGGAAGCACACAAGGGGTTGATATAGCTCCAAGCGCCCCTATATTTAATAATGGCTTACATGCACATAAACAGAGAGAATCAGGGAGAACGACCTCATGGCATTTGAACTTCCCGCACTGCCCTACGAAAAGAACGCACTGGAACCACACATCTCTCAGGAGACTCTTGAGTACCATTACGGCAAGCACCACAACACCTACGTAACCAAGCTCAACGGCCTGGTCGAAGGTACCGACAACGCCAACAAGTCGCTCGAAGACATTATCAAGAGCGCCAGTGGCCCACTGTTCAACAACGCTGCCCAAGTCTGGAACCACACCTTTTACTGGCACTGCCTGAGCCCGAACGGTGGTGGTGAGCCTACGGGAGCGGCCAAGGACGCGATCGAAAAAGCATTTGGCTCTTTCGAAGACTTCAAGAAAGAGTTTAACGACAAGGCCGCCAACAACTTCGGCTCCGGCTGGACCTGGCTGGTTAAGAAGGCAGACGGCAGCGTTGCCATTGTTAATACCAGCAATGCCGAAACGCCGCTGACGACCGCCGATAAGCCGGTACTGACGGTCGACGTCTGGGAACACGCGTACTACATCGATTATCGCAATTCCCGTCCGAACTATCTGGAAGCGTTCTGGAAACTGGTTAACTGGGATTTCGTCAACGAAAACCTGGCGTAACAGCGCTTCGGATACCTTGCAGGACACAACCTGCACACAAACGCCCGCACATTCGCGGGCGTTTTCGTATCTGTGATACAAACGATCTTACAAATTGATACACCCATAGCCTGAATTATCTGGAAGAATTGCCGATACTGGGTACAGTAGGTGAAAACTGAACCATACTTGAAAAAGAAAATATCAGCCGAGAGCCCCTTTGCCCCAGGTGAGCGGTACCGGGTCTCACTCAGTTGGAACAAATCAAACAGGCCTCCATGCAAAACTCTTATGAGGTAGAACATCGCCTGGGGTACCGGGTTCTGCGGTGGGTGCTCGCTGTGGCGTTAATTAGCGGGGTTGTTGTCAGCACCGTACAGGTCATCCTCGATGCGGGACGGGTATCACAGTCTCTCGACGATCAAGCGCGACAAACCATGGCGCTGGTCAAGGACGCATCAACCCAGGCCGTTTTCAGTATCGATGCTGACCTTGCCCAACAGGTAGTCGATGGCCTGTTTGCTCAGGAAGCGATACGAGTCGCACGCATTACCCATCCCGATGGCGAACCTCTCGGCAGTCGTGACCGCCCTCTAAAGAAAAGCACCTCCCGCCAGATTACCGACCCAATTTTCGAATCGGAGCGTTACTATCGTATAGAGCTTTCCCGAGACACTGGCTCCGATAATGTTTATGGGTACCTTGAGCTAAAATATGACACCGGTCCGGCGGCGCGAACCTGGCTTGAACGTGCGTCCATCACCTTCGCCTCCGGCATCGCTATTGCCGTCATTCTCGGAATGGTGCTGTTTGTGGTTTTCCATCTACTGCTGACGCGTCCACTACTACGAATTGTACGCTCTGTTAAACAGGTCAACCCGGATCACCCCGACGACAACCTGATCCACCTGCCTCACGGCCACCAGAAAGATGAATTGGGCCTTTGGGTCAACGCCACCAACAACCTCCTGGTTGCAATTGGCGACAGCCAGACTCGCCACCGGGAAGCAGAAGATCGTGTGACACGGCTATCAAGGTACGATCAGCTGACAGGTCTGCCCAGCCGTGACACCTTCATGGAGTTGCTTCAGGCCGATATTGCAGACGCCAGTGAGGACAAATTGGTCCTGTCACTGATCTGTTGTGGCATTGATGACTTCAAGTCCATCAACGAGCAATGCGGTTTCCGCACGGGCGACATGATCCTGCAAACCGTGGCCGATCGTCTCACTCAGAAGCTCGGTGGTACTCGTTTTACCATTGCTCGACTGGGCAGTGACCAGTTTGTTGTCGTGGAAAAGGGGTTGAGGGATGGATTCCAGGCGGCCGACACTGCCGATCGCATATTGGCTTCGCTTAGCAGCCCAATGGTCTTCGATGACCAGACGATTACCATGACCGCCACCCTCGGCATCGCCCTGTTCCCCGGTGACGCGAGTAAAGCCGACAGGTTACTGCAAAACGCCGAACAAACCATGGCCCTGGCCAAGGAAGGCGGACACAATTATTTCCAGTTCTACGTTGCCAGCGTTGACCAGGAAATTCGTGAACGCAAACAGCTGGAA
>CAJXOQ010000277.1 GCA_913057975.1 uncultured Marinobacter sp.
CGAGATAGGAGTCCGTCTCGTGGGCTCGGAGATGTGTATAAGAGACAGTGTTGAAGATGACCAGGGCCGTTTTTTGCTGGTTGAGGAGCTCAGCCATGGCCAGGTGGTGTTGAACCAGCCCGCGGGCCACGTAGAGGAAGGCGAAAAAATTCTTGACGCCGCCCAGCGGGAAACCCTGGAGGAGACTGGCTGGGAGGTGACACCTGAACACTTCCTTGGCGTCTACACCTATAAGGCACCGGCGAACGGCGTTACCTACTACCGGTTTTGCTTCTCGGCCAAGGCCCTGAACCGCGTGACCGATGAACTGGACGACGGCATTATCGCCGCCCACTGGTTAACACCCGGTGAAATCCGCTCACACGCCGACAAGCTTCGGAGCCCTCTGGTCATGCAATGCATAGAAGATTACCGAAACGGACGCCGCTTTCCCCTGGATGTCATTGTCGAGCCGCAGACGTAACCTGGCTTAAATGCTAGAATCCGCCCCTTTGACCCCGACAGACCCAGACAGACCCAGACATGACTAAAGCACCTGAAAATACCCGAGTGATTGTCGGCATGTCCGGCGGCGTAGACTCTTCCGTGGCAGCCTGGTTCCTGAAGGACCAGGGTTACCAGGTGGAAGGCCTGTTCATGAAAAACTGGGACGAGGATGACGGCACCGAATACTGCACCGCCATGACCGACCTGGCGGACGCTCAGGCAGTGGCCGAAACCATCGGTATTACGCTGCACACCGCCAGCTTCGCGGCGGAATACTGGGACCGGGTATTCGAGCACTTCCTGTCGGAGTACAAGGCTGGCCGGACCCCGAATCCCGATATCCTCTGCAACAAGGAAGTGAAGTTCCGGGCGTTTCTCGATTACGCCATTACCCTGGGCGCCGACTACATTGCCACCGGCCACTACACCCGCCAGCGCCCTTTGGCTGACGGCAGTGGCGGAGCCGAACTGCTCAAGGGCCTTGACCCCAATAAGGACCAGAGCTACTTCCTGCACGCCGTCTCCGGCGAACGTATTGCCCGCACGCTCTTTCCAGTGGGCGAGCTTGAAAAACCGGAAGTACGGCGCATTGCCGCCGAACAGGGCTTCATCACCCACGACAAGAAAGACTCCACCGGTATCTGCTTTATCGGGGAGCGTAAATTCCGGGACTTCCTCAAACAGTACATTCCCGCGCAGCCCGGAAATATCGAGACCCCCGATGGCCAGGTGATCGGCCGCCATCAGGGCCTGATGTACCACACCATTGGCCAGCGCCAGGGTCTGGGCATTGGCGGCCTGAGTGAGTTTGGCGACGAGCCCTGGTACGTCGCGGAGAAAGACCTGTCCCGCAACGTACTGGTTGCCGTTCAGGGCAAGCATCACCCCCTGCTGTTCTCCCGCGGACTGATCAGCGGTCCGGTGGACTGGATTGCCGGCGAAGCTCCAGCTGCGGAATTCCGCTGCAAAGCCAAGACCCGCTACCGCCAACCGGACCAGGACTGCACGGTGACAGCCCTGGACAGCGGGTTCAGGATTGTCTTTGACGACGCACAGCGCGCCGTCACTCCGGGCCAGTCGGTTGTGTTTTACCATGACGAGGTCTGCCTTGGTGGCGGCGTTATCGAACAAACCTGGCGTGACGGTGAGCAGGCGCCCACAGGGACCGAAAACAAGGCGGAAGGAGCCGGCGCATGAGCCGATCGATACACGACCAGACCCTGGCTCTGGCGGGCGTCTTCCAGGCCTCTGCTCTGGTCCAGCAAATAGCCCATTCCGGCCAGTGCGCGGAGTCCAGCTTTGAAACCTGCCTGCGTTCGCTGTTCGCGACGCAGCCTGAAACGACCCTGGATGTGTTCGGCGGTGAACTGAAGGATCTGCGTGAAGGTCTTTCCACCCTCGCCAGCGTAATGAGCCAACAGAGCAAGCAACAGGACATTGAAGTGCTGCGTTACGCGCTGAACCTGATCAACCTCTCTTCCAAGCTTCGTCAAAACAGCGATATGCTGGATGTGGTCGGCAGTCGGATCGATCAGGCCCGGCACACCGCGAGCCATTTCGGCTACAGCCACAGCAACCTGATTGCCAACGTGGCGTCGATTTACACGGACACCATCAGCACCTTCCGCCAGCGTATCCAGGTCAGCGGTGAGCCCACGATTCTTCAACGTGAGGAGAATGCGGCCAAGGTACGTGCCCTGTTACTGGCCGGCATTCGCTCCGCCGTCCTTTGGCACCAGACCGGCGGCCGCCGCTGGCAGCTTATCTTCACTCGCCGCAAGGTCATCATGACCGCCCGGGAGTTGGCGGAGAAGGCAAACCGCTCGGTTTACGACTGAATCCCGGCCACCACTGGTGTATCATATGCGCCCCCAGTTTTTCTTTTGACCGTATCTTTGATGACTTGAGAGGTTTTCGATGGAACTCAACGCCCTGACCGCCATTTCCCCGGTCGATGGACGCTATGGCAGTAAAGTCAGCGTTTTTCGTGACATTTTCAGTGAATATGGCCTGATCAGGAACCGCGTGACCGTTGAGCTCCGCTGGCTGCAGAAACTGGCGGCCCATCCCGGCATCACCGAGGTGCCTGCCTTCTCTGCCGGCGCCAACCAGTTTCTGGATCGAATGATTTCGGAGTTCAATCTGGCAGACGCGGAACGGATCAAGGGCATTGAACGCACCACCAACCATGACGTAAAGGCGGTGGAATACTTCATCAAGGAAAAGATTGCCGAGGTTCCAGAACTGCACGCCGTTACTGAATTCGTGCATTTTGCCTGCACCTCCGAGGACATCAACAACCTGTCCCATGCCCTGATGTTGCGCGAAGGCCTGGACCACGGCCTGCTGCCGGCCATGGAGCGCATCGTTGACCGGCTGGCAGAGCTGGCCCATGAGCACGCGGAACAACCCATGCTGTCCCGCACCCATGGCCAGACGGCCTCGCCCTCCACCGTCGGTAAGGAACTGGCCAACGTGGTTCACCGCTTGCGCCGGCAGGTGACACAGATTCGCGCCGTGGAGCTGATGGGCAAGATCAACGGGGCCGTGGGCAACTACAATGCCCACCTGTCTGCCTACCCATCGATCGACTGGGCCCAGAACGCCAAGGAATTCATTGAAAGCCTGGGCCTGGACTGGAACCCGTACACCACCCAGATTGAACCCCACGATTACATCGCCGAGCTCTACGACGCCATTGCTCGATTCAACACCATTCTGATCGATCTGGACCGGGATATCTGGGGCTGTCTCTTATACACATCTCCGAGCCCACGAGACGGACTCCTATCTC
>CAJXOQ010000278.1 GCA_913057975.1 uncultured Marinobacter sp.
CCTTGGAATACTAATGTCTTCGCTCCGTAAGCGCCGTTAAATCGACCCACTTGCCCTAATCGTATTGAGCCACTTTTTTCAAAGCCGGCAACTCGGCATTCCAGGGCAGCAAGGCTTCAAGCTTCTCCAGTGTATCGGCCCCAGCAATGCGCTCCAGCACATGGTGGATATAAGCGGAGGGCTCCAGGCCATTGGCCTTGGCGGTTTCTATGAGCGAATAGCAGGTGGCGCTGGCTTTCGCCCCTTGTGAGGTATCGGCGAAGAGCCAGGCCTTTCTGCCGAGGGCAAACGGGCGAATAGCGTTCTCGGCACCGGCATTGCTGATGTTCAGGTCACCGCGTTCGCAGTAACCAACCAGATAGTCCCACTGGTTCAGGGTGTAATCCATGGCCTTACGGGTGAGCAGGCCTTTCATCACCTTGGCGGCATTTTTCTCCAGCCAGGCTTTGAAGGTGTTGAGCAATGGCAGACTCTTTTCCTGACGTAACTGATAGCGCTCTTCATCGCTCAGATCTCGGGCGGCCTTTTCAATGGCGTACAGTTTGCGGATGTGGCTCAGGGCCACATCCGCTTTTGAGGGTGGGCCTTTTTTGCCTTTGGCCGGCGCAGCCCGGGCCGCTTCCACGTATTTACGTCTCGCGTGGTCCCAACATCCGATTCGGGTCAGCTTGTTCGCGGCACAGACCTGACCGTAGCCGGAATAGCCATCGGCTTGCAGAATGCCCTGGAAGTCATCCAGCAGGCGCACCGGCACTTTGCCACCTCGCGATGGGTCGTACTCGAACAGAACAGAGGGTTGTCCCGGTGGGCCACCCCGGGTGACCCACATCCATTTGTCGGAGTGAACCGATTTGCCGTCTTCCTTGAGCACCTGGATCCGGGTTTCATCGGCTTGCAGGTAATCACTGCCGTTCTGGGTTTCCCGCATCAGGTTGATCAGCGGTTGGAAGACGTCATTCAACCGGATGATCCAGTGAGCCATGCTGGTGCGACTCACTTCATGCCCCAGGCGCTGGAACATCTGTTCCTGCCGGTACAACGGCAGGCCGTCGGCATACTTGGAGGTAATGAGGCAGGCCAGCAGTGATGGGGTGGCGATGCACTTACCCAGCGGGTGTGCTGGCCGAGCAGCCGCAACAATCCGTTCTTCGCCGTCCTGCTCGAACACCGCCTTTTCCTGCCAGTACTCCAGCACTTTCAGTTGGGCCGGGATATATTCAAGCTCTTCTTTCACCTTGGTGAAGAAGGTCTTGGTGGCACCGGCTTTCTCTTCGTCGCTGAGGGTCAGTTCAATGCGCTCGCGCAGTAGCGTATCAGAGAAGCCACGCTGACGACGCTTGCGGGAACGACGAGGAGCGTCGGCCTCTTCGACATCCTCGGGCAGCTCCTCGCGCAGTTCATCAATCTCGATTTCCAGCTCCGCTTCATCGAACAGCAGGATCTGGTTGGGCTGCTTTTCACTGCTGGCCGCGAACTGCTGGATCTTCTTGTGACGCAGCAGTTCTTCGAGGATGGCGATATAGTTGTCGCGACGCTGGAGGGTCTCGTCGTGCTGTTTCAGTTGAACTTGTTGGTTCTGGAGGGCGTCTTCTTTAGCGGCCAGCTGTGCTTGCAGATTGCTGATAACAGACATCATTTCAGCGGTGGAGAGACCGCTGAAATCGGGAGTTGAAGAGGCGTTATCAGGCGTTGATTTCATGGCGAAATTATAGCAAAAACAACGTCCTGGCACACCAAAAAAGTGCTACTAAAAGCACTATCCAACGCTCTCATAATGCAGGGTTTTATGGCCTCTCAACAGCGTGATGTCGTAGCCGTCCAGCAGCCAGTTGATCTGCTCACCGGTCAGCGACATCAAGTCATCCGCGGGTCCTGGCCATTTGAACTTTTCTTCAGCCAGAGCTTTGTAATAGAGCACAAAGCCGTTGTCTTCCCACATCAGGCATTTGATCTTGTTCCGCTGCCGGTTGGTGAAGGCATAAAGCGCTCCAGAGAACGGGCTGTGCCCCAGTTCCTGTTCCACCAACAGGGCTAGGCCGTTGGCCTGCTTGCGGAAGTCGATCGGCTTTCGGTACAGATAGATCTCCGGCAGATCCCAGGAGGGACGCAGATAGCGGTGACGCATCACATCTGCCTCAGCACCGCGCCCAGCAACTCAATGTTGCCAGCGTGCAGGCCGGTGATTGATACGCCGCCGGGCAGTGACACGGTCAGACCGGCTCCGGCATTCGCAACCGGTGCCACGCGGGCGAATCCGGATCGAGTTTGAACCGGCTTGCTGGGCTCCTCGCGGCCAGTCAGCTTCTGCCGCCAGTAGACAAACCGGTGGTAAACAAGGGACTCTTGTTTGCAGTAGGCGGCACCGGACAGGCCCGAGGCCTGCCAGTCCGATAGCGTCTGTTGCCAGAACTGATGTAAATCAGGGGTGGTCATCGGATTCCTCCTTCATTTGAAAGCAGGAATCAGTGTGGCGAAATTCAGTTGCCAGCCACAGGTGCGGATTTATTGGCGCTTACAAAGCAAATGGGGGGCAGTTGATGAAAGTGGCTTTTAAAGCTGCGTACACCAACGCTAATTTGAGAATGGTGCCTCTGGTTGCCTGAGAGGGTTCAGGGGTTAGCAACCGATCATAGAAACTGGACAAGGCCCAATGGAAGCTACCATCAAACTTGATGTCCGGGTTGATCAAATCGAGCTGAGAAACATGAGGCCGGTTTTTTCCTTGGATAAATCCTATGAAAGGGCCGTGGAGATATCTGGCCGGTGTCTTATTACAGACCCATTCTCAATAAATATAAGTGACGAAGTAGATTTAGCGCGACTACCTGGCCTAGTAGTAATGCGGGGGACTGATAGGTTTACAGGGCCTCGGTCAGATGAAAACGGCAATATACTGGGCTTCATCCGGTACGACAGAGAGGTGAAACCTTCCGGGGGGGTTGAAGGTTCTCCGGCTCGATTCGTAGTCGAGATTGTCGGCTTTGATTTGAGCCTTTTGGCATCGTTTGTACCATCGATAAAGCCGCAAGATCAGCTGCAACTCGTATTAAAGGTCTTTGAGTTAGAATCTAGTTCCTTGCCCGATGGTTGGTGTTGGCCAAGCTCAACAGTACAAGATTCAGGAGCGATTCTCGTGTACGACGTTGCAGTCAAAATCGGCAGTCAATCTAGCTCATAGGCAGCACCTTCCCTACCGGGGGTGGGGTACCGCCACTTTCTCAGCAGTGTCCATGAAGTACCCCTCTAATATCTGTCTCTTATACACATCTCCGAGCCC
>CAJXOQ010000279.1 GCA_913057975.1 uncultured Marinobacter sp.
GTTGCCGTCCAGAGGGAGGAGATTGATCGCGTCGAGCGACGGTCCAGAGCGCTTGATGACAGCTCAGGCTCCTTGATTACCAGCGTTGATAATACCCGCCAGATCAGCGAATACCTGCGACAGGAATCGGTCACCATGCGTCAACTGATCTCACGATTTAAGGCCGCCTGATCCCTCGCCGAATCCTCAGCAGTGACAAAAAAGGCCCGTAATCGGTCTTCTACAGCCCCGTAAAACCCATTACCATGGCCGCTTTGAGGTGGAATCGAACATGACCGACGAAGCAGGCCAAGAGCCCCAGCCGGACCCGCGTGAAGAAAAATTCGTAGTGGATGTGGAGTTGCTTTCAGATGACCAGCTTGATGGGCTGGTTGACGAATACTGCACGCGGTACCACGGGCTGAACGACACCGAGAACCCCATGGCAGAGCGCGAGCGGGTAAAATCGGCGGTTCGGCGACGGGATCTGGTGGTCTGGTTCGACCCGGTAGAGAACACCGCAGGCTTGGGATTGGCGCGCTGATAGTTGCTTCCTGAGCAGTGGGTCCCGGTATTGATGGATGCACCTACCGTCGGGAACCCTTAACCGGTACAATTCGTAAATTCCCATAAAAGCCGCGTGCGAGGTGAGTTTTGATCAGGGTATTGGTTGTAGACGACCATGAACTGGTCAGGTCCGGTATTACCCGGATGCTGGCGGACAACCCCGATATTGAAGTCATCGGCGAAGCATCTTCAGGCGAGGATGCCATCGATTCTGTGCGTAAAGACAGCCCGGACATCGTGTTGATGGACATCCGTATGCCCGGTATTGGGGGGCTGGAAGCGACACGGCGCATCCTGCGCATTGACGATGCGGTGCGGGTGATCGTGGTAACTGCCTGTGCGGATGACCCCTATCCCACCAGGGTGATGCAAGCCGGCGCATCGGCCTATATCACCAAGGGCGCCGACATCAAGGAAATGGTGCGCGCCATCCGCATGGCGCACTCTGGGCAGCGGTACATCAGCCCGGAAATTGCCCAGAAAATGGCGCTCAAGCAGCTTGGTGGTGACGCTCGGGACGAAGACGGCGAGCTATCCCTGTTCGACCGGTTGTCCGAGCGGGAAATGCAGATTGCCATGATGGTGGTGGACTGTCAGAAAGTGCAGGACATCTCCGACAAGCTTTGCCTCAGCCCCAAAACCGTAAACAGTTACCGTTATCGCATTTTCGAGAAACTGGAAATTTCCAGTGACGTTGAGTTGGCGCTGATGGCGGTCAGGCTCGGGTTGCTCGATGCCGACAAGGTCTGACGCACCGGCTGATTCTGCCGAGGCAGGGAACAACAGGGAGTTCGACACCAAAAGCTTCCTGAAACAGTTGACCGAGCGGCCCGGCGTTTACCGCATGTACGACGCCGCGGGCAATGTGCTGTATGTGGGTAAGGCCCGCAATCTCAAGAAACGGGTGACCAGCTACTTCCGCAAGTCCGGCCTGGCGCCCAAGACCGAAGCCCTGGTCTCCCGAATTGACTCCATCGAAGTCACCATCACCAGCAGTGAAACCGAAGCGCTGCTGCTTGAACAGAACCTGATCAAATCCCTGCGGCCGCCTTACAATATCCTGCTGCGGGATGATAAATCCTATCCCTATATCTACCTTTCCTCACACGACGATTATCCCTCCCTGACGTTTCGCCGAGGGCGCACGAAGAAAGGCGGCGGTACCTGGTACGGACCATTTCCGAGCTCTGGAGCGGTCAAGGAAAGTCTTAACATTCTACAAAAGATTTTCCGTATAAGATCCTGTAGTGAAAGCTATTTCCGAAACAGAACCCGGCCTTGCCTGCAGTATCAGATCAACCGTTGCACGGCACCGTGTGTCGGTTATATTTCCCCCGAGGATTATCGGGAAGACATGCGCCACGCCACCATGTTCCTCGAAGGCAAGAACCCCGCGATCCTGCAGGATCTGATGGCGGCCATGGAAACCGCGGCGAAGAATCTGGAATTTGAGAAAGCCGGTGTCTACCGCGACCAGATAAACCATCTGCGGCACGTTCAGGAGCAGCAAAGCGTGGACGGCGAAGGGGGCGATGCCGACGTGGTGGCCATTGCCCAGGACGCCGGTGTGGTGTGCATCGTGGTGATCATCGTGCGTGGTGGTCGTGTGCTCGGTACCAAGGATTATTTTCCGCGATACAGTATTGAGCAGTCAGAAGCTGAGTTGTTAAGTGCATTTCTGGGGCAGTATTATTTCGGCGGTAGCACCCGCCGGGAAATTCCACCGGACATCCTGGTGCCGGTGGACGTCGACGGCCAGGAACTGCTGTCCCAGGCGCTGACAGAATCCGCTGGCCGTGAGACCCGGGTACGCAAGAATGTGCGCGGGGAGCGTCGGCGCTGGCTGGATCTGGCAATGACCAATGCCCGCCAGACACTGCTGACCCACCTGGCCAGCAAGGAAACGGTCTATCGCCGCCTGCTGGCCCTGCGTGACCTGCTGGATCTGGCGGAAACGCCGTCACGCATGGAGTGCTTTGACATCAGTCATAGCCATGGTGAAAACACAGTCGCATCCTGCGTGGTTTTCGACGAGAATGGGCCGCTGAAAAGCGACTACCGGCTCTACAATATCGAGGGTGTCACTGGCGGCGATGACTACGGAGCCATGCGTCAGGTTCTGACGCGCCGATATAAACGCATGGTGGCAGGTGAGGGCAAACGCCCGGACCTGGTGTTCATCGACGGTGGTAAGGGCCAGTTGAACATTGCCCGGGAAGTGTTTGATGAACTTGGTGTTACGGACATTCCGCTGATTGGTGTGGCCAAGGGTGTCACCCGGCGAGCGGGTATGGAACAGTTGATTGATGCCATGACCGGCGACCTCTATCGGGTCCCCGCAGACTCGCCGGCACTGCATCTGATCCAGCATATCCGTGACGAGTCGCACCGTTTCGCCATCACTGGCCATCGGGCCCGGCGTGACAAGAAACGCCGGCAATCCACCCTTGAGGGAATCGAAGGTGTAGGGCCCAAACGCCGCCGCGATCTGATACGTTATTTTGGCGGTATCCAGGAGCTACGCAAGGCGAGTATCGACGAAATGTCCAAGGTTCAGGGAATCAGCAGGAACCTGGCAGAAACCATCTACGCAGTACTGCATGACGAGTAGGGATAGCATGAATTTACCGAACATTCTCACCCCTGTCTCTTATACACATCTCCGAGCCCACGAGACGGACTCCTATCTC
>CAJXOQ010000280.1 GCA_913057975.1 uncultured Marinobacter sp.
GAACAGGCGGTCACGTTCAAACGGAATGGGCGGTCACGATGGGCCGGAATATGCAATGCCCCCGGGAGTTTCATTTGTGTCGATTATAAGCTTAACAATCGCAGCAAAAGTGAACAGTTCAAGGCGCAGTGCTCCCAAGGTGGCAATAAACTGATTACCAGCTGTGACAGTTCGACCCGCCAGGCTATTTGTCGTCATCAGAGTGCGATAGGGGAAACGGACACCCATGACTACCTCTATGGTTCAGAGCCGGAGCAAGTGAAGGAAGCCTGCTTGTCAACCGGTGGACAGTTCAGAATGATTGAATAGCCGGCTCCAGTGAAACAGCGTTTTAGGCGAAAGAACTTTCTCGGGAATGCTACTGCTATCAAAGTGTGCTTTCGGTATTTGTTGGCAGATATCGTGGCTTACTTGGCTGCACGAATAGGCACAATCATCCAATGATGCAGGGCTCTATGAGAGCCACTGGGTTTAAACGTCTTTTCCATCCACGACAGGCGGTTTCCGCCGGGGATCATCGACAAAATTTACTAAGCTGAAAATGGTTAAGCTAAATGGGAGCAGGTCACTCTGGATACCGCCACTTCGGTGGAAGACATGGATATCCCTGGTTTTCGGCTTCATCCATTGAAGGGTGGAGACAAAGGGCGGTGGTCGATTCGGGTTAATGGAAATTGGCGCATGACGTTCGAATTTCAGGACGGCAACGCCTACATTCTTGATTATGAGGATTATCACTGATGACTATGCATAATCCGCCGCATCCTGGTGAATTCATACGGGAGGTGTATCTGGAGCCTTTCGGTATCAGTTCCCGTCAGCTTGCGTCCAGCCTGGGGGTCTCGCCCTCCACATTGTCTCGACTGCTAAAAGGGGATAGTGGTATTAGCCCGGAAATGTCGCTTCGGCTATCCAAGGTTCTCGGGCGCACTCCTGAGAGCTGGTTGGCGATGCAGGACATGTATGACCTTTGGGTAGCCCGAAACACGGTCAACCTAGAGGGAATCCATCCTCTGGACTTCGAAGCAGCTTAACCAATGGCTGTTGTGGGACGCGCCTACGCTGGCGATCCGGCACGCCGCGAAGCCAGGGCGTTATATTTCTTAAACCTCAATCAAGGAAGATCATGAGAGTATCGACTTTACCCCTAATCATTCTCTGTCTGTTCATGGGTTTTACCTTTTGGGTAATGGCCGGAGCAGAGCAGTCGCTTTTAGCTTTTGGCGTTCGGCTCATGTCCAGCCCGGACACAGCCCAGGTTGTTATTGATCTCTACATTCTCGCTGCTTTGGCCTGTGTCTGGATGTACCAGGATGGCAAAAGTCGTGGCAAAGGGCTGGGCTATCTCATCCCGTTTTTCATTCTGACAGCAGTGTTTGTGTCTGCCGGCCCGCTGCTATATTTGGTGCTGCGCGGTGGGCGCGGGCCTGAAGCCGAAGCCAGCAAAATATAATCAACCGCATCAGTACGCGGCCGATGGACGGCACCTGCATTTCTGCGTCGATATAGGTTCCCTTGCGGAATAGGTGCATGAGCTGCATCGTCGTTTCCACAGGACATCGTAGTCAGCATTGGCATTCTCATGCCGCTCCGCTCATCTAAGTAGCGAGAGCTGATTCAGTATGTTTGGTCATGTGAGCAATCTTCTCAAGCAATGCTTCTGGCGAGGCAGGCCGCGCTAACAGGTATCCTTGCAGGGTATTGCAGCCAAGCTGGGTCAATAGCTCTTGTTGTTCTGCTGTTTCAACACCTTCTGCGACAATCCTCATGCCCAGAGTTTTGCCCAGAGCGATGATTGCCTGAATGATTGCTTCATCATCGTTGTCCTGGGCCAGTTCGGTAATAAAGCCGCGGTCGATCTTCAGCTCATTGGCAGGCAAACGTTTCAGATAGAGCAGGCTTGAATAGCCCGTACCAAAGTCATCGATGGAAATGGACACGCCAAGCGCAGACAGCTTGTTCAGCACTTTGAGGCTTGCCTCAGCATTACGCATGGCCGTCGTTTCGGTGATTTCTAGCACCAGGTTCGACGGGGCCAGGGAGTGTTTCTTCAGTGTATCGCGAACCACGTCCACCAGGCTGCTGTGTTCCAGTTGAACTGCGGAGAGGTTGATCGCCATGCTCCAGTCCTGATGGCCCTGGTCTTGCCAGGCTTTCATTTGCCGGCAGGCCTCATCGATGACCCAGTTACCAATGGGCACGATCAGCCCCGAGCTTTCCGCCAACGGCAAGAAACGATCCGGTGGCAGGAAGCCATGATCCGGGCTTTGCCACCGCAGCAGCGCTTCGAATCCAGTCATGGGGCCATTTGGTGCAATAAATTTGGGCTGATAATGCAGAACCAGTTCGTTGCGGGTGACGGCATGCCGCAGATTTTGCTGCATCTGCATCTGTAGGTGCACATCGGCGTTCATGCCGTGCTCAAAAAAACAGTAGCCGTTGCGACCCTGCTTTTTGGCGTGGTACATGGCTGCGTCGGCATTCACCATCAGCTCATGTTCGGTTTTACCATCCTGGGGGTAAATTGCGATGCCGACGCTGGTGGAGATGTGAAGGGGGGTATTCGAGGCCTCGTAGGGTTGCTCGATGGAATCGATTAATCGTTGCGCAAATACGGCGGAACTTTCCGGTGAGCTTGGCTCCAGTAGAAGGACAAACTCGTCCCCCCCAAGCCTCGCGGCTGTATCTCCTTCACGTTTGTTGACGAGCAGGCGGTTCGCCACGTCCTTTAGCAACAGATCTCCGACATGGTGCCCGTGCATGTCGTTGATCGCTTTAAAACCATCCAGGTCCAGAAACAGCACGGCGAATTCACTGTTGTTTCTCTCGGCCCGGTGTATCGCCTGTTCCAGCCGATCACCCAACAGAACACGATTTGGTATGCGGGTCAGGTTGTCTTGCAGGGCGAGCTTGATAAGTTCGTTATTGGCGTCATCGAGTGAGTTGGATAGGCGGCTTGTGCGTACGTCCAGCATTGACACAATGAGTGCGATGGCGAACACCGCCAGGCTGACAATGATGACCAGCACAGCCAGCCACTTTGTATCAATCCCGCTGTTGGCCGCGCCACAGAAGCTGTCGATCGGAAATTTGGAGGCAGCCATTCCCGTATAGTGCATGCCGATAATGGCGCACCCCATAACCAGAGACGCGCCAATGCGGCCGAAGGTGGCGCGTGACCCTGACCCCGTTTCAGTACCGCTCATTGTCAGAAAAATCCGGCTCTAATTG
>CAJXOQ010000281.1 GCA_913057975.1 uncultured Marinobacter sp.
GCCTGACGGGTTGTTTTGAAAGCAGCAGCCAGACAACAAAAAACGCGGACCCGGATTACACGATTACCAATCCAGCCGTGGAGCGGGGAACTCACCCGTTATTTGACCCGTTGACCACCCAATTCCCGATTCCAAGCGATTCCCTTTTCTATCTCAGTGACGTCGACGACGGCACCATGCTCAACGGCAGTGATCCTGCCAACCCAGTGACCACGGGCATTGGTTTTCTCGATGGAAATTCAGTACTGGCACCCATTGATATCAAGATCAGCGGCAGCCTGGACAGCCAGCAGACCCTTGATGCACGTGACTTTGTCTCCGTGGAGGGCGAGGTTGTCCCCAACCCGGATCAGAATGTGTTCCTGATTCCCCTGGAATATGCCGGTGGCGACAGCCTCCGGCAGGTCTCCGGAGAGGTCGCTGGAATGTCGTCGGCGATCCAGTACCGGCGGGCACTGGCGCTTGAGGAAGGCGGTAATACCGCCGAAGCGGATGCGATTTTCGATGCCCTGGTTGAGGACAAACTTCGGGTTGAGCTGCTGGATATCGATGGTGGCCAGAACAATATGATCCGGATTCTGCCGGTCAAGCCACTGGCTGAGAAAACCCGGTACGCCCTGGCCATCACCGATGACATTGTAGACACCAACGGCGACCCGCTAGTTGGCGCTCCGACCTACCAGTCGGTGGCCGACCCGGAAGCGGTGCTTTCCAATGTTGCGTTCGAGCCATTCCGCGAGGCGCTGCTACCTGCCCGCCGACTCGCCTCCGATTATTTTGAGTTCAAGCAGGCGTTTTCCGTCGCTGGATTCCCAAAGACGTTTGACGACGTTGTGTTTTCCACGACGATCACCACAACGGCGGTAGACGACGTACTGCTGGCAAACACAGCCCCGGTGACGTTCTTCCGCAACAGCCTGGGTATAGCTGCCCGACAGGAGGGACTCCAGCAGTTGATCTCCGGATTCTACAACCTGACTCAACAGCCGCTGGAGGGGGCCGCGACGGCGGAACAGCAGAACATCAACGATGAAATCCATACAACGCTGACGGACACCAATTTCCGCCTCTACGACGCCGAGCTCGCCGGCCTGCTCAGTGATGCCCGGGACGCTGGTATGGTCGTTCAATATCAGGACCTTGTCAGCAATGATCAGGCGGACCGCAGAGTCGCCTATGCTTTGCAGGCCGCAACAGCACTGGCCGTCGATACTGTCGCCGACAACGAGGGTGAAGCGCAGGCGCTTGCAACCGCCGCTGACAACCTTATTGATGCTCCGAAGCCGCGAACAGTAAGAATGTTCAACCAGCGCGACGGTGGTGAGATAAATCCGGCGTTGGCTCAGGAAGTTCAGGGCACTCCTCTTAATATCCATGTCTATGAGGGCGAGATTACCCTGCCGTATTTTCAGGGCGTGCCGGAGGCGACGGATGGGTCAGCCCTGCGCTCGGCCAGTTGGCTCCCGGCGGACTTCAGTGCCGAGGAGTCACTCGATCAGGCGCCCTCGGATCGGGTGACCTACCGCTTCCCGTTTGCTGAAAAGTCCGGTGAAACAATGGTTCCCATTGTGGTTGCCGCGCCCGACACCAACCAGGCCTTGATTGCCCCGCAGACCCCGGCAAATGGTTTTCCGGTGATCATCTATCAGCATGCCGTGACCACCGACCGTTCGGCGATCCTCCCTCTGGCGACAGCAGCTGGGTTGTCCTGCGCCGACCCTGGCAATACCTTTGACTGCTTCGTCACCATCGGTATCGATCAGCCGCTGCACGGTATTTTCGGAGAGGGCGTTGTTGGTCTTAATCCCATCACCACTCAGGATGGTGCTTCGGCGGACGCCGTCGAGCGTCACTTTGGCTTCACCGCTGACGCGGATCTTAATCCGGTACCGGCGGGTGAACTGCAGGAGCCCGAATCGGGAAGTCTGTACCTGAATTTCACTAACTACGCCAACACCCGTGACAACATGCGCCAGGGCACCCTCGACCTGCTTAACGTGAACGCCTCGTTGCAGGCGATCGAGGACGCCATCAACGCGTGTCAGGCCGCCGGCGATTGTGCCCAGGGCCTGAGCATTGATCCGAGCCGGGTCTATTTCATGAGCCATTCGCTCAGTGGCATGGGGGGCGCGGCCTTCCCACCGGTTAACAACGCAGCGAGTGCTGCGGGGAACTCCAATCTCAGCCCGGTTCTGGCCTCGAATTTGCTGAACACCGGCGGTCAGTTCACACGTCTGTTCGAAAACTCGCAGTCTCTGGCACCACAGCTTCTGCCCGTGCTGGACTCCGCCTCTGATGGCGTGCTGGCGCAGGGACGTACGGAACTCAACATCTACTTCAATGTGTTCCAGTCGCAGCTGGATTCGGCAGACCCTGTCGCCTATGCCGGCTTTTATCAGAACACCAACACGTTGCTGACTGAAATCGTTGGTGTTGATGATGACCCTGAGCGCCCAACTGACGACACGATTCCCAATGCCGCGGATGATCTGTTGTACGCCATGGGGCCCCTTGAAACCACGGTTCCGGAAACCGGATTTGTGATCAGTAGTGAGCGCGCACCTCTGGCGGGGACGGATCCCCTGGCTGCGGGTATGGGCGCTGAGTCAACGCCGCTGGCAAGTGGCCTCCCAGCCATAACCCGCTATCTGGAAGGGTCACATGGCAACCCCGTGTCTGCCGGCCAGAAAGCGGCGGATGCCTTTTCTTCACGAGCGGTTTTCGACGAGATGATCGCGCAGATGCTGGAGCTGTTCAGTGATGGCACCGTTTCTGTCAGTAACCCCTGTGTCGTAAAGGATGCCGATACCTCAGGTACGGACTGCTCCGCCGAGGGCAGCACTGATCCAGGCAGTGAGCCGGACGGCGGCGGTGATGGAGGTGATGGCGGCCTGATTGGTGGCGGCCTGATCTAGAAACCCAGCGGCCAGACAACCAGCGCTTCGGAGATCCCGGAGCGCCCGTTCCCGATAAACACGTGTATGTCGATGGCGATTCTCTCCATCAATGGGGAAGCTTTGCCTGAAAAACTGGAGCTACAGACCAATGACAACAAAAAACCGAGACCGTAAACGCTTGGCGCTGGCTATCGGCGCAATCGTATCCACAGC
>CAJXOQ010000282.1 GCA_913057975.1 uncultured Marinobacter sp.
ATTCGTCGGCAGCGTCAGATGTGTATAAGAGACAGGTGCATGTCGATGGAATCATTGCGGCGGCGGATCAGCATTAACGCATAGCCAGCGATCATTACGGGAAACAGAAAGGCGACGTGGCCGAAAAAGTCACGCAGAAGACTGGCCAACCAGGCACCGGTTCTGCCTGCGTAATTTTGCACACTGGTGTCGTGCCCGATGCTGGCCCAACCAGGGTCCGAAAGGCTGAAGGTAACCAGCGCCATTCCCAGGTAAATGCACAGGGCGATTAGGGCGATCACCGCGCCTTCCCTGGCCCCCTGGGCCAGGAAGCGACGGAACCGCTCCTGTTTTTCGGTCAGCTCACCGGATTTTTTTGCTTTTACGCTCTCAGCCATGAATGCTCAGACAGTTCCCTGACGGTAATTTTCAAGAGCCTCAAACCCGCGTTGCAGATCGGTCTTGAGATCCTCAATGGCTTCAATACCCACCGAGATCCTTACCAGATTTTCGGTAATGCCCGCCTGTTGCTTGTCTTCGGGGGACAGGCGGCCGTGCGTGGTTGTAGCCGGATGGGTAATCGTGGTTTTTACGTCGCCAAGATTGGCGGTAATGGAGATCATCCGGGTTGCATCGATGAACGCCCATGCCTGTTCCCGGCCACCTTTGACAGTAAAGGCAAGGACACCACCAAACCCGCTTTGCTGGCGTTTCGCCAGTTCATGCTGTGGATGGTCAGGCAAACCGGCATAGAATACCTGGTCCACCGCGCCCTGCCCTTCAAGCCACGTTGCCAACTCTAACGCATTGTCACAATGGGCGCGCATACGGATTGGTAAGGTTTCCAGGCCCTTAAGGAAAACCCATGCGTTAAATGGGCTCATGGTGGGACCGGCAGAACGAAGGAAACCGTAAACCTCCTCCATCAACTTGTTGGGACCAACAACCACACCGCCGACACAGCGCCCCTGGCCATCCAGATACTTGGTGGCAGAGTGAATGATGATATCGGCACCATGCTCAAATGGGCGCTGCAGCACGGGTGTACAAAAACAGTTGTCCACGACAAACAAGGCGTCATTCGCCCGAGCCAATCCGGACAGCGCCTCCATATCAGCAACTTCACACAATGGGTTCGTTGGCGTTTCGATGAAAAGCATCCGGGTTTCAGGACGCACCGCAGCCTGCCATTGCGACATATCCGTCAGGCCCACAAAGGTAGTGTCCACACCAAATTTCGCCAGGTACTTCTGGAACAGGACATTGGTGGTACCAAACACCCCCCGTGAGCAAATCACATGATCGCCCGCTTTCAACAACGCCATGCAGGTCGCGAGGATGGCCGCCATGCCGGACGATGTCGCGACCGCACGTTCACCACCTTCCATCGCCGCGATACGGGACTCAAACGCCTGTACCGTCGGATTTGTAAAACGGGAATAAATATTGCCAGGCTCTTCACCACCAAACCGCGCTGCGGCCTGGGCGGCACTGCCATAGACGAAACTCGACGTTGGGAAAATCGCGTCGCTGTGCTCCAGTTGACCAGTACGGATCTGACCGGCACGGACCGCGAGGGTGTCCACCGCCATGCCCTCAAGATCCGACTCGGGGATCAGAACATGCTCTTCGCGGCTATACGTCATGACAAGCTCCTGTTTATGGCCATGCTGGATCAGTCTTCGTCGTTATACAGATCAATAATGCCGTTGTCGGAGGAATCTCCGGCGCCGGCCTGGGACATGTTCTCGTCATTGCGGGCCGCCTCCAGTTTATTGAGATAGGCTGCGTCCACATCACCGGTGACGTAATTGCCGGTAAAGACGGAACACTCCCAGCCCTCGATCTCCGGATTAACGTCATTTACACAGGTAATGAGATCATCCAGATTTTGGTACAGCAACCAGTCCGCGCCGATGAGCTCGCCAATCTCCTGAACACTTCGGTCGTGGGCGATCAACTCGTTCACCGACGGCATATCAATGCCGTAGACATTGGGGTAACGAACCGGGGGCGCTGCTGACGCGAAGTAAACCTTACGGGCACCGGCATCTCTGGCCATCTGCACGATTTCCTTGCAGGTGGTTCCCCGCACGATGGAATCGTCCACCAGCATGACGTTCTTGCCCCGGAACTCCAGATCGATCGGGTTCAGCTTCTGGCGCACGGACTTCTTCCGCATCTTCTGGCCCGGCATAATAAACGTTCGGCCAATGTAGCGATTCTTGATAAAGCCTTCACGGAACTTCACCCCCAGGCGATGCGCCATCTGCATGGCAGAGGTGCGGCTGGTATCCGGGATCGGCATCACCACATCGATATCATGGTTCGGACGCTCCCGCAGAACCTTCTCTGCCAGGGTTTCCCCCATCCGCAGCCGTGCCTTGTACACTGACACCTTGTCGATAATGGAATCCGGCCGGGCAAAGTACACGTGCTCGAATATACAGGGATAAAGATGAGCTTCCTCAGCGCACTGCTGGGTATAGAGAGTACCGTCGGTTTCAATGTACACCGCCTCACCCGGCGCGATGTCCCGCACCAGTTTGAAGCCCGCGGCACTCAGCGCCACGCTCTCGGAGGCAATCATGTACTCCTCACCCTCTTCGGTCTTGCGCACACCATAACAGGCCGGGCGAATGCCGTTGGGGTCTCGGAAACCGACGATGCCGTACCCGGTGATCATGGCGATAACCGCATAGGCGCCGCGGCAGCGTTTGTGCACGGCCCGTACGGCCGCAAAAATCTCTTCCTTGGTCGGATCCAGTTTACCCAACTTCTGAAGCTCATGGGCAAACACGTTCAACAGGACTTCGGAATCAGAGTTGGTATTGATGTGGCGGAGATCGGTACGAAACAGATCACGGCTAAGGTCGTCGGCGTTGGTCAGGTTGCCGTTATGGGCCAGGGTAATACCGTAGGGGCTGTTAACGTAAAACGGCTGCGCTTCCGCCGAACTGGAACTGCCCGCCGTGGGATACCGTACATGGCCGATACCAACATTACCCACCAACCGACGCATGTGACGGGTACGGAACCTGTCTCTTATACACATCTCCGAGCCCACGAGACGGACTCCTATCT
>CAJXOQ010000283.1 GCA_913057975.1 uncultured Marinobacter sp.
CACCTCTCTATTCGTCGGCAGCGTCAGATGTGTATAAGAGACAGCTGCCGTGCCGGGCGGCCTGGTTGCAAAAAGACAATGCCAACCTGGTGGTTAAGGTGCCGCCGTTCGAGATACCGCCGTTCGAGCTCAAAATGGCCTGGAGCCCTTTGTTGCAACACAACACGGATCACCAGTGGTTACGTAAGCTGATTGCCGAGGTGGCGGAAGAGGTAGATGCGGAATTTGCCCCGTTCGGAGCACAGTTTGAATCCACCAGGGTGCCCGGTATCCGCCACTCAGAGCGGTAGTTCTCGCAGTTCCAGAGAGCTCCTTCCAGCATCCCACATGCGCTGGAACGACTCAGCCAACTGTTTGACTCGGCCGCTGTTGGCAAACGTTGCAAAGCCTTCCGGCTTGTAGAAGTCATGCCGGTAAACCACGCCTTCGCGGTCCGCGAGCAGGAAGGGTTGGTCGTCCACCGGATAATCCTCGTTCACCAGTCTCAGTTCAATCCGGCTGGGTAGGCGGCGCATCAGTTCAACAATCTGGTGCCGGTGCTGGACCAGCGGCTTGTCATCGTGGATCAGAAGCCGCACGTCACTGAGCCGGTGTCGACGGGCCAGGCCGGATATCAGTTCCCGGAAACGCAGGCGGTCATAGAGATCATGGTCCAGCACTCGGTCATACAACCAAAGCCGCTGACGTGCCTGGCCAGCCAGGGAGTCGATCAGTTCTACCATGGCGTTCTCACGGTCAAACAGCCAGGCGTCCCGGTCTTCACCCAACAACATGGGGTTCTCGCGGGTTGAGTAGGCGTCGTTCACCTGCGTCGGAGCCAGGCAGCGCATGTCGACATGGGGGATGCCGGCGTCATCGTAGAGGTCGGAGCACACGTGAAAACCCGAGCGTTGGTAGAAGGGGATGGCGTGCTCCTGGGCGGAAAGTTGCAGCTCGGTGAACCGCTCTGAGGCTTCGGAGACAAGATGGCGCAGCAGGACTTCACCCAGGCCCTTGCCACGGTGCGCCGGAAGGATAGCCATGCGGCCGATGTGTGCGGTTTCCTCCAGCGTGGAGAACAGGCGGGCGACGCCAGCGGGGGTGTTGTCGGGCAATACCATCAGGTAGTGGTCGGCAATTTCGTCGGTGTCGTCCCACTCCAGTTCTGGTGGGACTTTTTGCTCGTCCACGAATACGGTCTGACGGATGTTCCGGACATCGGCCGGCGCCAGTTGCCAGCTGTACTTTCGAACCCTTACGTTCATGCTGCCTTCCCCCAGGTTTCAGTCAGATGTCAGTCAAAGTACAGAGAGCCCTGGTTGACGAGAGTGCTCAGAAGACCCTGTATGGCATCGTCACCAGCAAAGCTGGCCAGTGCGCCCATGTCCGGACGAGCGCCGGCACAAAGAAGGGGTGCCAGGGGCCGTGCTTCGCCCCGAAGCAGGAACTGCTCCCCGTCCACGAACAGGGCTGTTTCGTCCTCGAAGTCATGGTAGGCGAAACGTGAGCCTTCGTTCCAGCGCAATGGGTTGCCGGCCGCAATTAACTCACCCAGCAATTCTGGTGTGACTGGTTCTTCCGCGGGCACAACGATTTCCAGACTCTTGGGCGCCGTTGAGTACTGGCCGAACCAGAGTGCCAACTGGCGTTGATCACTGAGTTGGTCGCGGATGAGGTGGTCAAGCCGATGGATAACGTCGGGCTTGATGGCGCCGGGGTTGTCCTGGACCTTCAGGTCCGGATCATCCAGATGGTCAGAGGCATCGGAGCGGCTGCACAGGAAGTCGGTGAAGCCTGTCAGTACATCGTCGACCGTAGGTGCGCGGAACCCGATAGACAGGGTAATGCAGTCGTCCTCGGCGACCCCGTGATGACCAACGCCCGGTGGCAGGTACAGCATGTCTCCCGGTGCCAGGGTTACCGTTTCCTCGCCGTCCCAACTGCTCAGGATTCGTAGCGGCGTACCGTCCACGCGCGGCGAGGTGTGGTCACAATGGCCGCCAAAGGTCCAACGACGGTGCCCCTCGGCTTGCAGAAGGAAGACATCGTACTGATCGTAGTGGGGGCCTACGCTGCCACCCTTTGGCGCGTAGCTCGCCATGATGTCATCCAGCCGCCAGTTGGGTACGAAGCGGAATTCGTCCAGCAGGTCCGCAAAGTCAGGAACCCAGTGGTCAAGACCCTGAACCAGCAGTGTCCAGTGGCTGTCTGGCAGTTTGCTGAAACGCTCGGGCTCGAAAGGGCCGTTGTGCAACTGCCAGGGTTTGCCGTTGTCGTCCTCTATCACAATCCGCGATTCAACAGCGTCCTCACAGGCCAGTCCTGCCAGTTCGTCGGCCGAGACAGGGCACTCAAAGCCCGCAAAGGCCTGGCGGATGACCAGTGGTTTTTTTTGCCAGTAGTCCCGCAGGAACTCCTGGGCGGGCATTCCGCCGGGCAGTTGCATGGTTCAGATATCCCGTGCCTGTTGCGTGGCGTTGCCAATGTAAGAGCCGGGAGTGAGTTCCATCAGTTCCGCCTTGGCGGCATCAGGAATTTCCAGTGACTCCACAAAGGTCTTGATCACATCCGGTGTCATGGCTTTGCCACGGGTCAGCGCCTTCAACTTTTCGTAGGGCTTCTCGATGTTGTACCGGCGCATAACGGTCTGGATCGGCTCCGCCAGCACTTCCCAGGCGTGATCCAGGTCCTCGTCCAGGCGTGCCGGGTTGATTTCCAGCTTGCCCAGGCCTTTCAGGGAGGCCTCGTAGGCAATCAGGCTGTGTGCGAAACCCACGCCGAGGTTGCGCAGAACGGTTGAGTCGGTCAGGTCACGCTGCCAACGGGAAATCGGCAGCTTGGCAGACAGGTGGCTGAACAGGGCGTTGGCGATGCCCAGGTTGCCTTCAGAGTTCTCGAAATCAATTGGATTGACCTTATGGGGCATGGTGGACGAGCCCACTTCGCCTTCCACGGTTTTCTGCTTGAAGTAGCCCAGAGAGATGTAACCCCAGATATCCCGGTCCAGATCGATCAGAATCTGTCTCTTATACACATCTCCGAGCCCACGAGACGGACTCCTATCT
>CAJXOQ010000284.1 GCA_913057975.1 uncultured Marinobacter sp.
CGAGATAGGAGTCCGTCTCGTGGGCTCGGAGATGTGTATAAGAGACAGATCATGTTCCGCCATATCCTCCCCAACGCTATGGTGGCCACCCTCACCTTTCTACCGTTCATCCTGACCGGCGCGATCACCGGGCTGACGTCGCTGGACTTCCTGGGCTTTGGCCTGCCGTCCGGGTCACCCTCCCTGGGCGAGCTGATCGCCCAGGGGAAATCCAACCTTCATGCCCCGTGGCTGGGTATATCGGCGTTTGTGTCCCTGTCCATCATGTTGACGCTGCTGGTATTTGTCGGTGAAGCCGTCCGTGATGCCTTCGATCCGAGAAAGAACTGATATGTCGCAACTGCTGGAAATCCGGGATCTGTCCATACGTTTTGATGACACCATTCAGGCTGTGGATCAATTGTCGCTGAGCATCGACAATGGTGAAACTGTCGCTCTGGTGGGAGAAAGCGGTTCCGGGAAGTCCGTGTCCGCCCTGTCGATTCTCCGGCTTCTCGACGAACGCCACGCCAGCTATCCGTCCGGCGCCATCCTGTTCCAGGGAGAGGACATGTTGAAGGCCAGTCAGAAGCGCCTTCGACAGATCCGCGGGCGTCACGTCAGCATGATTTTCCAGGAGCCAATGACCTCGCTCAATCCGCTGCACACAGTGGAAAAGCAGATCAGTGAAACCCTTGCCCTGCATAAGGGGATGCGTGGCCCACAGGCCCGTGCCCGTTGCGTGGAGCTATTGGAGTTGGTCGGTATCCCCTCGCCTGAGGAGCGATTGACGAGCTACCCTCATCAGCTCTCCGGCGGTCAGAAGCAGCGGGTGATGATTGCCATGGCCCTCGCCAATGAGCCGGACCTGCTGATCGCAGACGAGCCCACAACAGCACTCGACGTCACGGTCCAGAAGCAGGTACTGGAGTTGTTGAAGGACCTGCAACACAAACTGGGTATGGCGATCTTGCTGATTACCCACGACTTGTCCATCGTGCGGCGCTACGCAGACCATGTCGTGGTGATGGAACAGGGCCAACTGATCGAGGAGGCACCGACAGCACAGCTGTTTGAAGCCCCACAGCATGCTTATACCCGAAGCTTGCTGGACGCAGAGCCTCCGGCCTCGCCGTCGGGCACGATGGTCGACAACAGGTCGCTGCTGGATGTGAGCAATCTTGATGTTCGCTTCGTCACCCGCAAAAGCCTGTTTGGTCGGCCGCAGTCATGGTTTCAGGCGGTCGACGACGTCAGCTTCTCGCTCACCGAAGGCGAAACCCTGGGTATTGTTGGTGAAAGCGGAAGCGGCAAGACCACCATCGGCCACGCCCTGCTGAAACTTACCTCCAGTCGCGGCAGTATTCGGCTCGGTGGTGAAGAACTCGGCCAACTCGACCAGAAACAGTTCCGGCCATGGCGCAGCCGTATCCAGATCGTTTTCCAGGATCCCTTCGGCAGCCTTAGCCCGCGAATGTCAGTCGCCGAGATCGTGCGGGAAGGCCTGGAGATACACGTACCGGCGACACCCGAAGAGCAGGACCGAAGAGTCATACAGGCGCTCACAGACGTCGGCCTCGACCCACAGGCCCGTCACCGCTATCCCCATGAGTTCTCGGGTGGCCAGCGCCAACGCATCGCCATTGCCCGGGCGCTGGTTTTGCAGCCCGAGCTCATCATCCTGGACGAACCCACCTCTGCCCTGGACCGGACCGTGCAAAAGCAGGTGATTAACCTGCTACGGGATCTACAGGACAAATATGGTCTAAGCTATGTGTTTATCAGCCACGATCTGGCCGTGGTCCGGGCGCTGAGCCATAAATTGCTGGTACTCAAGGACGGTCGGGTCGTGGAATACGGCGATGCCGCCGAGATATTCAATACACCAAAGCACGATTACACCCGTGAACTGCTAGGGGCGGCCCTGTTCTACAGCCAATAGAGGGCAGCGACAGGCCCACGCCCGATCACTACGACCAATTGAGCGTTACCCGCACCGCTGCGGTTCATGGATAATGCCTTAAACTGAAACACAGGGAGAATCGTTATGGGATTACTCAGTGGCAAAAAAGCACTGATTGTCGGCGTTGCAAGCAAACACTCCATCGCTTATGGCATCGCGGAAGCCTTTGCCAAGCAGGGCGCCGAGTTAGCATTCACCTACCAGAATGAAAAGCTCAAGTCCCGGGTAGAGAAATTTGCCGAAGGCTGGGGCAGTTCGCTGATTTTCCCCTGCGATGTCGCCAGCGATGACGAAATAGAAGCTGTGTTCACCGAACTCGGCAAGCACTGGGACGACATTGACATTATTGTCCACTCTGTCGGTTACGCCCCGGCCAATGAGCTGGATGGCAACTACGTGGACGTCACCACGCGGGAAGGCTTCCGCATCGCCCACGACATCAGTTCCTACAGCTTTGTTGCCCTGGCCCAGGCTGGTCGCAAGATGATGCATGAAAACAGCTCCCTGCTGACCCTTAGCTACCTGGGTGCGGAAAAAGTACTGCAGAACTACAACGTCATGGGACTGGCCAAGGCTTCCCTTGAGGCGAACGTTCGCTACATGGCCGGCAGCCTGGGGCGTGATGGTATTCGGGTGAATGCCATCTCAGCGGGGCCGATCAGAACCCTGGCGGCCTCTGGCATCAAGAGTTTCCGCCGTATGCTGGCCGAAAACGCCAGGCGGGCACCGCTTCGTCGCAACGTGACCACTGACGAAGTGGGCAACGCCGCTGCTTTCATGTGTTCCGACATGGCCAGCGGCATTACCGGTGAAATCATGTATGTTGACGCCGGCTTCAACATTACCGGAATGGGCGAATTGGAAGACTGAACCTATCCGCTTTTTCCCGGCAGGGCTTGCGGGCCTTGCCGGGGCGATTCACCCCTCAGACATCGCCTTTGCGACAGCTTCCACCCACTCCAGATACGATGCTGTCTCTTATACACATCTGACGCTGCCGACGAATA
>CAJXOQ010000285.1 GCA_913057975.1 uncultured Marinobacter sp.
CGAGATAGGAGTCCGTCTCGTGGGCTCGGAGATGTGTATAAGAGACAGGACCAACACTGATCAAAAATGGAGAACAACAATATGGCGACTATCACGTTTATCGGTCTTGGCAACATGGGTGGTCCCATGGCCGCTAACCTCGTCAAGGCAGGCCACGACCTGACGGTGTTTGATCTGTCTTCCGAGGCGGTCAAGGCACTCACCAGCGAAGGCGCGAAATCCGCGGCGACGATCCAGGAAGCGGTGGAAGGTGCCGAGGTGGTGATTTCCATGCTACCTGCGGGCCAGCACGTGGAAGCGGTTTACCTCGGTGACAACGGGCTGTTGAAAAACCTGCCATCCACAACGCTGGTGATCGATTCCTCCACCATTGCGCCGGAAACCGCGAAAGGTGTAGCCGAAGCAGCCGTGGCGGCCGGTATCACGTTTATGGATGCACCGGTCTCAGGTGGTGTTGGTGGCGCCAAGGCAGGCACGCTGACCTTTATTTGCGGTGGTGAGGCGGATGCATTCGAGCGCACCAAACCCATTCTTGAAGGCATGGGCAAGAACATCTTCCACGCTGGCCCCCACGGTTCCGGGCAAGTTGCCAAGATCTGCAATAACATGCTGCTAGCCATCCTTATGAGCGGTACTAGCGAAGCATTGGCGCTGGGTGTAAAGAACGGTCTGGACCCTGCGGTGCTGTCGGAGATCATGAAGCAGAGTTCCGGTGGCAACTGGGCGCTGAATGTCTACAACCCCTGGCCGGGGGTCATGGAGGGTGTGCCGGCGTCCCGTGACTATGAGGGCGGCTTCCTGGTGAACCTGATGAACAAGGACCTGGGGCTGGCCTTCGACAATGCCGTTAAGAATCAGGCTCCCATTCCCATGGGATCATTGGCCCGTAACCTGTTTGCGCTCCATGCCAATGAGGGTAACGGCGGGCTGGACTTCTCCAGTATCCAGAAGTTCTATTACCGCGGGTAGGGCTGAGTACCAGCGCCTTCAGAACGCATGGTTGGACATTTCGTTCATGCCAGCGGGTTTTGAGGGCGTTTATTTTTAGCTTAAAGTTTACCTTTACGTAAACTATAGCCTGTGATAAACATTGAAGTCAGAATTTTCCACAACAATAAAAGGACTGGATTATGAGTCTCCCGGATTACCAATCGGTCTACGACAATTTCGACCCCGCCAGCCTCGAAGCCGAGATCCTGGAGGGAAATCTGAACAATGGCCTGAACGTCTGTACGGAAATCTGTGACAAGTGGGCGGAGGACCCTCAAAGGGTTGCGCTATATTACGAGAAAGCTGACGGCGGTTCCGGCAAGCTGACCTTCGCCGAACTTAAAGAACAATCCGCCCGTTTTGCGAACTACCTCACCTCCAAGGGTATCGGCAAGGGTGACCGGGTTGCTGCCTTGCTGCCCCGCAGCCCCGAGCTGCTGATTGTCATTGCCGGCGCGCTGCGCGCTGGCGCCGTTTACCAACCACTGTTCACTGCCTTCGGCCCCGGTGCCATCGAGTATCGTTTCGAGCGCGCCAGCACCAAACTGGTGGTGACTGATCCCGTCAACTATCCGAAGCTTACCGAGGTCAAGGACTGCGCGCCGGTGGTGTGCGTGAACGCCGCCGAAGTCAGCGGCGATATCCCGGACTTTGATAAGACGCTGGCAGAGCAGTCTGGCCAGTTCGAGCCGGTATTGATCAAGGGTGGTGATCCTTTCCTGCAGATGTTTACCTCGGGTACGGTTGGTAAATCCAAGGGCGTAGCGGTTCCTGCCAAGGCATTGCTGGCGTTTTACGTATACATGAAGTATGCCATCGACCTGCGGGATGATGACGTGTTCTGGAACGTGGCTGATCCAGGCTGGGCCTACGGTCTTTACTACGCCGTGGTGGGCCCGTTGCTGATGGGGCATGCCACCCATTTCAACCCGGGCGCGTTTACCCCGGAAACCACCTACGACATGATCCGCAAATACAAGATCACCAATCTGGCGGCGGCACCGACCGCCTATCGGTTGCTGAAGGCCAATGACCACGTCCTGCCGGAAGGTGAGAACCTTGGCCTGCGGGTGGCCAGCAGTGCCGGTGAGCCGCTGAACCCGGAAGTGGTGAGCTGGATTGAGCGGCGTCATTTCTGCCCGGTCAAGGACCACTACGGCCAGACCGAAACCGGAATGACCTGCTGTAACTTCCACGGCCTTGATCACGCGGTGCGCCAGGGCTCCATGGGATATTCCTCTCCCGGTCATAAAGTCGTTGCCCTCAATGAGAAAAACGAAGTCGTGGGCGAAGGTGAGATCGGCCAACTGGCAGTGGATGTGAAGGCCTCGCCATTGTTCCACTTTGACGGCTACACCTGGGGCGAGAAAGACCCGTTCGTGAATGACTACTATCTCACCGGCGATATGGTGGTGAATCACGGCGGTGGCTGCTTCTCATTCAGCGGTCGTGACGATGACATTATCACCACTGCTGGTTACCGTGTGGGCCCGGCCGATGTGGAAAGCACCCTGCTGGAGCACAAGGCGGTGGCCGAGTCTGGTGTGGTGGCGAAGCCCGACGAGAAGCGGGGCTCTATCATCAAGGCTTATGTGGTTATCAAGGGTGACCAGGAGCCGGAAAGCGAAGATGCCCTGAAGGATGAATTGCAGGAGCTGGTTCGCCATCGCCTTTCCGCCCACGCCTATCCACGTGAAATCGAATTCGTGGATGAGCTGCCGAAAACCCCCAGTGGCAAGATCCAGCGCTTTGTTCTGCGCAACCAGGCTAAGGAAGAGAAACAGGGATGATTGTCACCTTCGAGGAACTGCAGGCCTTCCTCGCCGAGCAGTTTCCCCAGGGTGCCCGCTACGGCACCCTGCAGGAGCTGGGCGACGGCTGGGCTGAAATGAAGCTGGAGGTTGCTGAAGAACATCTGCGCCCCGGCGGCACGGTGTCCGGC
>CAJXOQ010000286.1 GCA_913057975.1 uncultured Marinobacter sp.
GAGATAGGAGTCCGTCTCGTGGGCTCGGAGATGTGTATAAGAGACAGGCCTGATCCGGTCGAAACTCAGTACGCTGAGCTGTGCCAGAGAATCCTGCATACGCATCTCCTGGAGCTCACCCTTGAAGAACGTCAGCCTGAGGGACGTAAAGAGGGAGTCCGGGCTTCTTGGCTCCAGAGTAAATTCACGGGTGTTGTCGCCTATCTGGCGACCGGACACCCTGTAGGTATCCTCCAGATTATCCACCTCACCGCTCAGTAAAAGCGCGGGTGTGGATTGCACTCGATCGTCGAGATTGTGGATCGTGACCTGTTCCAGGTCCGGATCGTAGACTTCCACGGTTTCACCATTACTGACGACGAACTGTGAATGGGGTTTCCGGGTTTCCCAGTAGAACAACCCAGGACGTTTGGCCTTCAGGGAGCCACGGCTCTCCTGAACGCGATTGCCGTTTTCGTTAACCACGATCTGAATAAAATCAGACTGGAAGGATTCGTAATTCTTGAGCAACGCAGACAGATCCGCTGCGGCCTTTGCACTGGCATCTTCCGCCATGGCTGGCGTGCCCACCGATATCAGGGCGGAAAACGCGGTGATCAACCAAAGGGCTTTTGCTGAAACTCTCATGAATCGCTACTCCTAATCTCTCGGTGGCGGTGGTGCCAGAACTTCCCGGGCGCCATTGTGCCCGGCTGCGCTGACCACACCGGATGCTTCCATGGCGTCGACCAGGTTGGCGGCCCGGTTATAGCCGATCTTGAATTTACGCTGTACGGATGAAATTGACACCCGCCTACCTTCGGTGACAAAGGCAACCGCCTCATCGAATAGCGCATCTCCCTCACTGTCGCCCCCACCTTCGCTCAGGTTAGGCACGCCAGGCAGGTTCTCGCCTTCGGCCCCGTTCAGTACATCGTCCACATAAACGGGCTCGCCGCGATCCTTCCAGGCACTGACAACGCGGTGGACTTCGTCATCGTCGACGAAGGCGCCATGCACCCGCACCGGCAGCCCGGAGCCCGGGGGCAGGTAGAGCATGTCACCGTGCCCCAACAACTGCTCCGCACCGCCCTGGTCCAGTACCGTGCGGGAATCGATCTTGGACGACACCTGGAACGACATCCGGGTCGGAATGTTGGCCTTGATCAAGCCGGTGATAACGTCCACAGACGGCCGTTGCGTCGCCAGGACGAGGTGGATGCCTGCGGCACGGGCTTTCTGGGCGATTCGCGCAATAAGCTCCTCGACCTTCTTGCCGACGATCATCATCATGTCGGCAAATTCGTCGATGACCACCACGATGAACGGCAGGGTTTCCAGTTCAGGGCGTTCCTGCTCGTCGTCCGCCAGGTACTCATCCGGTTTCCAGGTCGGATCGAGCAGTGGTTCACCTGCTGCGGCTGCATCCCTAACCTTACGGTTGTAGCCAGCCAGGTTGCGTACTCCCAGGCTCGCCAACAGCCGATACCGGCGCTCCATTTCCGCCACACACCAACGCAGCGCGTTGGCCGCGTCTTTCATATCGGTGACCACCGGCGCCAACAGATGCGGAATACCATCATAGATGCTCAATTCAAGCATCTTGGGGTCGACCATGATGAAACGAACTTCTTCGGGAGTGGCTTTCAACAGCATGCTCAGTATCATGGCGTTGACGCCCACCGACTTGCCGGAACCGGTGGTGCCGGCCACCAGCAGGTGGGGCATCTTCGCCAGATTGGCCACCATTGGATTGCCGCCAATATCGTTACCCAACGCCAGGGTCAAGGCAGACGAAGAGTCCTGGAACACCCGGGCGTTCAACACCTCACTGAGCCGGACCATTTCCCGTTCTTCGTTTGGTATCTCGATCCCCACTACCGACTTGCCCGGAATCACCTCAACCACGCGAACACTGAGGACCGCCAGGGAACGGGCAAGATCCTTCGCCAGATTGGAAATCTTGCTGACCTTGACGCCGGGCGCGGGTTTTATCTCAAACCGGGTAATAACTGGCCCCGGGTTAACCTCGACCACTTCCACGGAAACGCCGAAATCCGCGAGCTTTTCTTCCAGCAACCGCGACATGTGTTGAAGCGACTCCTCGGAATAGCCCCTTTCCTTGTGCTCCTCCGGCGGGTCCAGAAGGGTAATGGGCGGAATGGTGCTTTCAATGTCTTCCAGCAGAGACGCCTGCTTGCTTTTGACGCCATTGGTGCCGCCAGCGGACTGATCATCCCGCTTGAATGGAGATATTTTCAGGGATTTCCCGGGAGGCTTGGAATTCCCCTTTGCCGACGGTTTGGCCACCGGTGTCGTGTCATCCTGGGAGCTGAAGCTTTCCAGCCGCGCCGGTTCGGCATCATCAACTGGCAGTATTCCTTCCAGGCCCGGCTCTTTTCGCTCCGGGCGGGGTGTTGATGCTTTGGCTTTATCGGCTCTGGGCCTTAGGCCCAGCAGGCGCCGCCACCAGGATTTGCCTGTCGCAGGAGATTTTTGGGTTACCACCTTGTCCCGCACCGTGGGGGGCTCTGGTGGCTTCTTCGCAGGTTCGGGCGCGGCCGGGGCTTTAGCCGCTGGCTTGGGCTTTTCCTTGCCGGAAGAGGAGAACAGATTCTTGGTGCTGTTAACGGTACGGAGCGTCAGGTTGCCAACCTGATCCATCAACCAGAACCAGGACAGCCCGGTGCTGACCGTCAGCGCAAACAGGAAAATTGCGATGAGCAGCAGGGTCGTGGCCGGCAGGTTGAAAAAGCGCACCATAGCTTCGGACACCGCAGCGCCTAGCACCCCGCCGGACGTCACCCCTAGCCCGAACACCGAATAGAGCGACAATAGACTGGTGGCCGACAGCAGAATCAGCAGGAAACCGCCGAACCGCAGCAGCTGTCTCTTATACACATCTCCGAGCCCACGAGACGGACTCCTATCTC
>CAJXOQ010000287.1 GCA_913057975.1 uncultured Marinobacter sp.
AGCGTCAGATGTGTATAAGAGACAGGTTATATGAAGTCCAGGGCGGTGCCAACCGGGAAGAGGCTCGCGATCACTATCTAAGGGAATTGCAGGCCCGTGGCGCCCAGATATTGTTTGAATGTTCCGGAAGGAATTGCGGGCGCAGTAACGTCTGGGCCAACCAGATTTTCGATCAATCCAGTCTCTATGGGCGGGACAACAATCAGGACTATCTTGTTGCCGGTTCGGTCGATGAGAACGGCCAGCCGTGGCTGACGCTGGTGTATACGGTTACCCGCGCCAACCAGCGTCAGTTTGTCTGGGTTGAGCATTTGGTCGCCCCTCAGGGAACCGATATTCCCGGCATGGGCAACGAAAGCGCCAGAATCAAGGGGCCGGTGATTGTGCCCTGGCAGGGTGGCATCACCTACCGCTTTGAGTGGAGCGGTGCCGACCGGCGCATCATCAATGACTGGGCTGGCGAGGCTGAAGCCCGAGTAGTGCTGACGGCCTATTCCCAGCTCAAGGATAATGAAACCCTGGAAGCGTCTATGGAGCGGGCAGAGGCCGCAGCGCAGTCACTTTCTCAGGTATTGGCCAAAAGTGGTGTTTCCGAAAGCCGCCAGATGATCATTACGGTTGGCCCCACGGTTGTGATACCAAATCCCGACCGTCAAGGTGACCGGGTTGAAGTGATGGTGATTACGAAGTGATGGGGATGAACGGGCCATCCGAGACCGAGCTTCAGGATGAAGAGCAGAAGCCAGCAGACGATATCTCTCAGATTGTCACGAGCACCGGTATATCCGCAGCTCAGTCGACGTCCGAGAAAGGCGATGTCCGGCCGGCTGCCCCCGGTAAGGGCAAGACCGTTGCGCTGACTCTTGGTAGTGGCGGGGCCAGGGGCTACGCCCATATAGGCGCGATTGAGATATTGGTGGAAAGAGGCTACGACATTGTCGCCATTTCCGGCTGTTCCATGGGAGCCTTGATCGGGGGCGTGTTTGCAGCCGGCAAGATGAAGGATTACAAGGACTGGGTAACCGGTCTGGGTCAGTTCGATGTGCTGAAGCTGCTGGATGTGACTTTTAGCTCCGTCGGCGCCATTCGTGGAGAAAAGATATTCTCCGTGGTGCGGGAAATGATTGGGAATACCCGAATTGAAGACCTTCCGATCGCCTATACGGCTGTGGCGACGGATCTCCTTGCCCATAAGGAAATCTGGTTTCAGGAAGGGCCGCTGGATCAGGCTATCCGGGCGTCGGTTGCCATACCCAGTGTGGTGACGCCTCTGGTGTTGAATGGCCGCGTGCTGGTGGACGGCGCCTTGCTCAATCCACTGCCGATCATTCCGACCATTTCCTCCCATGCCGATATGATTGTGGCCGTAAACCTCAGTGGCGAAGATGACCGCGGGCGGCGATTGCCGGATGCGGCGTTTGCAAACCCTGACGACGATGATACCGAGGAATGGGTCGAAAAAATCCGTGACAAGGCCTCCCGCTGGTTTGACTGGGATGCCCTGAAGACCTTCAGTACCAAGAAAGAGGGTGGTTCGTCGGCTTCACCGGAAGAGAAAATCAGCAAGGCGGTGGCGAAGAACGAGCACAATAAAAAGACGCCCGCGATAAAATCGGAACCGAAGAAACATCAGGATGATCACGAGACTATTGACTGGGATAAGCTGGGTATTGGTAAGTTCGATGTCATGAACCTGACCGTCGAAACCATGCAAAGCGCCTTGGTACAATACAAGATCGCTGGGTATCCACCCGATTTGCTGGTGAACATTCCCAAGAACGCCAGCCGCAGCTATGACTACCACAAGGCACCGGAACTGATTCAGCTTGGACGGGAACGCATGGCCGCCGCGTTGGACAGATATGAAGAGAATCAGAACAGCTCTGGCCCGATGGCGATATGACCTCTAAACCGCAATTGCAACGGTGGGCTGCAGCCTGTGCCGGAAAGAGCGTATAATTCAGCGCCTTGATCATTTCCGAACAGGATGAGCGTGCGTGAGTAACCCCATTGATGACCTGCATACCGTCAGAGACTACCTGAGGTACGTTTCTTCTCGCTTTGCCGATTCGCCGCTTTATTTTGGCCACGGCACGGACAACGTGTGGGATGAGTCTGTCCAACTGGTTATGCGCAGCCTCCATTTGCCTCTGGAAAACAATACCCTGTTTCTGGATGCCCGGCTGACCCGGGAAGAACGAGCGTTGATCCTTGATCGCATGCAACGCCGTATTGACGACAGGGTTCCCTTGGCTTATTTGTTGGGTGAAGCCTGGTTTATGGGGCTGCCATTTCATGTGGATGAACGCGTGCTGGTACCGCGTTCACCATTGGGAGAGCTGATTCAAGGCGGGTTGCAACCTTGGCTAGGCAACAAGCCCGTGGGAAGGATCCTGGACTTGTGCACTGGGAGTGGCTGTATTGGCATTGCAGCCGCGAGCATATTTGAGGATGCCGAGGTGGACCTTGCGGATATCTCTACCGACGCCCTCGACGTGGCGGCGGTCAACATCGACTATCACGAGGTCGGTGACCGGGTAAGCACCGTACGGTCCGATGTGTTCGATGGGCTTGAAGGTCGATACGATGTCATCCTCAGCAATCCTCCCTATGTGGACGCTGACGATATTGCGGATATGCCGGCGGAGTATGGCCACGAACCGGAACTTGGCCTTGCTGCCGGGGGAGATGGGCTGGACATCGCTCATCGGATACTCGCGAGGGCAGCCGATTACCTGAACCCGGGTGGCCTCTTGATTGTTGAGGTCGGGAATAGCTGGGTGGCGTTGCAGGAAGCCTATCCGGATATTCCGTTTACCTGGCTGGAATTTGAGAATGGCGGCGACGGTGTGTTTCTGTTGACTGCTGAAGATCTGTCTCTTATACACATCTGACGCTGCCGACGAATAG
>CAJXOQ010000288.1 GCA_913057975.1 uncultured Marinobacter sp.
GATCTACACCTCTCTATTCGTCGGCAGCGTCAGATGTGTATAAGAGACAGTCTCCAGGTTGGCTGGAGCGCGAACGGGTCAGGGGAGACATCAGAACGCGGTTGGGCAGCGTCAGGGTGCCGAGATCGTGCGGTTGAAACAGTGCGTCGTTTACGTTGTTCATTGATCACTCTCCTTGAGGATTAACTGAGTGTAATTAGACCAGTCTACTAGGAATGACTGAAAAAAATGTGGGCGTTCAGTGAAGGCCAAGACATTGGCGGAAAAAGACCCGCACAAACCGCTCCATGGGCTCGGTAGACTTCAGAACCTTGGCTCTGAGAATGGCGCCTTCCCAGCCGGAAAGCAGAAAGCTGGCGACGTCGGCAGGGTCGATGGATGCATCGATATCGCCGGCCTGGCGAGCCTCTTCAACACAACGCTCAAAGCGTTTTTCCCAACCCTGGAAAACGGTGTCCAGGCGCCTGCGGAAGGTTTCGTTCTGCCCGGCCAGTTCCTGGCCAAGATTGCCAATCAGGCAGCCCCGGGTGAATTCGCAGCTGGTCATGGTTTCCAGCCCGGCGTCGAAATAGGCCCTTAAGCGATCCACGCCCGAGCGGCTGTGGTCGTTCAGAATCAAATCCAGCTTGGTGTCGTATTCCTGCGCAAAGGTGTCGATGACAGCCAACCCGAAATCGTTCTTGCTGCTAAAGTAATGGTAGAACGACCCTTTGGGTACACCGGCGGCGGTCAGCACGGCATTGATGCCCGTCGCGCCGAAGCCTTTTTGACCAATCAGGTCGGCGCCGGTGTGGATGATGTGATTGCGGGTGTCGTTCGATGTCATGGCTGGTATATTAGACCGGTCGTCTAGTAAGCGTCAAACCCGTAAAACCCGAGACATTTTATTCCGTACCACGTTCAAGGAGTCTGCCAGTGATTAAATCCCGTGCCGCAGTGGCGTTTGCCCCCAACAAACCGCTGGAAATTGTGGAAGTGGACGTTGCCCCGCCGCAGAAAGGGGAGGTGCTGGTGCGTATCGTTGCCACCGGCGTCTGCCACACAGACGCCTACACACTGTCCGGCGCCGATTCCGAGGGGAATTTCCCGGCCATCCTGGGCCACGAAGGCGGTGGCATTGTTGAGGCCGTTGGAGAAGGTGTCACCTCCGTCGAAGTGGGCGATCACGTGATTCCTCTATACACGGCCGAATGCGGCCAGTGTAAATTCTGCACCTCCGGCAAGACCAACCTGTGTGGCTCCGTACGCGAAACCCAGGGCAAGGGCGTGATGCCGGACGGCACCTCCCGCTTCTCCTACAAGGGTGAGCCTATCTACCATTACATGGGTTGCTCCACCTTCTCCGAATACACCGTGCTGCCGGAAGTCTCCCTGGCGAAAATTCCCAAGGACGCACCGCTGGAGAAAGTCTGCCTGCTGGGTTGCGGCGTCACCACCGGCATTGGCGCGGTATTGAACACCGCCAAGGTGGAAGAGGGCGCAACGGTTGCCATCTTCGGCCTTGGTGGTATCGGCCTGGCGGCGATCATCGGCGCCACCATGGCCAAGGCCAGCCGCATCATCGCCATCGACATCAACCCCGGCAAATTCGATATCGCCAAACAGCTGGGCGCCACGGATGTAGTGAACCCCAAGGATTACGACAAGCCGATCCAAGAAGTAATCGTTGAAATGACCGACGGCGGTGTCGACTACTCCTTTGAGTGTATCGGCAACGTCAATGTGATGCGCTCCGCCCTGGAGTGCTGCCACAAGGGCTGGGGTGAATCCATCATCATCGGCGTGGCCGGCGCCGGCGAGGAAATCAGTACTCGTCCGTTCCAGTTGGTCACCGGCCGGGTCTGGAAAGGCTCCGCGTTTGGTGGCGTGAAGGGCCGGACGGAGCTGCCAGGTTTTGTGGAAAAGGCCGAGAAAGGGGATATTCCGCTGGATGTGTTCATCACCCACAACATGACCCTGGAGGACATCAACGAGGCGTTTGAGTTGATGCATGAGGGGAAGAGTATCCGGACGGTTATTCATTTCTGATAGGTGCTAGGTAACGTGCCCGAAGCTGATGGAGATAACCTCTCATGGCTTAACAGCATGGGCGAACTGACCTTATAAGTATGCTCAGGTAAAAAAAGGGCCCGCAAAGCGGGCCCAAAGAGGTAGCAACAGCCTTAACTGCCGGTTGCGCGGAGATGCTGTACGTTGAACATGCTGGGGCGTGACAATTCAGGGTCGACCTGACCCTTGAACTGGCCTGTTGTGCAGTGGCTGGCCTGCACGTCGATCATGCTGAAGCTGTCGTCAATGGATACACCGGTACCCTCGTTCTTGGGCAGGTGGTGGTCTGGATGGGCCTGTCCGATGGTGAAGGTTTTCCACAGGCTGCCCTTACGGTCATAGGCGACGGTGCGGGGAATGGTGAACGTCTGGGCGTCCATGTAGTGGATACGTTTCGACAGCGGATGGCTTTCATCCACCGGTTTCGCCTCCACTTCGTACACCTTTCTGAGCTGCCAGGTGATGTCCGGGAAACAGCCGCCCTTGCCACTGAAAGCCACCACCTGGTAACCATTGCTGTCGCTGTGGGTTTCTTCGTCCAGCTTCAGCTCGTTGTGGTTGTAGAACGGCATCAGCATGTAACGGGTGCCCTTATAGGTCCAGTCCATGTCGGAAATGCGGCCGTTGTAGCCCTCGAAGTCTTCGATCATCAGGTCCGAACCGAGAAAGGCATCGGTAACCTGGCCTGTGGCCAGGCGGCGCACGCGGCGCTGGAAGCCCAAATAGAGCCAGGAGTTATCACGTTTGAGGTCGTCGGCGGCCCGGTGAATCAGAAGTTGCGTATTGCGGACGTCCGCTGGGTCGAGTACCTGTACATAGACTGTCTCTTATACACATCTGACGCTGCCGACGAATA
>CAJXOQ010000289.1 GCA_913057975.1 uncultured Marinobacter sp.
AGATAGGAGTCCGTCTCGTGGGCTCGGAGATGTGTATAAGAGACAGAAATAAATCTGTCTCGGTTTTCATATCGCTTCAGCTCGCTAGGCGTCGCGGTCATGGCGGCGCTGACGGATGGGTTGGATGCTTTGTGTGGTTCGGGGATAGTCCGGGGTTGTCCTACTGTGCTGCCCATAACCATTTGGTACCGTGCACCTTCAGCGTAAGGAATACCAGCAGGAGCGCGAGGCAAAACGAGGCCGCAACTCTTTCCAAAAGATGCTTATTCGCCAAGGTTACCTCTGAGGAGCTCTGTGCTTGCATGAACAAGTCATCATGGCGCTAACACGTCTGTTTTAATTATAGAGTGGAAATGCCCTCGATCTCGGTCACCGTCTTGGCATCCGCCCGCTCAATAATTTTCACGAGGGTGGATTGGATTGCTTCATCTTCCCGGGCATCACCGCCGCTTACAAACGTTTGCTGCTGGGGATCGGCACCCTCTTCCTCAGTAAATGAAACAACGACCTCGGTGGCTGAATCCGGCGTTTTCCCATAGTATTCCAGCGAAACCAACGGATAGCCATGAAAGCCCTTCTTGACCTGCTTTGCGATACGCTTCTTTGCTTTATCCAAATGCATAATAAGGCCTGTCGCTGCGCTTGTTATCTGGGTGCTATATGAACATCCAGTTGATACCGTTCGCCAATTCTATGCCGTTAAATCCACCAAAAATAGGTCTGTCTTGGCCTTCCACTAGGAAGACTGGGCCTTCAGGGTTTCCGGACGAAACAGTGTCGTACTCAAAACGAGCACCTGCCGGTGCCTGACCGTACTGCAGGCTGCGATGAAAGGTTTTAGAAAGGCCGATGTCCTGATGGAACGTGAGCGGGCATGGGGGTTTACAGCGTAAGGCCGACAGGAACTGACGGCCAAGAATACCAGGTACCGAGCTTGAATAAATCCGGACTATGCGCGTTTCATTATCTACCTCTTACTTAGGTTGCTTTTTATTGCGGCGCAAGTTTATGTTTTTATTACAAAAGAAAGAAACAGCGAAGTGTAGTCAATTGTAAAAGCTTGCTAGAAAGGCAAGATTCGAGGGGACAACTGAAAATTGGTAGGGGGCTTAAAAAATAAATATGTCCCGGTTTTCCCCGGTTTTCAACCCCAAGCCTACCGAATACCATTCAATTGCAGCCACTGGCCGATCTGGGCCTGCATCAGGTGTCAAATATCGGTCATTTGCACTACCCCGACAATTCATAAAAGAAGCTAACCTGCAGGTTGGGCTGATAGAGTAAGGAAAGAAAAGCCGGAGGACCTCACCCCATGGAATCCGCAGATATCTTCCTCTCGCTACTTTTCGGCTGCATCGGATTCGGGTACTTCATGTACGGTCGGCGCACAAAAAACATCGTCACCCGTTACTGCGGCATTGGAATGATTCTGTACCCGTACCTTGCAAGTAGCTCCTGGGAGATGTTGGCAGTGGGTGGAGGGCTGATGTTGGTGCCGCGGTTTGTAGAGATTTAGAGGGCAGCGGGAGAAGATAGCTCTGTCCCAGTTTTCAAAAGGAGCCCGAATACATGGCACAGCAACCCCCGGTCATCCTCATAACAGGCGGCGCCCAGGGCATCGGCAAGGGTATTACCGCCCACTTCCTGAACAAGGGTTGGCGAGTGGTCGTCCTGGACCAGAATGCAGAAGCCATCAGCGCATGCAGGCAGGATTTCGGCGATCCGGACAACCTGCTACTGATCACCACGGATGTATCCCGCGAGCCCGACGTAGCCTCGGCCGTAGAGGAGGCCGCACGATGGGGCCAGGGACTGGACGCTCTGGTCAATAATGCGGGGATCGCAGATCCAGACACTGGCCCCATAGAAATGCTTGAACTGGATCAGTGGCAACGGCGAATCGACGTCAACCTGACCGGCGCCTTCTTATTGGCAAAGTACACGGTAGCGCACCTGCGCCAACGCCGGGGCAGTATCATCAACATAGCCTCTACCCGGGCCTTGCAGTCCGAGCCCAATAGCGAGGCGTATGCGGCAACCAAGGGCGGCCTGCTCGCCCTTACCCACGCTCTGGCCATGAGCCTGGGGCCCGAGGTGCGGGCCAACAGCATCAGCCCGGGCTGGATAGATGTCACTGCCTGGCAAGCCGATGCGCCCTCAGAACCGCAGCCTCTGTCTGCCGCTGATCATGAGCAACACCCCAGTGGGCGTGTCGGCAAACCCGAGGACGTGGCGGCTATGGTGGCCTACCTGGTGTCGCCGGACGCCCGCTTTGTGACCGGTCAGAACTTCGTGATCGACGGCGGTATGACCCGGAAGATGATTTATGAGGACTAGACGCGAAAGAGCAGATCTATACTTCACCAGTTCGTCTTTTGGCATCACGCTTCGGTTCGCCCGCCCCCTTCTGATAGGGTAGCCAGCTTATAAAAATCGCCGACCGGGACCCCTGCATGCCCTCACCCAAGCAACACCGCTGGTTTCCGCTGCTTATTTTCCTGGGCGCAGCCTTCACCTTCAGTGTCACGATGATCGGCACCACCATGCCGACGCCTCTTTACCCGATATACCAGGACAGTTTCGGGTTTTCCGACCTGATGATCACCATCATCTTTGCCACCTATGCCTTTGGTGTGATCGCCGCACTGGTACTGACCGGGCGCTGGTCTGATCAGGTAGGCCGCCGGCCTTTGCTGTTTGCGGGCCTGGCCTGCTCCATCATCAGTGACCTGGTGTTCTGGCAGGCCGATGGCCTAGCGATGATCCTGACCGGCCGGGTGCTGTCGGGGCTGTCCGCAGGGATCTTTCTGTCTCTTATACACATCTCCGAGCCCACGAGACGGA
>CAJXOQ010000290.1 GCA_913057975.1 uncultured Marinobacter sp.
CGAGATAGGAGTCCGTCTCGTGGGCTCGGAGATGTGTATAAGAGACAGGGCCTTTGTAGAAGCTTTTCTTGAGTGGCTCAATGTCGTCTGGCAACGATGAGAGTTCCCGGAAGAACATCGTGTAATCAACAGGCGTTTGCATCATCAGCGTTGCCAGCTCGCGGAATAAAGCCGCGTCAAACGCGTCGAGTCCGAGTTTGGCCGCCCACATCGTCTCCATTTTTGCCTGCATCACCTTTGGAAAATCACTTTGAATGTCCTCCAGCTGCTGCAGACCGTCTGGATGCTCTGCCAACAAAGGCCGAACCGCCGAACAGAACGAGTGGAAATTGCGTTCGGCCGCTGCTGGTTGGTTGAGGAACGCAAAGTGATTTCCGCCACCCGTCCATGGCTGGTACTGCGGATCAAACACATCGCAGAACCCGAAGGGTCCATAGTCGAGCGTGAAGCCGCCCGCGGCACAGTTGTCGCTATTGAAGTTACCCTGGCAGTAGCCAACGCGAATCCAGTTGGCGACAAGCGATGTCAGTCGGCTGCGGAACTCATGTGCAAGTGGCACCACTTTTTGGGCCGTGGCCAGTGACCGGTCGATAACGTCATCGTACTCGCGATCAATCAGGTGCAAGACGATCTTCTCGAGCTCCTCCATCGCCTTCGGGTGTTCCTGTTTGCGGGCACGACGACTAAAGAGCTCGAGCTGCCCTACCCGAATGAACGACGGTGCAACACGCGTCGAGATGGCCACCGGCTCTGATACAAGAATATCGGGATCTATAGAGCGTGAGCCCTCCGAATACCAGGGGCGCCTGACTTTTTCGGTTTTCGACACATACAGACTCAGAGACCGCGACGTGGGCACACCGAGCGCGTGCATATGCTCCTGGGCCAGGAACTCCCGCACACTCGACCGCAGAACCGCCCGGCCGTCTGCGCCGCGGCAGTAAGGCGTGCGCCCTGCCCCTTTCAACTGCATTTCCCAGCGCTGGCCGTTGACGACGGCTTCCAGCACCGAAATCGCGCGACCGTCACCGTATCCGTTTCCGGTCTGGAACGGGCATTGCTGGTAGAACTCGTTGCCGTAAATCGAAAGTGCGTAGCCACACGCCCACCCGACCTTGCTCAGAGGCTCAGGAACATGCGACAAGTCTCCAGAGAACATGCGGACGAAGTCGCTGGACTGCGCCATGCTGTCGGCGAAACCCAGTTCGTGAAACAGGTTTTTCCCATGCGCGACGTATTCGGGGTTTTCGATTGGCGTGGGATTCACCGGAACATAGTGGCCCGAGAAGACTTGTCGTGGCGAGTGATCAGCTCCGTTTGCTTTCCCTTCAGGGTCGCAGTTGAGCGTGTTCATGAATGAATAGTCTGCCAACGTTGCGAGATCGTCGAGGGTCGCGACCGTTGTGGGCGTTTCCCGGTGACGTCGCGTTATCATAGGGGCTCCTCTGGAGTTGGTTCGAATATGAGCACCATTGTGACATTTAACCGCTCGGCTGTCTGGCAAGCTCCTTCAGTGCCCTCATGGCCTCATCGATTCTATCGCTGGGCACAAACATATGGTCGTGATAGAACCCCGCGATGACGTTGGTGGTAATGCCCCGTTCCGCAAGCAGGCTTGTGACCACGGATGTGAGCCCCAGAGCTTCAAGACTGGAGTGGCCCTTGAGCGTGATGCGGCGGAAGACCCTGTAATAGTCCAGGCCCTCGGCTTTGGCCTGCTCGAGGGGAACAACTAGGGTAAGACCTTCCAGTTCAGCAATACTGACAATGGGTTCGAGCTTTTCCAACTCGCCATACGTGGCTTTAGCCACTGTGCAATAGACATAGGACGTAGAATCCAGTGTTGGCGAGAGCTGTTTGATCAAATCCTGGAGGAATTGTGTTCGCTTCATCTCTAACTGTCCTTCTGCCGAATGTTGTTGTGGTTAAAATGAAAACTTAGCACTTCTGTGGTTCTCCATCGCAAAATATATACGGCGGGCACTTACTTCGAACTCACTTTCCCGCTAATCCACGAAACAAACGCACGAACCTTATCGGTACGAAATTTTGCTTTTGGCGCAACGAGGTAGTACTGATATTCCGCCGGCACCGAAATATCTATTGGACACTGAAGCAAGCCTGTTTTAAGAAGGTCGGCAACGAGGCTGTATCGCACTAATGCAATGCCTCGGCCGGCCAGGACTGCTTCTACGAGCGTTGTCCCTTCTGTCACTCGAAGTGTTATGGAGCTGTCAGGTATTTCGATGCCAAGCTCTTCCTGAAACGCCCTCCACGAGCTTTCCATGTCGATTGATTCATCAACAAGCCAGGGTAACCCAGCTAAGCGTTTTGGCGTCACGGGTTCGTTATCGATAAGGCTGCTGTGACATACCGGCAGAAGTTTTTCCTCCAGCAAAGGCCTGGACTGAAGCCCGGGGTAATCACCATTGCCGAAACGGATCGCCAAGTCGACACCATCACCCTGAAAATCGACCAAATGAAGATTGGGCTGCAGGCTTATCCTGATTTGCGGGTAAGCTTTCTGAAACGAATCGATCCGGGGAACAAGCCATCGGCTGGCAAAAGACGGCACCGTTGCCACAGTTAAGTGTACGGGATCAGAATCCGGCGCAAACAGCGCAATGCCTCTTTCCAGTTCCTGAAAGCCCGTTTCCACATACCCTGAAAGCGCCCTGCCTTCGTGCGTCAATCTGACTTCACGGGTTAAACGAACAAAGAGCTTCAAACCAAGAAAATCTTCGAGGCCACGGATGTGGGTGCTGACGGCTGCCTGGGAAATATTCCTGTCTCTTATACACATCTGACGCTGC
>CAJXOQ010000291.1 GCA_913057975.1 uncultured Marinobacter sp.
TGGGCTCGGAGATGTGTATAAGAGACAGGGGCAGCGCTCGGTTCGGTTCTGCCCGTTTTTGTCGTTATGCCTATTTTTCTGAAGGTTGTTGCTAACCACCTGGACGTCACGATGGCGCATTACATGAGACGCGTGGTTCTTCCAGCCATTATTCCAGTGACCGTAATGGGCTTTGGTCTCGCGTGGTGGCGGGTTGAATATGGGTTTCCGGGTTATCTGGATATTGTCCTCGCGGTTGTGGTTTCAGCAGCGGTATATTGCGTGTTGTATTGGCTGATCTCGCTCGGGAAGGATGAACGCGAAATGCTGATGCGCATTATGCCAGCGCGTTTCAGGCGGAACCCATGAAAAAGGGAGTTTTCTGAATGTGCGGGATTGCAGGGTTTGCCGGGCCCGAATTACCCGGTAACAAAGAACAATGTGAGTCCATTTTGCACAGCATGGGGCGAGCCATTCAACACCGTGGCCCGGATGCGGGTGGTGTGTGGTTTGATGGTGAGTTGGGTCTTGGGCTTGCCCATCGCCGCCTTTCGATTATCGATTTGTCGGAACTTGGCGCCCAGCCTATGGTGTCAACGACCGGCCGGTACGTTATTTCCTTTAACGGTGAAATCTATAATTTCAAGAGGCTGAAAACTGAGCTTGAAGCCGCCGGTGCACGGTTTCGCGGTCATTCTGATACCGAAGTGATGCTTGCTGCCTTCGAGGCCTGGGGTGTGGAGCGGGCATTGTCCCGCTTTAATGGGATGTTTGCCTTTGCCCTTGCGGACAGGGATCAGCGGAAGCTATATCTTGCCCGAGACCGAATGGGCGAAAAGCCGCTTTATTACGGTTGGCAGGGGCGAACTCTGCTATTTGGTTCTGAGCTCAAAGCCGTTACGCGTCACCCTTCCTGGCAAGGCGAGATCAACCGCGGTGCCTTGCCATTGCTGGTACGCCACAATCTTATCCCCGCGCCCCACACGATCTACTCCGGTATTTTTAAACTTCCGCCTTCCTCGTTCATTACCATCGATCTGGCTCGTATTGAATCGGGGTGGTTGCCTGAACCCTCTCGGTATTGGTGTCTAGAGGATCAGTGTTCCGAGTCGCAGGGTTGGACAGTAGAAGCCGCCGCGAACCACCTGGAAGAGTTGCTCACTGATGTGATCGGTGAGCAGATGGTATCTGATGTGCCGCTGGGGGCTTTTCTTTCCGGTGGTGTGGATTCCTCAACCGTCGTTGCCTTGATGCAAAAGCAGGCTAAAACTCCGGTAAAAACCTTCAGCATCGGTTTTAATGAGGAGGGCTTTAATGAAGCGGAGCATGCGGCGGCGGTGGCGCGGCATCTGGGCACGGACCACACTGAGCTATACGTGACCGAGCAGGATGCTCTGAAGGTAATTCCGTTGCTTGGGAAAATATACGACGAACCCTTTGCGGATTCCTCCCAGATCCCCACGTTTCTGGTCAGCGAAATGACACGCAAGAAGGTGACGGTAGCTCTATCCGGCGATGGTGGGGATGAGTTGTTTTGTGGGTACACCCGCTACCCAGGTATGTTGCGAGCGTGGCAGCGACGAGGTTCAGCGGGTTCGCGGCTGAAGTCGCTTGCCGGTCTATTGCCAGCGGGGTTGGCGGCCAAGGGGATTCGAACACTGGTGCCGTCCCAGAAGGGGCGCAGTGCGGATGCCATCCAGCTGCGCTTGGCAAGGGCCCGCGCCGTAGCCTCTGCCCAGAATCTGTCTGAATTCTACCGCCAGTCGGTCTCGCTATGGCCTGACCCATCCATGATGCTGGTAGAGCCAGGTGAGGGTAATTATGGGTTGACCGGTCAGTTACCTGAAGAAGTGCCCGACGATAATCTTAAAACGCTGATGTGGCGGGACCTGAACTGGTATTTGCCAGATGATATCCTCACCAAAGTGGACCGTGCCGCCATGGCCTGCAGCCTGGAAACCCGAATTCCCATGCTGGACCACAGGGTGGTGTCTTTTGCCATGGGGCTGCCCGCAGCGCTTAATATGCAGGACAATACTGGTAAGCAAGTGCTTAGATCGGTGCTTTATCGCCATGTCCCCCGAAAACTGATTGAACGTCCCAAACAGGGGTTTGCGGTTCCTGTCGCGGCTTGGCTGAGAGGGGCTTTGCGGGAATGGGCAGAGGACTTGCTGGACCCAGTGAGGTTGAAAGAGCAAGGATACTGGAAAACGAGCATGGTTCGGCAGATATGGCGTGAACACCTTTCGGGACGTGAAGACTACAGCTTTGAATTGTGGGGTATTTTGATGTTTCAGGCCTGGTTGATAGAACAGCGGAAATGCATTGGTACAGGAGAGATAGATGAATACGCCCGCTAACCCCCTGGTAAGCATCATTACGCCGACCTATAACAGAGCTGACTTTATAGAACAGGCGGTTAACAGTGTTCTTGCGCAGACGTACACGAACTTCGAGCTGCTGATCGTAGACGACGGTTCTACAGATAACACCCGTGACTTGCTGGAGCCTGCGTTGACGGATTCTCGAGTTCGTTATTTCCGCCAGGAGAATCAGGGGCAGAGTGTTGCCCGTAATCTGGCCCTCTCCGAGGCAAAGGGCGACTTTGTATGCTTTCTTGACTCTGACAACTATTGGCCTGCTGAAAAGCTGGAAAAGCAGGTTGAGCTTTTCAGCCGGCATATGGACTACGATATTGTTTATGGCGACGGAATTACCATTGATGAAAAGGGACAGGAAATTTCTGTCTCTTATACACATCTCCGAGCCCACGAGACGGACTCCTATCTCGT
>CAJXOQ010000292.1 GCA_913057975.1 uncultured Marinobacter sp.
TACGAGATAGGAGTCCGTCTCGTGGGCTCGGAGATGTGTATAAGAGACAGTTCCTCCAGCGTCATCGAAAACTTATCGCCTTCGTGATGCCCACTGACCACGTTATTTTCCCAGTCAAAATCGATCGCTTCCTCACGGTCTCTGATGAAGAGGCCGGACAGCTTATAGCGGTAGCGTAGTGGAACCACCTGATTATCTTCCCAACGAAAAATCAGTGATTCGTCGATATCGGCGACAAAGGAATCCACGTCCGTTCGGAAACGCCAGGTGCCATCGTCCCGTTGCTCCAGGCTGCGGCGTGCATCACCATTGAGAGAGATGCCCTTGTCCAGGGACGCGTTGTAGCTGAGCTTCATTGGCTGGAGGGTGACGTCCTCCGGCTCGTCTGAGGCGTGTGCGAGCGTGGCTCCGAGAAGCAGCGCCCCGGTTAACAGGGCAGGCAACGCTGTGAGGCTGAATTTCAGGGGCATGCGACTCCTCCGGTTGCAATGGCAGATCTGTCACTGAACAGTCTAGCGTGACTGGTTGCTTCCGGAGATGACGATAAGTTTACTCAGGCCGAGGCCGCTGAGTTCTCGTCCGGAAGTACCACCGGTCGATTCAGTGGCTGACCGTCGAACACCACGTAGTCGGTGCCCAGTTGAATGCGTCCCTCACAGAACCAGCGCACGACGATTGGGTAAAGCACGTGTTCTTTCTCCTGGACTTTCTCGGCCAGGGATTCCGGGGTGTCGTCCGGGGAGATGCTCACTTCTGCCTGGGCAATCACCGGCCCGCCATCCAGTTCTTCGGTGACAAAATGAATGGACACGCCGTGGGTTGTTTCGCCAGCGTCCAGTGCACGCTGATGGGTCTTCAGCCCGGTGTACTTGGGCAGCAGGGAAGGGTGCACGTTGAGCATGGTGCCACGCAGTGCCCGCACGAAATCTGTGGTCAGGATGCGCATGAAGCCCGCCAGGACGATCAGGTCCGGGTTGTGGCGGCGAATCTCCGCCATCAGTGCGCCGTCGAACTCCTCACGGGAACCGTGAAGGGTATGATCCACGGTGAAGGTGTCGATGTTGGCCTGGGCTGCCCTCTCCAGAGCGAAGGCGCCAGGGCGGTTGCACCCTACTGCAACGATCTGGCCGGGAAAGTCCCGCTCCCGGCTGGCGTTGATAAGGGCCTGGAGGTTGGTTCCGCTGCCGGAAGCCAGGACCAGGATGCGTGGGGCGGTTACGGAATCTGCCTTCATGCCGACAACAGCCCTGGTGCATAACGTACTGATGCAGAGGCCGTGGCGTCGTCAGAGGCTTCAATGATGCCGACCTGCCAGACTTTTTCGCCCAGAGCGTTCAGCGTATCGAGGGCCAGTTCGCGCTGGTTGGCAGGGATACATACAACCATACCGACGCCACAGTTGAAGGTGCGGTACATTTCTTCGCTGGCAACGCCGCCGGCATCTTTCAACCATTGGAAAACCGGGGGCAGCTGCCAGCTGTCCGTATCGATGGCCGCAACTATGCCGTCAGGCAGAACCCGGGGAATGTTCTCCGGAAGGCCGCCGCCGGTAATGTGGGAGAGCGCACGAACGTCCACTTCGCGGACGAGCTGGAGCAGGTTTTTCACGTAAATGCGGGTGGGCGCCATCAGGGCATCCGCGAGGGTAACTTCGGCAACCGTCTGGTTCAGGTCAGCGTTACTGACTTCCAGAATCTTGCGGATCAGGGAGTAACCATTGGAATGCGGGCCGGAAGAACCCAGGGCGAGGAGAACGTCGCCAGCCTGCACGTGGCTGCCATCAATGATCTCGCTGCGCTCCGCCACACCCACACAGAAACCGGCCAGATCGTAGTCGTCCCCTTCGTACATGCCTGGCATTTCCGCGGTCTCGCCGCCCACCAGGGAGCAGCCGGCCTGTTCACAGCCAGCGCCAATGCCGTCGACAACCTGGGCGGCCACGTCCACATTCAGCTTGCCGGTAGCGTAGTAGTCCAGGAAGAACAGGGGTTCGGCCCCGCCTACCACAAGGTCGTTGACGCACATGGCCACAAGGTCAATGCCAATGGTGTCGTGCTTCTGAAGTTGCATGGCAAGTCGGAGTTTGGTGCCGACACCGTCAGTACCCGACACCAGCACGGGCTCATTATAGCCGGGAGGAATAGCCACCATGGCGCCAAAGCCACCGAGGCCGCCAAGGACTTCCGGGCGACGTGTGCGCGCCGCGGTATTCTTGATGCGGTCGACGAGTTCGTTACCGGCATCGATATCAACGCCGGCATCACGATAGGTGAGGGAGGGCTTCTGTTCGCTCATGGTGTGCTTAACCGTTTGGACAGTGGGACAGGCGGCGGATTTTAACAGGTGCGGAACGGCGCTCCAAATGCAATTGCCCCGTTTGTCACCCTTAAGGCAGTGTGACACCGGATTGACTTTCTGCAATCCCGGTTAGCTACTCACACCAGGGGGCTTGGTGTATCCTATGCGCCATTAAGACGAATCGCAGGGTGTTTCATGCCAGACTCAGGAAAAATCTCGATGCAGGCAGCGCGGATAGTCCGTCAGTCACTCCGGTTGTTTGGCGTACTGGCGCTGATGGCCGCGCCAGCGGCAGCTGTTACCGTCACCGGCCTTTACTCGGTGGAAGTGCCCGTCGCTGGCTCCCAGCCGCAGGAACTTGAACAGGGCTATGCGGACGGCCTGAGCCGGGTGTTTGTGCGCGTTTCCGGTACCCGCGACGTGCTGCGCCTGTCTCTTATACACATCTGACGCTGCCGACGAATA
>CAJXOQ010000293.1 GCA_913057975.1 uncultured Marinobacter sp.
GAGATAGGAGTCCGTCTCGTGGGCTCGGAGATGTGTATAAGAGACAGGAGCGCAATCATCCGTTTGATGAAGGCAAGCTTGCCGAGCAGATGGTGAAAGACACAGCGGATGCGATAGCCAGCAAGGCTGGTGGTACCTGGTCCTACAGGGTTACCAATTGTGACCGGTCGATTGGGGCTCGCCTGTCCGGAGAGATTGCCCAGTTGCACGGCAACCAGGGCATGGTCTCGGCGCCCATCACTCTGGATCTGACTGGCACCGCCGGCCAGAGCTTCGGTGTCTGGAACGTGGGCGGTCTCAACCTGCTTCTGGAAGGCGATGCCAACGACTATGTCGGCAAAGGCATGACCGGTGGCAAGTTGGTGATTCGGCCACCGTCCGGAAGCGACTTTAAAACCCAGGATACCTCGATCGTAGGTAACACCTGCCTCTATGGTGCAACCGGTGGCAAACTGTTTGCCGCTGGCACCGCCGGTGAACGCTTCGGTGTTCGTAACTCCGGCGCCCATGCGGTGATAGAAGGTGTGGGCGATCACTGCTGCGAATACATGACGGGTGGTTTGGTCACAGTTCTTGGCAGCACCGGTCACAACTTCGGTGCTGGCATGACGGGTGGTTTTGCCTACGTGCTGGACTTGAACAACACCTTCGTGGACAAGTACAACCATGAGTTGGTCGAGATTCAGCGGATATCCAGCGAGGAAATGGAGTCCTACCGTAATCACCTGCGCGGTGTGGTCCGCGAGCATATTTCTGAAACCGCGAGCGAGTGGGCAGAGCATATTCTTGACAATTTCGATGACTACATTGGCCGCTTCTGGCTGGTCAAACCCAAGGCGGCGAACCTTCGCAGCCTGCTGGCCAGCACCCGGGCGCGTCCCGAGTAAAGGCGGTTGAAACAGGTAGAGGGCATTGCTGCAGTGCCCGCGTCGAAATTGAGTCTGATGAGAGCGTCACAATGAAAGAACGACTGAGTAACGACTTCCAGTTTGTCGAAGTAGGGCGTGTCGACCCGAAAAAAGTACCGGCAAAGAAGCGCAAAAAAGAGTTTGGTGAAATTTACCATCCATTCACCCAGGATAATGCCGCGTCGCAATCGCACCGTTGCCTGGAATGCGGCAATCCGTATTGTGAGTGGAAGTGCCCGGTACACAACTACATCCCGAACTGGCTGAAGCTGGTGTCGGAAGGCAACATCATGAGGGCAGTTGAGCTCTGTCACCAGACCAACTCCCTGCCGGAAGTCTGTGGCCGCGTTTGCCCCCAAGATCGTCTGTGTGAAGGGGCCTGTACCCTGAACGACGGCTATGGCGCAGTAACCATCGGGTCGGTGGAAAAATACATTACCGATACAGCCTTTGCTCTGGGCTGGAAGCCGGATATGTCCGCCGTCAAATGGACCGACAAAAAAGTGGCAGTGATCGGTGCTGGTCCGGCCGGCCTTGGCTGTGCTGACGTCCTGGTGCGCAACGGTGTAAAGCCGGTGGTGTTTGATATTTACCCGGAAATTGGCGGCCTTCTGACCTTCGGGATCCCCGAGTTTAAGCTTGAGAAGTCGGTCATGACCCGTCGCCGCAAAGTGTTCGAGGAAATGGGAGTGGAGTTCCGTCTGTCCACGGAGGTGGGCAAGGACGTGATGATGGCCGACATCCTCGAGGAGTACGACGCTGTCTTTATGGGGATGGGAACCTACACCTACATGAAAGGCGGTTTCCCGGGCGAAGATCTGCCAGGCGTTCATGATGCACTGCCCTTCCTGGTCTCGAATGTGAATCGTCGTCTTGGGTTTGAGAAAGACGCCGACGATTTTATCGATATGAAAGGCAAGCGAGTGGTTGTGCTCGGCGGCGGCGATACAGCCATGGACTGTAACCGCACCTCGATTCGTCAACAGGCAGCGAGTGTTACCTGTGCCTACCGTCGTGACGAACAGAACATGCCGGGCTCGCGCCGGGAAGTGTCCAACGCCAAGGAAGAAGGCGTTAAGTTCATGTTCAACCGTCAACCGATCGCCATTATTGGCGAAGACCGGGTTGAGGGAGTCAAGGTGGTTCAGACTCGCCTCGGCGAGCCCGACGAAAACGGCCGTCGTCGCCCGGAAGTGGTCGCTGGCAGTGAGGAAGTGATTCCGGCCGATGCAGTTCTGGTGGCCTTCGGATTCCGTCCGAGCCCGGCCGACTGGTTTGACGAGTTGAAGGTAAACACCGACGACTCTGGCCGTGTCAGCGCTCCGGAGGAAGTGGAGTTCGGCTTCCAGACCAGCAATCCCAAGATATTTGCCGGTGGCGATATGGTCCGTGGTTCGGATCTGGTCGTAACGGCTATCTGGGAGGGTCGCCAGGCGGCGGAAGGTATCATGGATTACCTGGATATCTGACAGCCCCCGGTTTCATCCGGGTTGGAAGGGCGGCTTGCAGACGGCGGGCCGCCCTTTTTTATTGCCACAAACCGGGTATCATTGCCCTCCTAAACTTTGACAGACAGCAGACTGGGAATGCTATGACCGAGCTGAAAAATGACCGTTTCCTGCGTGCGCTGATGCGTCAGCCCGTTGATCGCACGCCAGTGTGGATGATGCGCCAGGCAGGTCGATACCTGCCGGAATACCGCGCGACTCGGGCCAAAGCCGGAGACTTTCTCAGTCTGTGCAAGAACACACCGCTGGCCTGTGAAGCTGTCTCTTATACACATCTCCGAGCCCACGAGACGGACT
>CAJXOQ010000294.1 GCA_913057975.1 uncultured Marinobacter sp.
CCCGGAACATCGTGCGGCGCTGGAAGCCGGCGGCGGCCAAATCAAGGTGCCCTGCCTGAAGATTCATCAGGAGGATGGCAGTGATCGTTGGCTGTATGAGTCTGACGAGATCAAGGCGTGGCTACAGGAGCGGTTTGAGCCGGCCTGATTGCCGTTGCTGATTTTTGGAGAGGGCGTTAGCTAGTCACGATCATTCCCCTGGGATGTTCGATTCCAGGGATATGTCGATGAGTTCATGCTGAAGCTTTTTCAGAAGGTGAAGCAGGCTGACGCCGTCATCAAAACTCATCCCCTGCATGGCCTGTCTGTAAAATTCGGCAATAGTGTCCTGAAGTCGATTCCAGAAAGTGCGGCCAGATTCGGTAAGAACCACGAGTCGAGCTCGGCGATCCTGGGGATCCGGTATCCGAACAACATGCCCGTCTCGTTCCATTCGTTTGAGCACGCCATCGAGGTTTTGGCGACTGACGTAGAGGTACTCTTTCAGTTGGTTGAATGAGGTGCCATCTTCGAATCCTTCTCGAGATAATGCACCCAGTACTGCCCACTGCACGGCGCTGATGCCCATTTCATTCTGAACCTGGCGTTGCAGGATGTTTCCTGTCTGGAACAGACGGAAAAACAGGCGGTTGGGGATGCCTCCGGATTCGTTGACGATCATTTCGTATCCCGTTGGTAAAGAATGGTTCGCAAGACGTTTGAGTCTATTCATCAACGATATCTTCACATAGATCCGGGGTGATCTTCCGCATTTTCTTGGGTCACGCCGGAGGAGCAGGGCACTGTGAATCCGGAGTTTCCTGAGATCTCGCATGAAACTCCGTAGTCGCAGTCTTCACTCAGTTGGTGATCAGCTGGGTTCTACCCCGTTACTGCGGACATTCCTAAAAAGAGGCACACTGTGCCAAAGGAGTGTTCATGTCCAGACGCAGAAAATATAGCCCAGAGTTCAAACGCGAAGCCATCGCCTTAACCCGGCAACCCGGTGTGAGTTGTCGCCAGGTAGCCTTAGAGATCGGCATCAATCCCAACCTGTTATCCCGGTGGCGCAGAGAAGCGGATGAGGAAACGGATAAGGCCTTTAAAGGCTCTGGTTCCCCCAGAGACGAAGAGGTTGCCCGCCTCAAGCGAGAATTGGCCCGCGTGAAGAAGGAGCGTGATTTTTTGCGCGAAGCGGCAGTGTTCTTCGCAAAGGAGTCGTCCTGAGGTATCAGGCGATTCAACGTTGTCGCAATACTTTCCCAATACGTCTTATGTGCCGATGCCTGAAGGTGTCGGCCAGCGGTTATTACGCTTGGGTCTCTCGCCCTGAGTCCGCCAGGTCAAAGGCGAATCAGCACTTGCTGTCACGCATCAGAGAGATTCATGACGATAGCGGGGGCATGATTGGCTCACCCCGTATGCATGAGGATCTGGTTGCTGAGGGAGCCTCAACCAGCCTGAACCGCGTCGCGCGATTGATGGCCAAACACGGCATTCAGGGGTGGCCACGCAAGAAGCGCGGACGCTTGGGACGTCAATCTTATCGACCACCGGGAATCCGGAATCATCTGGAACGGGATTTCTCCGCTCTGGAGCCAGACACCAAATGGGTGACGGATATAACAGAGATCCCGACGCAGGAAGGAAAGCTCTTTCTCTGCGTGGTTCTCGACCTGTTCAGCAAGCTGATCGTTGGCTGGTCGATGCATCACCGACAGGATCGGCATATGGTAATCAGAGCGGTTGAGATGGCCGTTTGGCAGCGCCAGGGGAAAGTCCCGGTGATATTGCATTCAGATCGAGGCAGTCAATTCACCAGCGGTGATTACCAGCGCTATCTCGGCAGCAACCGACTGGTGAGCAGCATGAGCGCGGTCGGTCATTGTGGTGATAATGCGGCCTGCGAGGGGTTCTTCGGCATGCTCAAGCGTGAGCGAATTCACCACCGGCGCTACCGAACCCAAAATGAAGCACGAGCTGATGTCTTCGATTACATTGAGCGGTTCCATAATCCTAGGATGCGACGTAGAGTTGCTGCTCAGGACAGAAAACTGTTCGCCGTTTTAAAACCGTCCGTGGAAACGGGGTAGAACCCGACCGCAGGATTCTACGATTAGTTCTAGAGTTAAAGTCGGTTCTATTGGATATCGAAGCTTGGCGAACGATGATTCTTAAGCCCTACAAACGGCTTGGCCCCGGTGTCTACATGGTAGGGGCTTTCATCGGACATGACAGAATTGTTGGCGTCGTGGAAGGACGACAGCCAATGGTCAGGGTTTTTTCGTCTAAACCGGACGCGCTGGGCCGGTCCTTCGGCCAAGACACTGAATAGATCTAATTCCGAAACTCTGACACCTGGCGCTCTAGGTTCGCGTACATTGCCAGAAGATCATCCTCGTTGAGCGTTCCTCTGGTGGTTGCCTTAGCCTTATGTTTTTCCAGCTGGCTACGTTGTTCGGCGTAAACATGATGGAGGACGCTGGCTTGATAGTCGCAGCCCTCGTGATTGTTCAGTTGTTTTCGAAGCGATTTGAACTGATCAGGACTGGGAACCTGTTCGAGCTTTTTAGCTATGTCTTTGGGTCGGATATTGAACACTTCTCCCCAATGTTTTACGGCATGCTCCCAGGCCTGAGATAGAGATGCCCGCTCATCTATGTAGCTGTCTCTTATACACATCTGACGCTGCCGACGAATAGAGAGGTGTAGA
>CAJXOQ010000295.1 GCA_913057975.1 uncultured Marinobacter sp.
CGAGATAGGAGTCCGTCTCGTGGGCTCGGAGATGTGTATAAGAGACAGGCCCGATGCCGCACTGGCGGGTTTCTGGGCCAGATCTCCGGTGGTGCCATCGTTGATATTTCGGCTGGGCGAGTTTTACCGTCTTTCAGTTCCACGCCTTCGCGCAGCTGTTTCAGCGCCGTTTCGCTGATCTCGCCTTCAACCTGAACCCAATACGTTTTTGGCATTTTCAGTCGCGGAGAGGCGATTCGCTGTTGCAGCTGTCCGTCATCCGTCAGCAGCAGGAGGCCTTCCGAGTCATAGTCAAGCCTGCCGGCAGGGTAGACAGCGGGAATAGTAAGCCAGTCGGCGAGGGTGGCGCGGAGGGTGCCGTCCGTACCGCCTTTCTCGTCGGTAAATTGGCAAAGAACCCGGAACGGTTTGTTGAACAGAATCAGCGTTGCCATCGTGGCAAATGAACCTCGATTTGGGGAATCGAATTTGAAAAGGCGCATTATGCCAGAAGAAAACGAAGGGAGGGGTTACACCCCAGGGCTCGGTACCCCAGGGCCCGGTCGCCCCAACCGGTATCGGAACGACCGAACGTCCGGACGTAGACTGTCTTGCCGGTCATAGCGAGCCGGTGTTGTCTGCCCGGGCTGTGGCAGCGTCAGCATTCAGGCGTTAGCTGCGCGGGGCTGATCCTGGTATCCGCTGTCTTGATCCCGTTCCACGTCGTCATCGCTGCCGGATGCCTTTTCAGAAGAGTTCTCCGGTGAGCTCTGCTTCCGTGGCTGCTCCTCTGGGACAATGTTGACCGCGTGGATCCCCTTGTCGCTAGGCTTTTTATCGAAGGTGACGGCCTGGCCGGCCTTTAAGGTTTTGTAACCTTCCATTTGCACTGAAGAGAAGTGAGCAAACAGATCGTCACTGCAGCCTTCCTCGATAATGAAGCCATAACCCTTGGCATTGTTGAACCACTTTACCTTGCCTCTTGGCATGATGAACTCCCCTGTTCTTTCACTGTCAGTGTCTTTGTTATTGATATTATTACCGAGCGTTTCGCCTTGCACGGATTGCAGCCTGTTACAGGCTTCTTACGCCAATTTACAATATTTTACATTGCTATCGTACTGTTGACCAATATTCGCTCAGAGTCAATAGCAGTTATAGCCGGAATGTATGGTTGAACCGGGGCCGGAGCCTGTATCATGGCGATATTGATAACCAGCGCACGCCCGGTTACCGGAGGTACCTTGAAAACCGGGCGGCAGACAACCATCTTTAAGCAGAGGCACCGATTTCCGGTAAAGAATCATGCGGACTATCCAGAATTCTCTACTAGTATTAAGTCAGGGGGAGGACGAACAACCAGGGCGTCAGGACGATGTCAGCGTTGCTCCCGAGAAGCCCGCCCTCAAGCGCCCCGCGCGCTTCAGGGTTCTGCTTCTGAACGACGATTACACACCCATGGATTTCGTTGTGGATGTGTTGATGACATTCTTCGGTATGAACGAAGAAAAGGCGACGCAGGTGATGCTGCTCGTCCATACGCAGGGAAAGGCTGTATGCGGGGTATATACCCGGGACATCGCGGAAACAAAGGCGGCACAGGTGAACCAGTATTCCTCGGAATGCGAACATCCGCTCCTTTGCGAGATTGAACGTGCGGACTGATAGACCTTGGGGTGGCCCATGCTGAGCAAAGATCTTGAAATTACACTGAATACGGCTTTCAAAAGTGCCCGCGACAAGCGTCATGAGTTCATGACCGTCGAGCATCTTTTGCTGGCCTTGCTCGACAACGAATCGGCAGTGGGCGTCCTGAAAGCATGCGGTGCAGATCTGGCCCGGCTTCAGGAAGAACTCGTAGAGTTTGTGGATTCAACCACACCACTGATCCCCAGCAACGACAGCGAGCGGGAAACGCAACCCACGCTCGGATTCCAGCGCGTGCTTCAGCGTGCTGTTTTTCACGTACAATCCTCTGGCAAGAAGGAGGTGACCGGTGCCAATGTGCTGGTGGCCATCTTCAGTGAGCAGGAGAGCCAGGCAGTTTATGTACTTAAGAAGCAGAGCATCGCCCGCATTGATGTGGTGAACTTTGTTTCCCATGGTATCTCGCGCGTTCAGGGTGCCGAAGATCAGGAGGGCCCCGACCAGGCGTCCCACGATGAAGCCGCTGAAGAAGGTGGCGCGTCACGCCCGCTGGAAAGCTACGCAACCAACCTGAATGATCAGGCACGACAGGGCCGCATTGATCCGCTGATCGGCCGTGAACACGAAGTCGAGCGGGTGGTGCAGATCCTTGTACGCCGCCGGAAGAACAATCCGCTGCTGGTCGGCGAGGCCGGGGTTGGCAAAACCGCCATCGCAGAGGGGCTCGCCAAGCGTATCGTCGACGGACAGGTCCCCGATATTATTTCCGATGCGGTGGTCTACTCGCTGGATCTGGGTGCCCTGCTGGCCGGAACCAAGTACCGCGGCGATTTCGAAAAGCGTCTGAAAGGTCTGCTTGCCGAACTCAAGAAAGAAAACCACGCGATCCTGTTCATCGACGAGATCCACACCATCATCGGAGCGGGCTCTGCCTCCGGCGGCGTGATGGATGCGTCGAATCTGTTGAAGCCCATGCTCAGTTCGGGTGAAATCCGGTGCATTGGCTCAACGACGTTCCAGGAGTTCCGGGGTATTTTCGAGAAAGACAGCGCCCTGGCGCG
>CAJXOQ010000296.1 GCA_913057975.1 uncultured Marinobacter sp.
ATCGCAGCCTGCTCGATACGGGCGGCTCCCTCCTCGTTGTTCCCCAGTTTACGCTTGCTGCTGATACCCGGTCCGGATCCCGTCCGGGATTTTCGGTAGCAGCGGGCCCGGAATCTGCCGAAACACTGTTTCATGAATTCGTGGCCTCGTGTGGGTCGCAGTTGGGCGCAGCTCGGGTTGGCCAGGGGCGGTTCGGCGCGGACATGAAGGTGGCCTTGGTAAACGATGGGCCGGTCACGTTTCTTCTGGAGGTTGGAGGTGTGCCGGGGCGGGGTTGAGGTGTTGCCTTATTGCGAGGCATTGCAACGGTCGGTGGTCCTTTCTGGTGCTGCGCTGGCCAGGAACCCAGGTGTCTGGCCCTTCCACGAAGTGATTTCCCGTTAATTTTTTTGATTTAAAATAAGTTAAATGGTGTAGAACATGCCGATAACGGTTCTACCCTTTGTGTCTAGCACGACCATGAAATCGCTCCTGGCATCACTGGCTTCTTCAAGCTGGAATTTGAAGGCCTGGATGCCCTGAGCCTGACTGGTCAGTACCAGACTCGTAGAGGCGTTGGCGATCGCTACGGCGTTCACGCTGTATACGCCGTTGGTCCGAACCAGTTCGCCGCGACTTATGAGCTCGACGTAGCTGATGATTCAGACGACACCGAGCGTAGCACCATTACTCTGTAGGCGCCGCACAACCTGTCTGACCACATATACGTTTACGTTGAAGGTTACCTGGGTGACGGTGACTACGGCGTTTTACGGTGTTGCCGACGAAAGCGAGCGTTCTGCGCTGGCCGGATGACTTGGGGGTGCAAGTCCCTTGTGGGCCCGGCAAGGGTGTCCACCGCGAGGTGGAGTCTGAAGGAAGCCGCAGGCAAAGCACTGGCCTGACGAACAGAAATCGCATGAGGCGGTTACACCGGGTAAGGCGGCCATTATCGTCAAAGCCCCATACTTGCACGGAAGGTGTGGACGTAGATGCGGCAGGCATAAGTGTGAAGGTCACGCGTCTTACCCTGGGAAGTCTGGCTCTCTGCCACTGTGCTACCTGCCCCGTGAGGGGTGGGGATGGGGCGCCAGAACTCAGCAGAGGCCATAGTAGGTGCGTTACCGCGTACTGAAGGACCGAACATGGTTGGCCGCCAGTAGGCGGTGAGTTCTAGCGATGTGCTTATGAAGACAGAAGCGACCCGGATGGGTCAGGGCATTCAGAGAGGCGCCGGACGGTCTCCGGCAGAGACTAAAGCCCGTGTCGAGGCAGACGCGGGGGCTCACTTGTGGACGAACGCGGAGCCGAAGGCGCTGATGGAGCGGATGCTGGAGCGTCCGAACCTGATGCGTGCGTATCAGCGGGTGGTGTCCAACAAAGGCGCGGCAGGTGTCGATCAGATGCCAGTATCAGCCACTACCTGGAAACGCACCTGCGCCTAACGGTAAACACGGCGAAGAGCGCTGTGGATCGCCCCTGGCGTCGGAGCTTTCTGGGTTACAGCGTGAGCTGGCATAAATGACAGGTCCAACTAAGGATTGCACCCGAGAGCCTGAAGGTTTTTAGGGCCAAACTGCGCCCCCTGCTAGCGGCGCCTCTCACATGAATGCGGCGCTGCCTAAGAAGGTGTTCAACGGCTTGTCTCTGGTACGCTTGCTGGATACGATGGCCCGGCTTCAGAGTCAGCCATGAACCGCCGTATACGGAACCGTATGTACGGTGGTGTGAGAGGGCGGGGGAGGTGACTCCCCCTCCTACTCGATTATGCTGATATCAAATTTCCCAAGGCAGGAGGGGCGATGGCCCAGGAACTGGAAATCAAGCTCAGCGTGGCGCAGCCTGATCTGGATCGAGCCGTTGACTGGCTGTTGGGTCAGCCAAACACTTATGAGTCCGAGACCCTGCAACTGGGGAACACCTACTACGACACGCCCGATGGGGATCTCAACCGCCATAAGATTGCCCTGCGAATCCGTAAGGTGGGTGACAGACACATCCAGACCCTGAAGACCCGTGGTGAGTTCGTTGACGGTGCTCATCGTCGCCAGGAGTGGGAATGGCCGCTGATCGGTACCACGCTCAATATGGGACTGATCGCCGACACCCCTGTGGGTCAGAACGTGAACCTTGCCAAACTGCAGCCGGTATTTGAGACCAACTTTCAGCGTCGTGTGGTCATGATCGAGCAAGGGGAAAGCCTGGTTGAAGTGGCCATTGATTCCGGAGAGATTGTAGCAGGCGAGCAGTCCCGCCCTCTCAGTGAAATTGAATTTGAGCTTAAGGCTGGAGACGCCTCACTGTTGCTAGCGTGGGCGCGACGTCTGGCGGATGAAGTACCGGTGTTTCTGAATCTTGTGAGCAAGGCGGAGCAAGGGTATTACCTTGCGGAGCTCTATCAACCGGTTCTGCAAGCCGTGCCGGATACAGAGCTGTCGGTGAATGAATTCCTGTTTCTCCTCAGCGTGTCATGGCTCACCGGGCAGCCCGTTCCCGCGGATATAGACAATTTTGGGGCGATAGGTCGGATGGCTGGCGAGCGCGATGCCCAGGATCTCTATCAGCACGTGTTCCGTTCGCTGGCAGAGGGAAAGAGCATTGGTGAGATGGTAGCCAGTCGGAAGCTTGGCCAGCTACAACTGACCATCGCGGCGGCATAGTTTCTGTCTCTTATACACATCTCCGAGCCCACGAGACGGACTCCTA
>CAJXOQ010000297.1 GCA_913057975.1 uncultured Marinobacter sp.
TCTATCATGCCGGATTTTCCAGTTTTAAACGGTTAAGAATTCTGGGTCAGGGTCAGGTAGCGAACACGGTTGAGCTCAATGGGTTCTTCAACCGTACGGACAAGGTCGGTGTTCTCGTCAACCATCCGGCACGGGGCTGCACTGGTAATCCCTTTAATAGTTTTGATGTGTTACACCACTATCGCCCATAATAGCGCCAACATAATTGACCTGACGCAGGAAGCCGCCCCCTCATGCACTACAGCTCTATTCTCCCCGATGTCCTAAAAATCGCCGACGCCGCCAGCGAAATGGTGCTCAGCATCTACATGACGGACTTCAAGGTGGACTATAAAGCAGACGAGTCGCCCATTACTGCAGCGGATGTCGCCAGCCATCGAGTGATTGTGGAAGGCCTCCGCAACCTCAGTCATGATATTCCCGTGCTTTCAGAAGAGGGTGCCGAAATCCCCTGGAGTGAACGCAAGCAATGGCGACGCTTCTGGCTGATTGACCCCATTGATGGCACCAAGGATTTCACCCAGCGCACCGGAGAATTCACCGTTAACATTGCGCTCATTGAAAATGGGGAGCCAATTCTTGGTGTAGTCACAGCGCCAGCCCTGAAGGAAGCCTACTGGGGCCTGAAAGACGAGGGTGCCTACAAGCGGGATCGCACCGGCCGCACTCGGCGGATCAGTGTGGTGGAGCCCGGTGGAACCAAGCGGGTGGTTGCCAGCAAGAATCATCTGAACGATGAAACCAAAGCTTTTATTGACAAGCTCGGCGCTCACGAAGTGGTGCAGGCGGGCAGTTCCCTAAAATTTTGCAAAATCGCTGAAGGTCATGCGGATATCTACCCGAGGCTGGGGCCAACGTGCGAGTGGGATACCGGTGCAGCCCATGCTGTGCTTTCCGCTGCTGGAGGTAAGGTAGAAACATTGGAGGGCAAGCCCCTACAGTACGGCAAGGAAGAGGTACTGAACCCGCACTTTATTGCCGCTGGTAACTGGTACAAATGACTTGGTACGCCCTACAACACAAGCCAAGCCAGGGCGATCGCGCCCTGGCTCATCTGCAAAATCAGGACATCGCCTGCTTCTATCCAAAAATCACGGTGGAAAAAATCAAGGGGGGCAAGCGCACCAAAAAGCTGGAGCCGCTGTTCCCTGGCTACCTGTTCGTGAACCTGGAGCAGGCAGACCCTGTCTGGGCCAAGCTGCGCTCCACGCGTGGTATCCTGCGCATCGTCAGCTTTGCCAACAAGCCGGCCACAATCCCGGACGATGTGATACAGCACATCAACGACAGCCTGCATACGGTCGCAGAGTTCGGCGGCATTAAGCCTGGACAGGCTGTGGAGTTGGAAAAGGGCCCGTTCAAAGGCATCAATGCCATATTTCAGGCCTACGACGGGGAAGAGCGCGCTATTGTTCTGATCAGCTTCATGCAGAAGCAGCAGACCGTGAAAGTCCCCCTAGCCATCCTTCATCCCCGTAGGTCGGATTAGCAAAGCATAGTTAGACAGCGTAGGTCCCTAGTCCGAAAGAAATGTTTGTTCACTTTTCTTCATCCCGCAAACGGTCATAATGTCACAAACTCTCAACAAAGGTTGCGTAATGGTAGAACCACTTCAGGGGGCGTCACGCTCCCAACACGATGATGAAATCAGCTTGGTCGACCTTGCGGCCACGTTTTTGAAGCGCCGGCGAGTATTCTACGTCGTGTTCATTTTGGTTACGTTTGTTGGCGCAGCCTACGCCATCTTTGTGCCAGAAAAATACGAATACGTGACTCTCGCGAAGCTGGCCGAGAAATCCAGCGGAGAGTTCGTCGAAGAGCCCTCCGCAATTATTGCAGAGCTGGACAGTCTCTGGTTGCCGGACTTACAGGCGAAGTATCATGCAGAGAACGACAGAAGCCTGCCGATTGGTATAACCGCAAAGAACCCCGAAAACACAGGCCTTGTGCGCATCGTGTCGGAGGCGTCAGAATCCGCAGGTGCGATTGTGGAAGAAGCTCATCGTGAACTGGTCGAGCGGCTGGAATCACAGCAGGCGCGCGCAGTGTCGACGTTGCGAAAAAGCCTGGAGAGGCAGATTGTATCCTTGGATTCAACCATCGACATTCTGGAGGGAGGGCAGAACACCGGTGAAGCCATCGCCTCAGCCGTGGAAACGCAGCTCTCTCTGGAAGCAGATCTGGAATCGCTCACGCCTTTTAAAGCGCTGGTCATAAGTCGGCAAAGTGGTAAAAGCACAGGCCCCGCGGGAAGCCTTATTGTTGTGTTGGCCGGATTGCTTGGGTTGATGGCCGGTATCTTTTTGGCGTTTTTTGCCGAGTTTATTGGTTTGGTAAGGAATCAGGTCGCTGGTGAATGATCAAAGTATCAGCGTTTGACAATTCTTCACCTCCCGTACGCCCGATAACAGGCATGTCAGGGCTGTTGTCACTTGCGTGTCTTATCGGATGCCGTAAAATCGTCACGCTTTTGACACAGAAGCGTCATCAACTGGCAGGGATGCAGTTGGGATTCAGTTGTTCCCTTCGTTCTGTTCTTTTCCCTGTATTAATTTTCAGGCAGTTGTCGGTATATGACCTCAAAACACTGGACGCTGGTTGGTGGGGCGGTAGCGTGCCTAATCACCTCTTTTTTCTCCTCCCTGGCTTTTTCGGCCCCCTGGTTGGAA
>CAJXOQ010000298.1 GCA_913057975.1 uncultured Marinobacter sp.
ACGAGATAGGAGTCCGTCTCGTGGGCTCGGAGATGTGTATAAGAGACAGCTGACAGACAGCCTGCTGGCCGGGGGCTCTGACAATGTACGCTAGCACCTCCGGTATGCCCGCTTCCCGACCGGTTATGGCAGTCAGGCTGCCTATTGCCGCCACACTCCTCTGGCTCGGCGCGTTGCTTGCCAGCGCAGTTCCCTGGCTCAACCAACTGGATGCCGCTACCGTGTTGTCATCATTCTGGGCCTTCAATCCAGACAATTATTCATCGGTTCTGGCTCACTTCAGTTGGGCGCCGCGTGTATCCATCGCCATCCTGATTGGCTGCGGCCTGGGGCTGGCCGGGGCGGTCACCCAACAGGTGCTGGGTAACCCTCTGGCTTCGCCCACCACCCTCGGTGTGGAAGCGGGTGGCCAATTCGGGGTGACCGTTGCCACGCTGTTCGCGCCCGGTTTACTTGCCTTCAGCCCGGATCTGGTGGCCATTGCAGGTGGCCTCATCGCCATCGGTATGGTCATCGCCCTGACGTGGCAGCTTGGCTTTTCACCTGTGACGGTGATCCTTGCCGGCCTTGTCATCACCTTCTTTCTGGGCGCCCTTAACATGGCATTTCTGCTGCTCAAGGGTGAGTGGCTGGGCAACCTTTTCATCTGGGGCGCCGGCTCCCTGGTACAGAACAACTGGGGACCGTTCATGGAACTGTGGCCCCGCGTGCTGGTCATTTCGGTGCTGATATTGCTGCTGATGCGCCCGTTGCAGGTGTTGCAACTGGGGCAGTCGTCCGCCAGTTCACTGGGTGCCAAAGTCGGGCTTATTCGGGCACTGGCTCTGTTTCTGGTGGTACTGATGACAGCAACGGTTGTCAGCCGGGTGGGTGTCGTGGCCTTTGTGGGGCTGGCAGCGCCGGTACTGGCACGCCTGCTGGGCGCGCGTACATTAGCCAGTCGCATCTTGTGGAGCACACTCATGGGCGGCGGGCTATTGCTGCTGGCGGATACTCTTGCGCATTGGGCTTCTACCTGGGGGGATGGCTCCCTGGTGCCGACGGGAACCACCACGGCCCTCATTGGCGGCCCCATTATCCTGTTGGCATTGCAGGGTTTCAAAAACACCCATCACATGCCCGGGCAGGAATCCAACCTTGCGGGCTTCCAGCCCAGGCGGCGCGCGCCTTTGCTGGTCAGTGGTATCGTGACCGGGCTGATCGCACTAACCGTCATCGTTTCCATGAGTTGGTCTCCGGGCCTGGATGGCTGGAACTGGACACCTGTCACCCAGTGGGACGATGCCTGGGTGTGGCGCGGCCCGCGCCTCTTAGCCGCCATGCTGGCCGGAGTCGCACTGGGCCTTGCCGGCACACTGATTCAGCGGATGACGGGTAATCCAATGGGGAGCCCGGAGATGCTGGGCATCAGCGGCGGCGCCGCACTGGCCATGGTTCTTATCGTGCTCACCGGCGCAGAGGTAGGCCGGGCCGGGCAGCTTGGCGCTGCGACTCTCGGCGCTGCCGGCGCACTCGGGTTATTGATTCTCCTGGCCCGAAAACATCGATTCGCCGGCAACCAGCTACTGTTGGGCGGCCTGGCCCTGTATGTCTTCATGGATGCGGGGCTGAGATTGGTCATGGCCTCCGGCGGCACCGTCGCTTCACAACTGCTGAACTGGATGTACGGTTCCACCTGGCTGGTTTCCGAAACTGAAGCGTTTGGGCTGCTGGGATTCATCGTTCTCATCTGCGGCCTGTTGGCTCTGGTCGTGCGGCCCCTGACGCTCTTGCCTCTGGGAGATACTTCGGCATCGTCCCTCGGGCTTCCGGTCACTAAAGCCCGCCTGCTTTTGCTGATGCTTGCTGCTGTATTGACTGCGTCGGCTACGGTGGTGATTGGCCCTCTGAGTTTCGTAGGACTCATTGCGCCGCACCTGGCGCGGGTACTGGGGCAGCAAACCGTTGGCAGGCAATTGATCGTGGCCGCATTGGTGGGTGGCCTTCTGTTGGCCCTCGCGGACTACCTGTCGCGCATTGTGGTCTTCCCCAACCAGTTGCCGGCGGGACTGCTGGCCGCGCTGGTTGGCGGCGTCTACTTCTTGTGGGGGTTAAGCCGGCACGGTAAAGCGTGACCGGCGGGACGTGTCACCAGAGCACCAGGAGGCTGGCTATGATCAGAACAAACACACCGGCGCCGGCGGCCAGTTTCAGCCCTTCAATCGCTTCCTCTTCCGGGGTCATTGTACGTCTCCTTGTGTCCATGGGTATGGATGCTTCCCGTTGATATTGACGTAACTGTACATGACACTTACTCAAATGTTAATAGTTCTCATTATCGATTTAGTAACATCATGGTCGTAGTGTCTAGTCGTAATGTTATCGCCTGATACTGCCGGCCATTCCGTTCGTATCAAATGCTAGACTTTATCAATGCAGGAATAACCTGGCGGAGGGAAATCATTCTATGAACCGACTCGGCAACATGGCGACTCTACTGGCGTTGGCAGGGCTGGCAGCGGCCGGGCCAGCCTTCGGGCAAACGTTCAGCTCGGACAAAGCCGACTTTCGTCTGGATACGGTCGCGGAAGGCCTGGAACATCCCTGGAGCCTTGCGTTTCTCCCCGATGGTTCACAGTCTGTCTCTTATACACATCTGACGCTGCCGACGAATAGAGAGG
>CAJXOQ010000299.1 GCA_913057975.1 uncultured Marinobacter sp.
TACGAGATAGGAGTCCGTCTCGTGGGCTCGGAGATGTGTATAAGAGACAGGCGCTCATCCTGAAAGGTAACAATTCCCGCTGCATCCTGGCCCCGGTGTTGTAATACGGTCAGCGCGTCGTAAAGCGACTGATTCACGTTGGAAGTACTGACTATGCCGACAATGCCACACATGGATACGGTAATCTCCGAAGCGTTAATACTGAATGTTAGCGGGACGCGGAAGCGGGTTCCACGTTGTCTTCCTGCTGAGAACCGGAGGGGTTATCCTTTTCCCCGCCTGCCGGCCCGAGAAAGCGGGCAAATTCATCTCCGAGGGTTCTTCTTGACCAATCCTCCACCACGGCCAGACGGTCTATCATGACGGATGTACGCCACCAGGTGTCTTCTGACAGCGGCGTGTAGCGGGTAAGCGCAATCCCGACAATCACCACTACGACGCCCCGTAAAAGGCCGAATCCCATGCCGAGCACTCTGTCAGTGGCGGAAAGGCCGGTCGCCCTGACCAGATGACCGATCATGTTATTGATTATGGCACCAACGATAAGGGTACCAAAGAACAGAATCGCGAAGGCCGCGACAAGCCGCACAAGCGGCGTTTCAACGGTACTCTCAAGGAGAGATTGCATCTGGGGGTGGAATGTACGGGCAAGGATAAACGCCCCCACCCACGTGATCAGCGAGAGCGCTTCTTTTACAAAGCCACGCTTCAGGCTGATTAGGGTGGAAACCGTTATCAGGGCAATGATGACCCAGTCAATCCAGATCAGCGCATCCATGGAAAACCCGGTGGAAATAAGGAAGCGCGAATTCTATCAGGAAACGTCACCCGACCAAACCGCCCTGTGCGCATAAGTGACAGGAGAAGCCCGGGTTATTTGCCGCCGGAGGTGACCAGGCTGTTGAGACCAAAGGCTTTGTCGAGCGCTTGTTTTGCCCTTTCAGCCTCAGCCTTTTCCGCGAAAGGGCCACTGAAAACACGGGTCAGTTCGGTGTCACCGCGCGTAACCTGTTGCAGATGAGAGCTGTAACCCTTGTCACGCACTTCGTCACGCAACCGCCTGGCGTTGTCCCCACTGCCAAAGCTGCCCAACTGGACAACCCAGGCACCCTCAAGCGAGCGGGCATACTCCGCCGAATCGGTTTCAGCGACAGAGCCTTCTGAGCCAGCGTTGTCAGATGGTGACGATTCTGGAGAGGGTTCAGGAGAGGATTCTGGTGGATTCTGTAGTTCTTCGACCGGGTCAGCAGCGGCTGGCTGTGGCTCAGCATTCGCCATCTCGGCATCGCTTGCTGGCTGGTCATTTGACAGTTGAGGAGCCTGATCCGACTCGCCAGACGCATCGCTTTCCTCAAGCCGGTACGCCGGGGCATCGGAAAGCTCTGGCTCGGGCGCATCTACCTCGGGGAACGGCGGTTCTTCCGGGATCTTGATCGTGGTGGATTCGCGCTCAGAGTGTGGCTCATCGAACATCATCGGCACAAAGATTACGGCAAGTGACACCAGTACAAGAGCCCCGATGATTCTTTGTTTCAGTCCGTCCACGTTAGGTTGTCCCCTGTTTGTTCCTGCCCCGCCATCATTGACGACTTTCTGTGCCCGATACTAACCGCCCAATGCGGATAACTCAAAGCTTCAGCCACGGAATGAAGGATATTTAAGGGGCCGTTTCAACCAGAGTGACCCGAGCTTGCGCTACCGTATAAAAGGACCCGAATATCACCACCAAATCCTCCGGCCTGGCACCATCCAGAGCATTCTCCACAGCTGCAGCGACCGAGACAGCGGTTGTGGCTGCAGGCTGCCGAAGCAGTCCGCCAATGCGGTCAGTCAGCTCGATGCTGGACAACCCACGATGAACGTCCAGACCTGCCAGGTGCCACTCATCGACCACCGGAGCCATCGCACCGGCCACCCCCTCCACATCCTTGTCTGCGAGGGCGGCGTATACAGCAATAACGCGACCGGCCCCGGGCTCCCGCCGCCCGATGCGAGCCGCCAGCCAGTTGGCGGCGTGGGGGTTATGGCCGACATCAACCACCACCGTAGGTTGCTGCTGCAACACTTCATAGCGACCTGGCAACGTCAGCCGGGCGATAACCTGCTCAATGGCACTGGGCGCCACTTCCGGCGCCAACTGCCTTATCGCAACAACCGCTGCGGCCAGACTGTGGACGGGAAGCCCGTTGTCTGGAAGCAATACCCGGTCGCCGTAACGCGCCTGCTCCAGCCACACGCTGCCAACGGGTGCTATGCCCGGGTCGCACGGCACCAACTGATAGGTCTCACCTTGACGCTCAAGCTGAACCTTCTGGGCGGCTGTCTGCTGCAACACTGAGGCAGGTGGATCGAAATCCGCATAAACAGCGGGTATGCCGGGGCGAAGAATGCCCGCCTTCTCAAAACCGATGACTTCACGGTTGTCTCCGAGGAAGGCAACGTGATCGATATCAACCGAGGTAATAATGGCCAGGTCCGGATCCAGTACATTCACGGCATCCAGGCGTCCGCCCAGCCCGACCTCAAGAACCCAGTCCTCGACACCCGCCTGTTGGAACAACACAAACGCAGCGAGGGTTCCGAACTCGAAATACGTCAGCGTGGTATCACGGCGGGTTTCCTCCACCTGGCAAAAAGCACGAACCAACTG
>CAJXOQ010000300.1 GCA_913057975.1 uncultured Marinobacter sp.
ATTCGCGGCAGCGTCAGATGTGTATAAGAGACAGACCCCACACCGTGACCGATCAAACGAATGTGGTAAATCCTTTTATTGAGGTTCGTTGGTGGCTGGTTCTGCTTTATCAGTCCACCTCGGACGGTTGGCTCGCAGCTTCCGGACTTCCTGCATCCAGCCTACGCCATCCACCAGCTCACCAGTTTCTGGATTAATAGGCGGATAAGGCAGGTTGCGGTCATCGCAGTAGCGCTTTACGACCGGCTGGCACCAGCAGAACAGCAGACGGTTGTACTCATCATCCGGCAATCTCTGGCGGTCATACAGGCCCGCCAGTTTCCGCTGCCGCTGAGCTTCGGACAGAATAATCGCACAGGCTGACGACACGTTCAGGGACTCCACCATGCCCATCATGGGGATCACAATGTGCTCGTCAGCCTGTTCGGCGGCGCTGTCGCTGACACCATCTACTTCATTGCCCATGATCACCGTGCAGGGCACGGTGAAATCCGCTTCCCGGTAATCAATCGCTCTTTCCGACAATTGGGCGGCGTAGAGTTTGTGGCCCTGCCCTTTCAGCTCCGAAACCGCCTCATCCATCGTCGGGTGTGTGTGGGTGGTGACCCAGTTGTAACTGCCGCCGGTGGTTTTGCGGAAGGCCCGAAAACCTTCTCTTGGCCAGACTACGTGCATGCTGGCAAGGCCAAACGCATCGCAGGAGCGGATGATAGCCGACAGATTGCGGGGTTTGTGGACCTGGTCGGTGAGGACGCTGAGATCGGGCTGGCGAGTATCCAGGGTTTGTTTGATTCGGGCGAGGCGTTCGGGAGTCATGATTGTTTGAGCGTTCTAAAAAATGAGAAAAACCAATACTACCACAAGCGATTTAGAGGATTGCCGAGACAAAGGTGGTTGCCGATTGATCACCCCGTTATAATGTGCAGCTAACTTTTTTAAGCGCCACCCCCAACCTCCCGGCGCAAATCACACACCAAGCACGTTGAGAATCATGGCCAAGAAGCTGTACATCAAGACCCATGGCTGCCAGATGAACGAGTACGACTCATCACGCATGGCAGACCTGCTTCGCACCGGCGAAACCGTCGAAATGACCGACTCGCCGGACGACGCCGACATCCTGCTGCTGAACACCTGCTCCATCCGCGAAAAAGCGCAGGAAAAAGTGTTCCACCAGTTGGGTCGCTGGAAGAAACTGAAAAACAGCAAACCGGACCTGATCATCGGTGTAGGCGGTTGCGTGGCCAGCCAGGAGGGCCAGGCTATCATCGACCGGGCGCCCTACGTGGACATGGTCTTCGGGCCGCAAACCTTGCATCGCCTGCCGGATATGATCACCGAAGTTCGCGCCAAGGGTAATGGTGTTGGCGTGGTAGACGTCAGCTTCCCGGAAATCGAGAAGTTCGACAACCTGCCCGATCCCGGCGCCGACGGCCCGTCCGCATTTGTGTCCATCATGGAAGGCTGCAGCAAATACTGCACCTTCTGCGTGGTGCCCTACACCCGTGGCGAGGAAGTCAGTCGGCCGGTGGACGACGTAATCGCGGAAGTCGCCCACCTTGCCAGTCAGGGCGTGCGTGAGGTAAACCTGCTAGGCCAGAACGTTAATGCCTACCGCGGCGAAACCCACGATGGCGACGTGATGGACATGGCGGAGCTGGTGACCCTGATCGCCACCATCGACGGCATTGACCGTATCCGGTATACCACCTCACACCCGGTGGAGTTCTCTGACTCACTGATCGAGGCCTATGAGCAGGTACCGGAGCTGGTCAGCCACCTGCACTTGCCAGTGCAAAGTGGCTCAGACCGAGTCCTGGCAGCCATGAAGCGCGGTCATACAGCTCTGGAGTACAAGTCCAAACTTCGCCGCCTGCGCAAGATTCGCCCTGACATCAGTTTCTCCTCGGATTTCATCATTGGCTTCCCGGGGGAAACCGAGAAGGATTTCGAAGACACTATGAAGCTGATCAACGATATTGGCTTCGATATGTCGTTCAGCTTCATCTACAGCGCCCGGCCCGGCACTCCGGCGGCGGACCTGCCGGATGACACGCCACTGGAAGTGAAGAAGCAGCGCTTGAGCATTCTCCAGGACCGGCTGAACCAGAATGTGATGGACATCAGTCGCAAGATGGTCGGCACGACGCAGCGCATTCTGGTGACGGGCCTGTCCAAGAAGGACCCTGGCGAGTACGCGGGCCGTACGGAGAATAACCGTATTGTGAACTTCCGGCATGAGAATCCGGAGGTGGTTGGACACTTTATTGATGTGGAGATTCGGGAGGCTCTGCCTAATTCTCTTCGCGGGGTTCCTGTGGGTTCCGGGATGTATTAAACCTGGGCCCAACGCGTCTCGGGTTTGGTGAATGGCGAGTGGTGGGGACCTCCTCCCAAAAAACGCTACAAGCACATCCATGTGCGCTTGGGCTCCGCCATCCATGGCCTGTCTCTTATACACATCTGACGCTGCCGA
>CAJXOQ010000301.1 GCA_913057975.1 uncultured Marinobacter sp.
ATCTATTATTGCGGTTATTTGGGCAATCTGGCCCGTCTCTCTGGCGTCATTTGTCGTTCCCACTCAGCTTCCTCCCCCGGCGCTGGCAAAAACCGCCCAAACTCGATCATCTGGGTGGCCGGAATGTCCTGCAGATAGATCCAGACATCTTCAGCGTAAGCGTTCATTCCAAGACGTAGTTGACCTACTTCACGTCCCGGAGAGGTCTCAGTAACTCCGGCGAGACCTTGTACTGCTTCCTGCCATCGTCACCCAGCACGATCACGCTCTTGCGGTTGATCTTGGTGACGATCCCCAATACGGGGCCTTCCCGGCCCTCGAAGGTCACTTTCAGGCCCACCCGCAACTGGCTCAGCGCCTGGAGATTTTCCTGATCCCGCAGTTCGTCGATGCGCCGGCAGATGGTTTGATTCAGTTCCAGCAACTGGTCGATGCTCATGTCTTCAATGCGCATGAACGGCCTCCGGCTGTTTGTTCTGTCGGTCAGGATGGCGTGGGTCGATCAGCGCCCGTAACGGGTTGTCGGCGAACCGGGTTTTCCAGAGTCGCGGCGTCAGGTCGCTGACTTCACTGGCCGGGTGCTGGCTGATGCGTTGCAACACGTCCACCAGGTAGGTGTAGGGGTTAATATTGTGCAGCTTGCAGGTGCTGACCAGGCTCTGGATGATGCCCAGGTGTTCCGCGCCCAGTTCGGTCCAGCAGAACATCCAGTTTTTCTTGCCCATGGGGATGGGTCGTAGGGCCCGTTCCAGGTGGTTGGTGTCTGGCTGTACGTCGGGATCTTCCAGGAACACGGTCAGGCTCGCTTCGCGGCTGAGCACGTAGTTCAGGGCCTTGGTCAGTGAGTCGCTGGGCAGCAGACCGCCTTGCTCCAACTGATCCCGGCACCACTGGAAGAAGCCGCTGACCACCGGCTTCGAGTGATCCAACCGGTACTGGCGTTTCTTCTCGCCGGTCAGCCCTTGAGCTTTGAGGGTCTCTTCATTCCGGTACAGCGTTGCGATCCGTTGCAGGGCCTCGGTGACTGTCTCAGGATGATCCTTCTGTGCCTCGATAAAGTAACGGCGACTGTGCACCCAGCATTGGGCATGGGTGACGTTCTCTTGGGCGGCAGCGTAGCGGGCATAGGCCGCATAGCCGTCACTGATCAGAGTGCCGCTGAACTGTTCGTTCAGCACCTCCTCGATATGGGCCCGGCCCCGGCTGTTCGAGTAGGTGAACACCACTTCGTCGGCATCGCCATACAGCGGCCAGAACCATCCGGATTTCATCTTGCCTTTTTGCGGGCCCGCCCGGCCCTGGTGACCGGCCTTGATGGGCGTTTCATCCATGGCCAGCACCCGGCTGCGCAGCACGTTGTCTGTCTGGGCATCCACAATGGGCCGAAGCAGGTCGATGGCGCGCTTGACCAGATTGGTCAGGGTGCTGCGGCTGACGGTGATACCGGCCTGCTGGATGCGCTGGTGCTGGCGATACAACGGCAGATGGAACTGGAACTTGTCCACCAGCAGCCCGGCCAGCAGGCTGACGTCGGCCAGGCTGTTGTCCAGTACGTTAAACGGAGCCGGAGTCGTCACCGGCTTCTCGGTTCCCTTGCGCCGGAACACCGGGCGTTCACACTTGAGTACCACATAGCTGGAGGCCCGCTGGGCCAGCCGGTAGGTGGTCTTGCTGCCGATCACTTCGTACTGGTCGGCCTCCGCGCCGGTCAGTTCCGGTGGCAGGTGTTCAATGACTTCCACCGGCACATCGGCACTAAAGCGAAGGCCAGTATCGTTCAGGCAGTCGTCGTCCCGCTGTTTCTTGCCGGTGCCGCGCTGATAGGCCTTAATGGTGCGTTTATCTTCATCCGCAGGCTGCTCCGGCAGCGGTGCTTCATCTGGCTGGAACAGGTTGTCCTGTTGCGGAACATCATAAACCTGCTTCTCGGATTTGGGGCCGAACAGCTGTTTCTTGAACCAGTCCAGTTGATGCGTCAGCTGACGAATCGCTTCTGCCTGGGCTCCCAACTGCTCCCGCAACACGGCATTCTCCTCGGCCAGAGCCGAGTAGGAAGGTGCGTTGGAAGAAGGGGCGGAAGCCGTTGAATTCATGGCCGATATTATACCGGAAGTCCGTCTTCTATACCCCTCGAAAACGCTTGAACTGGCGGTATTTCTGCACTTCGATGCCATCGATCAGCAGTTGCAGATCCGTCAGGGTCAGGGCTCGCTGACCGGAGGCGGATAACGGCACCCGGAACTGCCCCTGCTCCAGGCGCTTGGCCCACAGGCAATAACCGGTGGCGGTAAAGTACAGCATCTTCATCTGGGTCTTGCGGCGATTGACGAAGACGAAATACTGGCCGCTGAGCGGGTCGTGCTTCAACTGATTCCGGACCAGGGCGCTCAGGCCCCGGAACGATTTGCGCATGTCGGTGGGCTCGGTGCACAGCCTGTCTCTTATACACATCTGACGCTGCCGACGAATA
>CAJXOQ010000302.1 GCA_913057975.1 uncultured Marinobacter sp.
CGAGATAGGAGTCCGTCTCGTGGGCTCGGAGATGTGTATAAGAGACAGGGCGTGACCCTGCCGCGAACATGAGTGGCAGTGCCGCAGGGGCGATTCCGGAAAGTGACATCGTCAGGAGAGAGCCACAGTGAACGCCAATCAGTTTCTGAAAGCTGTCTCACAACTGCAGGGCTGGCGGGAATTTACTTTCCTGATGGCCCTTGCTGAGCGCTCCTTCCCCAATTACGCCCTGTTTGCGGACGCCGTTGGGCTGAAAACCGGTGCAAAAATGCGCCAGTTGCTCGATCTTGGCTGGGAGATGCTGCAAAAGGACAGTTCCGAAGCGGCCATTCCCCAGCTATTGGCAAAGCTCGAATCGCTGTCGCCAGACGTGAACGCCTATGACGCTTACGGAGTCTATCCGGCATTTGATTTCTGCCAGTTGCTGGAACAAGCGTTGCTGAACCGACTCAATCCGGGCAAGCACCGCGCAACCGACGCCTCCCAGATGGCCACCGCGACCGTCATGAACTTTGTTGAGCTTTCCGAAGGCGAAGACCTGGAAGAAGATGAGCTGGTCAGGCTATTGGACCAGCACCCGCTGATGAAAGAAGACAAGGTATTCCAGCGCGACCTGATCCTGGCCCTCAAACGCCAGCGCACGCCCACCAGCCAGTTTGTTGAACGCATCCACGGTGATGCCGCCAACGACGGTGTGAGCAACCTGGGCATCTCGCTGAGCGACTGACCGGCAACGCTGCTGGCTCTGGCCTACACTTGGGTGACAATCCGTTCTAATCCGGTACAGAAAAGCATCATGAAACTCTCTTCCTTTGGTCGGAAATTTACCGCGGACGCAGGCATCACCTCCCTGATGGATGACCTTGGCAACGCCCTGGCGTCCGGCGACGACATGATCATGATGGGTGGGGGCAATCCCGGCCATATTCCCGAGATCCAGGCTCGGGTACAGCAGATACTGGCCGACATGGCCCAAAGTGATGGTGATACGCGCAGGCTGGTCGGCATTTATGACCCGCCCCAGGGTGAGAAGCAGTTCATTGCCTCGTTGGCCGAGCTGTTGAATCGGGAATACGGCTGGGGATTGAAACCGGAAAATATTGCCCTGACCAATGGCAGTCAGGCCGCGTTTTTCATGCTGTTCAATATGTTCGGTGGTGATTATGGCGATGGGGTGCACAAGCATGTCCTGCTGCCGCTGGCGCCGGAGTATATCGGCTATGCCGATGCCGGTATTGAGCCCGGGCTTTTCCATGCCGTGCAGCCGGATATCTCATTCACCGACGCCCATGAGTTCAAATACCGGGTGGATTTCGATGCGGTCGAGGTGACGGCTGAAACCGGCGCCATCTGCGTTTCCCGCCCCACGAACCCCACCGGAAATGTGGTCACCGACGAAGAGCTGGCACGGCTGGAAGCCATGGCTCGCCAGCATGACATCCCGCTGATTGTGGATGGAGCCTACGGTACGCCATTTCCAAGCTTGCTGTTTGTGGATGCGACACCTCACTGGAACGACCAGGTGATCCTGTGCCTGAGTCTGTCAAAGTTTGGCCTGCCGGCCGTGCGTACGGGCATCGTTATTGCGGCGGAGCCGGTCATCAAGGCCTTGTCGGGCACTAATGCCATCATGAATCTGGCCACCGGTAGCTTTGGCGCCATGCTGGCGGAGCCTCTGGTGCGCTCAGGAGAGATCCTGTCGCTCAGCCGGGACGTGGTCTGCCCGTTCTACAAGGCGAAAATGGAGCGGGCGGTGGCGGTGTTCCGGGATGCCATGGGTGAGGACAGCTGTCGCTGGTATGTCCATAAACCCGAAGGCGCCATGTTTCTCTGGCTCTGGTTCCCGGGGCTGCCGATCAGCAGTCTGGAGCTGTATCAGCGGCTGAAAGCGCGGGGCGTACTGGTGGTGTCGGGGCACTACTTCTTCCCTGGTTTGCCGGAAGACGGCTGGAAGCACCGCCACGAATGCCTGCGGGTGACCTACTCACAGGACGATGAGCGCGTGGCGGAGGGGCTGCGAATCATCGCGGATGAAGTAAAGGCTGTCTGGGCGACGGCCAGCCCGTAACTCACCGCTCTAGCGGCCCACCTTGGCGTCGCTGATGGTCAGTTCGTACTCGCTGCCGTCAGGTTCCACCTGCAGGAAGCGAATCAGCAGATAGTCACGCTCTGGTGCGAACCACATCAGCGACTCGCGTTTGCTGTCGCTGTCGCGGACTTTCTCGGCCTTGAGTGTGCGGATGTCGTCGCCGTTGATGCGCACGGTCTCTTCGTCAACCACAGCGAACCTGTCGGTGTCGTAGTCGCCCTTGTCGATGACACGGTATTCCATCTCGCGCTTGCCGGCCTTGATGTCCTGGCTCAGTTGCAGCTGGTAGCCCATGGGGTCCAGGGCGCCTTCCTCCAGCGTCATCGAA
>CAJXOQ010000303.1 GCA_913057975.1 uncultured Marinobacter sp.
GGGTTTCGATACCCTGGAGGCGGAGGCATTTGCCGAAAAATGGACCGGCGAGGATGAGCCTCCGCATCATCCAGCCATGGACGCCATCACCGAACTCAAACCGGCATTGAAAACCATGCCTGTGGCGAAGGCGGACATTCTCAACCATGCCGCCTGCTGGATCGCCCGTCGCCTTGACAGCGAAAAACAGCGCCTGGCCAGTATGGGCTTTGACGACCTGCTCACACGACTGGATGCCGCGTTGGGCGGCCCCCAGGGCGAACGCCTGGCAGATACGATTCGGCGGCAGTTTCCGGTGGCGATGATCGATGAATTCCAGGATACCGATCCGGTGCAGTACCGGATTTTCGACCGTATATACCGGGTGGCCAGCAACGACCAGGACACCAGCCTGTTGATGATTGGTGACCCCAAGCAGGCGATTTACGGTTTCCGTGGCGCTGATATCTACACCTATCTGGATGCCCGTCGGGCGGTCAGCAGCCGAACCTACACGCTGGGGACCAACTACCGCTCAGCTGTCGCCATGGTAGACGGCGTTAACCGGGTATTCGCCCAGGCCGACCAGTCCCTGCCCGAAGGGGCCTTCCTGTTTCGAGCCGGGGACGACAACCCGTTGCCCTTCAGCCCCGTGGAGGCCAAAGGTACCAGCCAGCAATGGCTTGTTAACGGGCTGCCGCGACCACCACTGACGTTCTGGACCCTGACCGATGAGCGCCCTATCGCCAAGGAAACCGGCAGAGAGGCCATGGCCGAGGCCTGTGCGGCGGAGATTGCCCGCCTGTTGAATCTGGGGCAGAGCGGCGAGGCGGGCTTTGGGGCCGAGGGCACGCCGTTTGAGCCTGTGCGACCGGAGCACATTGCTGTGCTGGTCAACAAACGTGACGAGGCGAATGCCGTCCGGCGATCATTGGGAGCCCGGGGCGTTCGCAGTGTGTACCTCTCAGACCGTAATTCCGTGCTGCAGTCGGTCCAGTCGGTGGAGATGTTGCAGTGGCTGCAGGCCTGCGCCGAACCAGGCCAGCTGCCGCTGATTCGCGCGGCACTCGCCACGCCCACCATGGGCCTGGCTTATCAGGAGCTGGACCGTCTGTTCAGTGACGAGAATGCGCTGGACCGCGAGATCAACCGCTTTCAGGGCTACCGTGAACTCTGGCAGCAACAGGGCGTGCTGCCGATGCTGCGGCGCCTGCTGATGGACTATGACGTGCCGGCGAAGCTGCTGTCCGGGCCTGACGGCGAACGCGGCCTGACCGACATTCTGCATATTGCCGAACTGCTTCAGCAGGACAGCCAGCAGCTGGACGGCGAACATGCGCTCCTTCACCACTACACCGAGATGTTGCAGGATTCCGACGATGAGGATGAACACCGCACCATGCGCCTGGAAAGTGATGCCGGGCTGGTCAAGGTGGTTACTGTCCATAAGTCCAAAGGCCTGGAGTACCCTTTGGTGTTCCTGCCGTTTGCCACCGAATTCCGCGAGGAAAAACCGAACCAGGCGTTTATCAAGTACCACGATGACGAAGGCCGACTGCAGATTTCCCTTGAGCCGGATGAAGACACCCTGGCCAGGGCCGACCGCGAACGACTGGGTGAGGATATTCGCAAACTCTACGTTGCCCTGACCCGATCCCGCCACGCCACCTGGGTTGGCGCCAGCGGCATCAAAGGCTGGCGGCAGAGTGGTCTGGGGCACCTGATTGGCCGCTCTGCCAGCGATGAAGACACGGACCTGATGCCCTTCCTGCAGTCCGTGGCCACCGGCGAACCCGCGATTGAAGTGGCGCCCATGCCAGAGCCAGGAGACGACGTTTACGCGGGGGAAGAGGAGCCAGAGCTTGGCAACGCTCTGGAGCCGGTGCGGGAAGCCCGGGAACACTGGTGGATCGCCAGCTATTCCGCGATCACCTATGGCGCCCGCGGTGGCTACGGCAACGACTTCGCCCCGGCCAGTGAGGATGCGGAGCAGGAGAACCTGCGTGACGAGGACGAGCCCGTTGTGGCCGATACCCTGGCTGCGATGATCCCCGACTGGCAAGGGCCGCAACCGGTCAACCAGCATGCTTTCCCGAAAGGCTCCGGCCCCGGCACCTTCCTGCATGATATTCTGGAGTGGTGCGCTAGAGAGGGGTTCCACAAGGTGGCTGATGCGCCGGAGGATCTCCACGAGCTGCTGGAGCGCCGCTGCCAGTTACGCAACTGGAGTGATTGGACTGACACCCTGAAAACCTGGATCTACACCCTGATCACCATGGACATCCCGCTTCCGGGCAGCTGCAGGACATGCTCCCTGGCGGGTCTTGAGACCTTTCGGCCGGAACTGGAGTTCTGGTTTGAAAGCCATGATGTGAACACCCTCTGTCTCTTATACACATCTCCGAGCCCACGAGACGGACTCCTATCTCGTAT
>CAJXOQ010000304.1 GCA_913057975.1 uncultured Marinobacter sp.
ACGAGATAGGAGTCCGTCTCGTGGGCTCGGAGATGTGTATAAGAGACAGCTTTACACCACCTGTGACCGGGTGGCCGTGTTAGCCTCACGGAGCGTACTTGTGGCGGACCGGCTGGCGGTAGTTGAAGCCACCGACGACCCCTGGATTCGCGATTACTTCCATGGGCCCAGAGGCCGCGCCGTCAATCGCATCAGGCCGGCCACGGGACAATAAATAAAAACAACCGGAAAGCAGCAAAGAAGTCGGGAGAGGTACGCTGATATGGAACCCAGAGCACATCACGTCCTGATTGGGCTGTTCACACTGGTTGCGCTTGCCAGTGCGCTCGCGTTTGCCCTGTGGCTAGGCCAGGCCGGCAACGACCGCGATTATGCCTGGTACGAAATAGTTTTTGATCGGGGCGTCAGCGGGCTCTCGGAGGGCAGCCCGGTCAAATACAGCGGCATTGAGGTGGGCGACGTGGCCGAACTGAGCCTCGACCCAAGTGACCCGCGCAACGTCAGAGTGCTGATTCGGGTATACGACGATGTGCCCATCAAGGAAGACACTCGGGCTGGCCTGGCGTTGACGAACATTACCGGCAGCATGAACATCGAACTGAAGGGCGGCACCCCCGGAAGCAAAAAGCTGACTGGGAGCCCTGAATCCCCACCGACCATCCAGGCCGAACCCTCGGCCTTTACCACCCTGATGGCTTCCAGTGAGGAGCTGTTTGCCAAGCTCGATCAGTTCCTCACCAACGCAAATGCCATGGTGTCTACGGAAAACTCCCGCAACCTCACCCGCAGCCTCAAGAATATCGAGGCCGTGTCGTCAGGGTTGATGGATCAACGCAGCGAACTGAGCAATCTGGTGGCGAGTTTCGATCAACTCAGTGTACAAACCGAGGCCACGCTGAAAACCTTCCGTCAATTTGGCAGCACAGCGAACACTTTGCTGGACAAGGAAGGCCGCCAGTTGATGGCCACTGCCCAGAGCGCCATGAACTCACTGGAAACCACTACCGCGCGGCTTGAAGCACTCACCGCCCGCAGCGAAGGCTCCCTGGACCAGGGAATGCAGGGTATCGGGGAACTGGCGCCGGCCATGCGGGAACTGAGATCAACGCTGCAAAACATGGACAGCCTTATCCACCGCCTGGAGGACGACCCGGCCGGCCTTCTGTTGGGCCGCGAGCCGATACAGGAGTTTAATCCATGACACTGACTGCATCACGGGCACTGCTCTGCATGGTCGTTGCCGCCACGTTATCCGCTTGTACTCTGTTCCCGGATCGACCGGCCAATCGAATATTTCAGTTACCGGCTTCCACGGTTGAGGAATCCATCACTGACAACAAACCATTCAGCACAACCCTTCGGTTCGTAACGCCCCTGGCCGAAGGCCCTGTTGATAGCTCGCGTATTCTGGTGAAACCGGAGGGCAACGAAATAAAGGCGTATCAGGGAGCGCGCTGGAGTAAGAAGTCTCCCATCCTGGTTCGGGACCAACTGATCGATGCCTTTCGCCGGGATGGCCGTTTCGCTGGCGTTTTAACTGGAACCAGTCCTGCCCGCAGCGATCTGACCATAGCCGGAGAGCTAAATGCGTTCCAGAGTGAGTATCAGGACGGTATGCCGGTAGCGCTGATACGGCTGGACCTGCACCTCATCAACGAGCGCACCCGCAATACCCTTGCCAGCAAACGCTTTGAGTACCAGCATCCGGCGACAGGGGAACAAGTTGAAGAAATCGTGGAGGCATTTGGAGAGGCCAGTAACGCACTGGCCCGCGAGGTGATTCGCTGGACGGTCGAACAGCGCCCCTAACCCGTTAACCCTGGTGTTTTTCCGGAAAAAGGTCGGGCCAGGCGGCCTTGAGATAGAGAATCATCGACCAGAATGTCAGTACGGCCGCCACGTACAACAGGGCCGTGCCGGCCTGGGCCCAGACGACACCAGGAGGAAATGCCAGCAGCATGATAATGGCCACCATCTGCGCTGTAGTCTTGATCTTGCCAATGTAGGAAACCGCCACACTCGCACGGCTGCCAATTTCCGCCATCCACTCCCGCAATGCTGAAATCACGATCTCACGACCGATAATCACCGTGGCGGGAATCGTCAGAATGAAACTCGCGTGGGCTTCAATCAGCACCGTCAGTGCTACCGCGACCATGAGTTTGTCCGCAACGGGGTCCAGGAAGGCACCAAAAGGTGTGCTCTGGTTCAGTTTCCGGGCCAAGTAACCATCTAACCAGTCCGTCGCCGCTGCCAGCGCAAACAGGCCGGCACTGACGAGGTAGCTCCATTGCGCCGGCAGATAGTAGATAATCACGAAAACCGGGATCATCAGAATCCGGGAAAGGGTGAGAATGCTGTCTCTTATACACATCTCCGAGCCCACGAGACGGACTC
>CAJXOQ010000305.1 GCA_913057975.1 uncultured Marinobacter sp.
TCTACACCTCTCTATTCGTCGGCAGCGTCAGATGTGTATAAGAGACAGCAGCGGTGGTTTTGCCACCCTTACCTCGCCCCTTACCTTTGCCCTTGCCCTTATCCCGCGGCTCTCGCTTGGTGACTTCCAGCGCATCCCGGTCTGCCTGGCGATGCTGTGGCTCGCTCACCAGCTCCAGGTCCACCTTGCGGTCTTCCATGCCCACACGCATTACCTTCACGCGGACCTCGTCGCCCAACCGGAAGCTCATAGCGGTACGCTCGCCGATCAGGCGGTGTTTGGCAGCATCATGATGGAAGTAGTCACCACTGAGGGTAGACACGTGCACCAGGCCCTCAATGTAAACTCCGGAAAGCTCCACAAAGAACCCGAAAGGCACAACGGCTGCAATCACGCCATCGTACTCCTCGCCCACGTGATCCTTGAGGTATTCGCATTTGAGCCAGGCCATGACGTCCCGCGTTGCGTCGTCGGCGCGGCGCTCGGTCATCGAGCAGTGCTCACCCAGTTGATGCATTCTGGGCAGGTCATAAGGGTAATCCGCCAGTTCCGGGTCACGCTTGGGCGGCACCGACACGTCTTTGCTGTCGTCTTCGCCGTGAATCACGGACTTGATACCGCGATGCACGATCAGGTCCGGATAACGGCGGATCGGCGAGGTGAAGTGGGCATAACTGGTAAACCCCAGGCCGAAATGGCCACCCTCATCCGGGCTATAGACGGCCTGGCTCAAAGAGCGCAGCATCACCGTCTGGATGACATTGGCGTCGGAACGGTCTGCAATGCTGGACAACAGCGCCTGATAATCAGCGGAGGTTGGCTTGTCTCCACCCCCCAGCTGCAACCCCAGCTCGCCCAGGAAAAGCCGCACCGCATTGAGGCGCTCCTCGGATGGGCCATCGTGCACCCGGTACAGTGAAGGCACCTTGTGCTTTTTGAGGAATCGCGCCGTCGCCACGTTGGCGGCGAGCATACATTCCTCGACGATCTTGTGGGCGTCGTTGCGCTTAACCGGAACGATTTCCTCGATTTTGCGATTGGCGTCGAATATGACCCGGGTTTCCGTGGTCTCAAAATCGATGGCACCGCGCTCTGTCCGGGCTCTGCGCAGCAATTTGTAGAGGTTGTAGAGATTGTGCAGGTGCGGCAGCACGTGAGCGTACTGTTCTGACAACCGGTATCCCGGCTCGGAATCCGGCCGTTCAAGCATGTCACTGACCTTGTTATAGGTCAGTCGCGCGTGGCTGTGCATCACCGCCTGATAGAAGGTGTAGCCACTGACGCTGCCGTTGGCACTGATGGTCATGTCCGCCACCATGCAGAGCCGATCCACACCCGGGTTCAGTGAACACAGGCCATTGGACAGCTTTTCCGGCAACATGGGCACCACGTGATCCGGAAAGTAGACGGAGTTGCCACGGTTAATCGCTTCTTCATCCAACGGTGAGCCGGGACGCACGTAATGGGACACATCTGCGATCGCTACCAGCAGACGGTAGCCACCACGCGGGCGCGGCTCACAATAGATCGCGTCGTCAAAGTCCCGGGCGGTTTCGTCGTCGATGGTCACCAGGCGCAGGTTGCGGATATCCACCCGATTCTGCTTGTCCTTTTCGGTCACCTCATCGGCAATGCCGGCAATCTGCTCACCGACGGCCGGCGGCCAACTGTGAGGGATATCGTAGGAACGGATGGCCACATCGATTTCCATACCCGGCGCCATGTGCTCGCCAAGCACTTCGACGACCTTTCCCGTCGGCTGGGTACGTACGGTAGGCTGACGTATAATGTCGACCACAACGTATTGGCCGTGCCGCGCGTCATTAATTTGCTCTGCGGGAATCAATACTTCGTGGTTGATACGGGCATTCTCCGGAACCACAAAGGAAATGCCGCTTTCCTGAAACAGACGACCAACGGTTTGATGGGTGCGATACTCCAGCACTTCTACGATCACCCCTTCGCGACGACCACGATCATCCACCCGATCCACCCGGGCGGCAACGCGGTCACCGTGGAAGACTTGACGCATCTGGCGAGCCGTCAGGAAAAGATCCGATCCGCCGTCATCCGGGATCAGAAAACCAAATCCATCCTTATGGCCAGTGACACGGCCGGTGACCAGATCCGCCTCTTCAATGGGCAGGTAGGCTCCCCGACGATTACAGATCAACTGCCCGTCCCGGCACATCGCAATCAGCCGGCGACGCAGGGCTTCGATGCCCTCCTCGGACTGCTGCCCCAACTCGCCACACAGAGTCTCGTGAGTGGCCGGCGCTCCCCGCTCCTTCAGATGGTCGAGAATGAATTCCCGGCTCTGAATCGGGTTGTCGTATTTCTGTCTCTTATACACATCTCCGAGCCCACGAGACGGACTCC
>CAJXOQ010000306.1 GCA_913057975.1 uncultured Marinobacter sp.
ATTCGTCGGCAGCGTCAGATGTGTATAAGAGACAGGTGCACGAGGGTCACCGGTCGGTGTGCTTTTCTCGCCGTCCAGGCGGCCATAATGTCCTTCTACGAACGGGCGCATCCAGATTTCTTCACCGGTATCGGGGTCACGCGCAAACAGTTTGCCCACAACGCCGAACTCATCCCCGGACGACCCGTGAATCAGCAGTACCTTGCCGGACTTTTGGTCTTTTACCAGGGTTGGAGCCCCGGTCATGGTGTAGCCCGCTTCGTGGTCGGCAAACTTTTCACGCCAGGCTACCTTGCCTGTGTCTTTATTCAGGGCAACGATGCCGGCGTCAAGGGTGCCAAAGAAGACTTTGTCACCGAAGATGGCTGCGCCCCGGTTCACAACGTCGCAGCACGGGCGGATGCCCTCGGGCAGGCGGTGATTGTATTCCCAGAGTTTGTCTCCGGTTTTGGCGTCCAGGGCGTAGATCCTGGAATAGGAACCGGTGATATAGATGACGCCGTCGTGAATTAGCGCCTGGGATTCCTGCCCCCGCTGCTTCTCGTCGCCGAATGAGAAAGACCAGGCCGGAACCAGGCGCTCAACGTTCTCGCGATTAATAGTGGTCATCGGGCTGTAACGTTGTGCCTTGGGGCCGATGCCGTAGCCAAGTACGTTTTCCGTGGTTTGTGCATCGTTGGCGATGTCGTCCCAGGTCACGTCTTTGGCGTGTACCTGAAGTGACAGTGCGGCTGATGAACCCAGCATCAATGCCAGGCTGATCCCACGTATAAGCGGATGCTTTTCTTTGGTGGTTTTCATACATGTTCCCCTTGGTTTTTGTTGTGACTAACGCCCTGCTTCGACGTCGACGCACTGAGTATTAGCTGCGTAGCCAACGCCAGGCGACGGAAATGCCCATGCTGGATCCGGGAAAAAACCAGAAAAACCCGGGAAAATATCCCGATAAGCGCGCTTGTAGCTGAGAAACAGGCAGTTTTCAGACATTGCCTTTCCATCTCATGCTTTGGCCTTCGCTCTCTGCGTCTACTACCAAGGAACTACGCCAAAACCTCCAAAGTGGCATTCGGATTGAGCGGTGCGATTCCTAGACTGGGAACAAGCACATTGGCGTCTGACAAAACCAACAGCCAATGGATGAGGAATCAAATAGCAGAGGTAGCAACAATGACCACGCCCTTTTCACTTCACACGCTGCTGGCAGCCGCTCTTTTGGGAGCTGCTGGTCTGGTAATGGCTCACGGCAACGTGACTCCACAGGAGGTGGACACTGGTGACCTGCCTGAACTCGGTGACGAAGTGCGATCGCAGAACCCGTTTCGGGAAGGCAATGAGTATGGCAAGCACAATGCCCAGGCCGTGACCGTGGGAGAGAGTGCCTACGCCGGCAACTGCGCAGGCTGCCACGGTATCCGCGCTATGTCCGGCGGCCTGACGCCCGACTTGCGTGAGCTGACCGAGTGGGATGACGAGTATTACGTTACCCGAGTGCTCAACGGTACTGACCGGGGCATGCCCGCCTGGAAGAAAACACTGGACCAGAACGCCATATGGGCCATTCGGACTTATGTGGAGTCTCTGCCGAAGCCGGAATGATCGCTTCTCGGATCTTCATACCAAGCCTGTACTCAGGCCGGCCCTGTGCCGGCCTGGCGTCGTTGGGGAGAAAACAATGAAAACACTGTCCCGTATTGTTGTGCTGATGCTGTTTTTCCAAGTGGTCCCGGCGCAGGAAGTGGATGACGGCGATCCGTTACTGAACAGGCCTGCGGAGCGAACCTACGACATCATTCTCGAATCCGGTTATCTGAAAGTTGGTGTTTATGAAAACTTCCCGCCGTACTCCTACGAGGTGAACGGAGAACCCCGTGGCATTGACGTGGAAGTGGGCAAACAGATTGCCGAAGCCATGGGCGTTGAATTCCGGGTGCACTGGATCGTGCCTGATGAAAACCTCGGAGATGACCTCAGAAACAACGTCTGGAAAGGGCACTACCTCGCCAAGCGCCGACTGGCTGATGTGATGATGCGGGTGCCTTATGACAAGCAATATGCCTACATGCAGGATTCCACCGGGGAATACATCAACGAACAGGTGGTGCTGTTCGGCCCCTACCAGCAGGAAACCTGGCAGATTGCCTTCAATCCCGAAAAGATTGAAGGCGTCGACACCGTCGCCAAGTTCCAGTATCACCCGATCGGCGTGGAAATCGACACCCTTCCGGACTTCTATCTGAGCTCCGGCTTGCGGGGTCGCATGCGTGAGCAGGTCAGGCATTACCCCAATGTTCGCGAGTCTTTCAACGCGATGCGCGATGGCACGGTGCTGTCTCTTATACACATCTCCGAGCCCACGAGACGGACTCCT
>CAJXOQ010000307.1 GCA_913057975.1 uncultured Marinobacter sp.
CCTCTCTATTCGTCGGCAGCGTCAGATGTGTATAAGAGACAGCGCAAAAGGTGAAAGGCGATATTGCCCGCACGGTGGCCTATATGGTGAACACCTATGACCTGCCCTGGGCAGGCGCTTTCCGGGTGTTCAAGAGCTGGAACCAGATCGACCCGCCAGATGATAGAGAGCTTGTCCGCCATCGACAGATTGCCGACATTCAGGGTAACGAAAACCCTTTTGTTCTTGATCCTGGCCGGGTAGAAAACCTGTAAGCGATTACATAAAGCTGCATCAAAAAGGCAGGCCCGCGGGCCTGCCTTTTTGTTGACTGCTGACTGTTCAGAACTCCTCAGCCGTCAGCGCCATCATTGAGTCGCTACCGCTGCGAATGCCTTCAGCCAGTGCTACGGTCTTTGGCAGCAATCGGTCGAAGTAGAAGCGTGCGCTCTTCACCTTGCCGGTGTAGAAGCCGGAGGTGTCGCCATCGGCCTTCGGTGCCGCGGCTTTAACCATTTTGGCCCACATATAGCCGAGGGCCGTCAGGCCAAACAGGTCGAGGTAGTCCACGGAAGCCGCGCCAACAGCGTCCGGGTTATCACCAGCCTGCTTGATCACATGCTCGGTCACATCCGACAGGCGCTCAAATGCTGCCGCCAATGGTTCCAGGTAAGGGCGCAAGTTCTCGTCGCTGCTGTTTTCCTCAATGAAGGTAGCCACGTCCTCGGCAAATAGCTCATAAAGCTTGCCCTGGCTGCCAACCACTTTCCGCCCCATCAGGTCCAGCGCCTGGATACCGTTCGTACCTTCGTAGATCTGGGTGATCCGGCAGTCGCGAACCAGTTGTTCCTGGCCCCACTCTCGGATAAAGCCATGGCCACCGAAAACCTGTTGGCCCATGATGCAGGTGTCCAGACCGCGATCGGTCAGGAAAGCCTTCGCCACCGGTGTCAGCAGCGCCACCATACCCTCGGCATGCTTGCGGCGTTCGTCATCGTCGGAATACTTGGCAATATCCAACCACTGGGCGACATAGGTGGAGAACGCACGCCCCCCTTCCACATAACCTTTCATGGTCAGCAGCATGCGGCGCACATCAGGGTGGACCAGAATCGGGTCCGCGGCTTTTTCCGGCTGCTGGGCACCCGTGGGTGCTCGGCTCTGGATACGCTCAAGAGCGTATTCACGAGCGCTCTGCAGCGAAGCTTCCGCAGCGCCAATGCCCTGAACGCCGACACCCAGACGCTCATAGTTCATCATGGTAAACATAGCGGCCAGGCCCTTGTTCTCCTCGCCGACCAACCAGCCTTTGGCACCGTCAAAGTTCATTACGCAGGTGGCGGACCCTTTGATGCCCATCTTCTTCTCCAGGGAGCCACAGCTAAGGCTGTTGCGCTCACCAAGGGAACCATCGTCATTTACCGCAAACTTGGGTACCAGAAACAGCGAAATGCCCTTGGGTCCCTTCGGAGCGTCCGGTAGCTTCGCCAGCACCAGGTGGATGATGTTCTCCGCCATGTCGTGCTCGCCCCAGGTAATGAAAATCTTGGTGCCAGTTACATTGAAGGAGCCATCGCCATTGGGCTCGGCCTTGGTGCGGATAATACCCAGATCCGTACCCGCATGAGGCTCGGTGAGATCCATGGCGCCAGACCAGGTGCCGGCGTACATGTTTGGCAAGTACTTTTCCTTGAGTTCCTGACTGCCATGGGCATCCAGGGCAAGGCAGGCACCCGCCGTCAGCATCGGAGCAAGACCGAAAGCCATGTTGGCGGCTTGCATCATTTCCTCGAACTGGGCCACCAGGGTTTTCGGCATGCCCATACCGCCAAACTCCGGGTTGCCGCCCAAGCCGTTCCAGCCACCCTCAACGATGGTCTGGTAGGCCTCGCGAAACCCCTCTGGTGTGGACACATCGCCGTCATTCCACTTGCAGCCCTGCTCATCACCCTCGCGGTTCAGGGGAGCCAGCACACCACTGGTAATCTTACCGGCTTCTTCCAGAATGGCGTCGGCAGTATCCGGATCAACGTTCTCTGCCACTTTGGGCAGCGATGCCCAAAGTGCCGGCGCATCAAATACTTCATTCAGGACAAAGCGCATGTCACGTAAAGGTGCCTGATAATCAGCCATCTCAAAACTCTCCACAATTCATTCAGTCTGCGAAGTGAACAACAATGGACCCTTGGCCCTGATCACTTCCTCGGCTATGTGTCCGCACAGGTTATTTTTATCGGGCCCATTCTACCCTATCGGTGCCCCCAACTCATGAGCCCCGGCGGCCATGGCAACAAAAAAGCCCGCCTCCTGAGCTGTCTCTTATACACATCTCCGAGCCCACGAGAC
>CAJXOQ010000308.1 GCA_913057975.1 uncultured Marinobacter sp.
CGAGATAGGAGTCCGTCTCGTGGGCTCGGAGATGTGTATAAGAGACAGGACATCACCGTTGCCTCTCCCAAGGGCGGGCAGCCACCCGTCGACCCCAACAGTGAAACAGAGGATGCACTGACGGAAACCACCCGTCGTTTCCAGCAGGACGCCCATGCCAAGGAAGCGCTCGCCAGCACGAAGAAACTGGCGGATGTGGATATGAACGACTACGACGCCCTGTTTTACCCCGGAGGCCATGGCCCATTGTGGGACCTGGTCAACGACGACAAGTCCGTCGCTCTGGTCAAGGCAGCCTACGAACAGGACAAGGTCATTGGCGCCGTATGCCATGCCCCGGCGGTCTTCAGAGACGTCGAGATCAAACCAGGGCAGAACCTCGTCGGCGGTCGCAACGTGACCGGTTTCAGCAACAGTGAGGAAGAGACCGTTGGCCTGACCAACGTTGTGCCATTCCTGCTGGAAGACATGCTGAAGGAGAAAACCGCCACCTACACCTGCGGGGATGACTTCACACCGCACATCGTGGTGGACGGCAAGCTGATTACCGGGCAAAACCCGCCCTCCTCGGAAGGCACCGCCAAGGCGGTGATGCAGGCCTTGCAGCAGGGCTGATCAGCGATCCTGAACCTGCTCCCCGGCGTGACTGATCAACACGCCGGGAGCGCCTTCCTCCAGCGTTTTCCGGATCGCATCCGGCACTGGCGTCTTCGTCATTGTCGACGGCTGGATCAACACGTAGGTGATATCAGCCTCTGCCACCAGCAATCCATCTCCGTACCGATAGAATTCAAGGTGCACCGTGAATGAAGTGTTACCGATACGGCCAGCTCGTATCCTGGCTTCCAGCACATCATCAAAGCGCGCAGGTGCCCGATAGTTCACGGTGAGACTCACTACCTGAATGTCCAGATCCTGATCCAGCAGATTCTGGTAATCCCCGAACAGAACGCGGATATATTCATTAACGGAAATGTCCACGTAATCCGCGTAGCGTGCGTTGAACACCACACTCTGGGCATCGCATTCACCGTAGCGGACGCGAAACCGAAACCGGAATGGCAGGTCGGTCGATTCAGTCATGCTCACTCAGCCCCAAAATCCGAGAAGCCCCCAGCCTACCCCATCCAGGAATCATTTTCTGCCGGCACTGCCATTAAGCACCAGGTAGCAACCATAGCCGATCACAACACCCCAGAACGCAGACGACAGCCCGAACACCGACATGCCAGAGGCCGTCACAATAAAGGTGATCAATGACGCTTCACGATGGCTGGCATCTTCCAGCGCGGCAAACAGGTTGCCCGCAATAGCCCCCAGCAACGCCAGCCCCGCAAGTACCGCAACAAAGGCCGCAGGCAGTGAGGTGAACAGGCTGACGATGGTACCGGCAAACAGGCCACCCACCAGATAGAACACGCCGTTAAACACACCGGCAACGTATCGACGGGAGGGGTCTTCGTGGGCATCCTTACCCGTGCAGATGGCGGCGGTGATTGCCGCCACCACCGTGGTGATACCGCCAAAGAATGCCATCGGCAGCGATACCAGGCTGGTCACCCCGATGATCGGTTTGGCCCTGACGGAGTACCCTGCCCCCTGAAGGATTGCCATGCCTGGGAGAAATTGCCCGGTCAGGCTCACCAGTACCAGCGGAATCGCCAGGCTCAACGTTGATCCCAGGTTCCACTCCGGCTCAATGAACTGTGGGACTGCAATACTCCAGCGCACGCCAGACAGTGATGCCCCTTCCAATACCACCGCCAGAATCACACCGGCAATCAACAGCAATACCAGGGTGTATTTGGGAAACAGGCGACGGAACACCACGTAGGAAAGCAGCATGCCAATCGCCAGCGCCGGGGTTGTTTCAATCGCGGTAAACGCCCCCACGCCGAACTGGAACAGGATGCCCGCCATCATGCCCGCCGCAATGCCCTTGGGAATGGCACGAACGAACGTGTCAAAGGTGCCTGAGACACCAATGATAAAAATGATGACCGCCGCCGTAATATAGGCGCCTACGGCCTCATTCAGCGACAGTTCCGGAAACAGCGCCACCAACAACGCGGTGCCGGGCGCCGACCAGGCAGTGACGACTGGCGCCTTGAGCCAGATCGACAGAATGATGCCGGAAACCGCCGCACCCATGGAGATTGCCCAGACCCAGGACGTCATCATCTGGTCGGAAATACCAGCACCTGTCTCTTATACACATCTCCGAGCCCACGAGACGGACTCCTATCTC
>CAJXOQ010000309.1 GCA_913057975.1 uncultured Marinobacter sp.
GTCTCGTGGGCTCGGAGATGTGTATAAGAGACAGACGAAGAGCAGCAGATGCTGCAGGACACCGTGGAGCGGCTGGTGCGCGGTGAGTACAGTTTTGAAAAGCGCCTGGCGTTCAGTGAGACGGAACTGGGCTTCAGCGCCGATTTCTGGCAGCAACTCAGTGAGCTGGGCCTGACCGCCGTACCTTTCTCCGAGGAACTGGGTGGCTTTGGCGGCGGCGGTGTGGAAGTTCAGTCCGTTATGACTGAGCTGGGCCGCGGGCTTTGCCTGGAGCCTTATGTACAGTCCATCATTCTGGGCGGCGGCCTGATTGGCCAGGCAGGCAACGACAGCCAGAAAGACACCTGGCTGGCCGGCATCGCCAGCGGCGAACTGAAAGCTGCGGTCGGCCTGCAGGAGCCCCAGAGCTTCTATGACCTGAATAACGTGGAAACCCGCGCCGAGAAAAACGGCGAGGGCTATGTTCTGAACGGCCGCAAGGCCGTCGTGATCAGCGGCCACTGTGCCGACTTGATCGTGGTGTCCGCACGCACCTCAGGCGACGCCCGCGATGCCGACGGCATCAGCCTGTTTGCCCTGAGCCCGGATACCGCTGGCGTTGAGCGCCGAGCTTACCCCACTATCGACGGCTCCCGCGGCTGTGACATTACCCTGAACAACGTCCAGGTCGGTGCCGACGCGTTGCTGGGAGAAGAAGGCAAGGCTGCCGGGGTGATCGAATATCAGGCCGGTCGCGCCATCGCTGCCATCTGCGCCGAGGCTGTGGGTGTCATGGAAATGGCCAATGAGCTGACTCTGGATTACCTCAAACAGCGCAAGCAGTTTGGCGTGCCTATTGGCCGGTTCCAGGTGCTGCAGCACCGTATGGTGGATATGATGTCGGAACTGGAGCAGGCTCGTTCCATGGCAATTCTTGCCGCCAGCGTCGCCGACAGCGAATCGAGTGATGAACGCCGCCGCGTGCTGGCCGCTGCCAAGAACGTAATCGGCCGTGCCGGTCAGTTTATCTCCGAGGCCGGCATTCAGTCCCACGGTGGTATCGGCATGACCTGGGAGTACAACTTTGCTCACTACGCGAAGCGGCTGATCGCCATCAATCACCAGTTGGGCGATGACGATTTTCATCTGGAGCAATACGCCACCCTGTTACAGGCAGGCTAACAGACTGGGGTTCTCATCATGACGACAACCGACGATCAGTCATCACAGCGGGATCTGAGAAAAGCCGAATGGAAGGTCCGTACCGAGCTGGCCGCCGCCTATCGACTGGTGGCGCTGTTTGGCTGGGACGACCTGGTATTCACCCACCTCTCCGCGCGGGTGCCGGGGCCGGATCATCATTTCCTGATCAACCCCTATGGGCTCCTGTTCCATGAAATCACCGCGTCGTCACTGGTGAAGGTGGATAAGGATGGCCAGGTGGTGGAGTCTGGTGGCCTCGCCCGTGTTAACCCGGCTGGATTTACCATTCACAGTGCCGTTCACATGGGCCGCGAGGATGCCGGGGCGGTGATGCACCTGCACGCGCCGGATGGGGTGGCTGTGTCGGCCCATCGGGATGGTCTGTTGCCCCTGAGCCAGACGGCGATGTTGTGCCTGAATCATCTGAGCTATCACGATTATGAAGGTGTGGCGCTGAACCTGGATGAGCGGGAGCGGCTGATCAGGGATCTGGGTAACAAGTCGATGATGATGCTGCGCAATCACGGTGTGCTGACGGCAGGCAAGGACGTGCCGGAGACGTTCACCTATCTGTATTTCCTGATGAAGGCCTGCGAGATCCAGGTCAAGGCCCAGAGCTGCGGGCCAACCTGTATGCCGTCAGAGCAGGCCATTCAGACAACCGCTGACCAGTCTCAGTCGCTGGGTAGTGCAGCGGCATTGACCTGGCCCGCATTGGTTAGGCTTCTGGATAGCAAGAATCCCGGGTACGCTGTCTGACTTTTTGTTAGCTGCCCTCTGTGCACCCAAAACAACACTAAAAAGGGGCCCTTGGGCCCCTTTTCTGATTCAGATGGGTGCTGATGCTCCCATCACTTGATCTCTTCCCGAACAATCTCGCCGTCTTTCACCACGGCCAGGGTTGTCTCCGTCACGAAACCACCGTTTTCGGAGACTTCAGTGACTTCGTAGGGGTTCTTGCGGGTGTCCATGTTTTTAAGGGCATCGCCGATGGCCTGTCTCTTATACACATCTCCGAGCCCACGAGACGGACT
>CAJXOQ010000310.1 GCA_913057975.1 uncultured Marinobacter sp.
AGATAGGAGTCCGTCTCGTGGGCTCGGAGATGTGTATAAGAGACAGGCCATGTACGGCGCTCTGTTCCATCAGAAGTATGCTGTGCAGCTTGGCCGCTGGAACCTGGTGGACTGGCCGGTTGCCATGCAGGGGATGATGGCCGCCAGCTACTACAACCGTGCCTCGGAAGAAGCCATCAAACAGAGTTTCGACGAGAAATCAGCCGAGCTTTGCCTGGAGAAAACCGACGTTCCTCAGGCCTGGCCCAACTGGTCGAAACTCGCCTACCGCTCCGAAACCAGCCTGAAAACCATGATGGCGACCGAGCTGGGCATGAATACCGAACAATTGCCGGAAACGCTGCGGATCATGGTGTGTGGCGCACAGTCCGGCCAGCGCGCCATGGAACTGGCGCACTACCTGAAAGACGTGGAAGTAATCGCCGTAGACGAATCCCTGGCCAACGTTGCCAAGGCAACGCGACTCTCGGGTGAGATGGGCATCAGCAACATCGTGTTCTGGCCCTGGTCCATCGCGCAGCAATTTGTCGCCGATGAGCACAAGGTGCACTGGATCGAAATCGGGCGCCTGCCCTCTTCCCACATGACTGACGTGTCTCTGGCGGCCCTGGTCAGTTCAGCGACCGGCAACGGTGCTGTCGTCCATATGCACACCGCTGTCAACGAACAGACCGACGGCGACAAACAGATCCGCCGCTTGATCGCCCAACACGGCCTGCAGCCCACACGTACCGTCCTGCGCCAACTCCGGCGCATGGTACTGACGAACCGACAGGATCCCGTATGGCAGTCCCTGATCGCCGAAAACGACTTCTACGGCCTCGGCGGCTGCCGCGACCGCTGGTTCAGTGAACAGGACACCGGGCAGTTGAAAGAACTGATGGCACTGCTCAGCAACGAAGTGGACTGGAAACTGGTGAAAGCCCGGGATACCGACGGCCACAGCCTCGCCACCAAGCCTGTCCAGAAACAGATCCAGGCAGAGGCGCTGGGTAGCGAGGTGCAGAGTTTGATGGGGCAAGGGCTGTCTGTGTACTTTCAGCGGCGGCGGTAAGTTGTAGCTGAGAAAGCATAGGTCCGTCGCCCCCTCTCCCCAGCCCCTCTCCCTCCGGGGGAGAGGGGCTATATAGAACTATTCGCAGTAAATAACTTGCCCGGTCGCGCATAACTAACTCTTTGCAATGATCCTCTTGAAAACTCCTTCTCCATTAATTCAATAGCACACGAGTCATAAGGCTTACTGGTGACCTGGCAAAGCACATAGTCTTCACGCCCAACACCGGCGATAACCACGGCCGGCCGAAGTTTTTGACTGGTCAAGTCTGAAAACGGAAACCTGATCAGTACTACACTTCCTTTTTTAAATGCTCCCATGCTGTATCTTCCTCATCCTTGAGCCAATCATCTTTTAACGCAGACTCTGCAGCGACCAAAACCTCTTCCTGAGATTCGTCATCGTCTAGCAAAGTAATCAAAACCCTGCGGGATCCTTTTATAGATACTTTTTCAAGCCACTGAATATGGCCCTGTTCATCGATCAATGCTTCTACTGTTTGAAACACCTTATGCCTCCTGCTTGGATGGCGTATTCATCATTCTCGCACCGCGCCCGGTATCCGGCAAATCCATCAACCGCCGCTCCAGCTCACCATATATCACCGACAACACCACATCCGTCTGCGCCAATAACTCATGATTCCAGAACCTCAAGACCCTATAGCCCCGACTAGCCAGCCAGGCATTCCTCTCCTCATCACTGACCGATTCATTATGCTGCCCGCCATCCGCTTCAACGATCACCTTTGAACCAAAATGGACGAAATCAACAATATAAGGCCCAAGGGGCTGTTGGCGACGGAAGCGTTTGCCGTTGAGGCGGTAGGCGCGTAGGTGGTACCAGAGGCGCTGTTCCGCCTCTGTCATGTTTCGGCGTAGATGCCTGGCGAATTGCTTTTGGTGCATGATTCTTCCTTGAACGAATGGTGGGGTTCCTTGCCCCCTCTCCCCCAGCCCCTCTCCCGCAAGGGGAGAGGGGAGCTCATGGGTTAAAGTACGCGGGCAACGGCCTTTAGCCCCTCTCCCCTCGCGGGAGGGGAGCTTATGGGTCAGGGTATGCGGGTATCTCTGTTTAGCCCCTCTCCCCTGGCGGGAGAGGGGCTGGGGGCTGTCTCTTATACACATCTGACGCTGCCGACG
>CAJXOQ010000311.1 GCA_913057975.1 uncultured Marinobacter sp.
ATCTACACCTCTCTATTCGTCGGCAGCGTCAGATGTGTATAAGAGACAGAAGCTGCACAGCATACTTCTGATGGAACAGAGCGCCGTACATGGCACTGACGATCAGCGAACCGATCATGCCGTCCTGTTGCTCGCCCATCGCAAGCTGGGCGCAAATGCTGTCGTTGATGGCGGAGGCCAGCCGCTCTTCGTCGTCCTCCGCTGTCAGGGCGTAACCGGTGCGATCGGCGTAAACCGCCAGCGCCAGCGCCAGCGGCTGGAGCTCGTCCCTCAGTTCAACGGTTTGCGCAACTTCGGCAATGACCGCTCGGCGCAGCAGCGTGACCAGCTCTTCCACGGTGGGGTCTGGCATCAGAGTTTTTTCCAGTGCCAGGATCAGCAGTTCGTCTTCGCTCGCGGCGACCAGATCCACCTGGGCATTCGGGTTTTCCAGATCGTACTGCTGGCGGATGATGGTACCCACGAACCGGCCGATTTCCTGGTGGGGCAGGCCGTCATGACGCAGCAGGAGGATGGCGTCCCTAACCAGTTTGGTATCGACCCTGTTGACATCCAGGTGCTCGGCGCAGGTCAGCATACCGCTATAAATGGACGGCCATTCCAGGCCCATCTCCAGCAGTTTGCGGTAGTGCAGGTAAGCCACATCGAACTGGCCCTGCAGCCGCTTGGCATGGGCAACCCCGCCAAAGGCGGCGGCGGATTGCCGGTCTATCTCAAGGGCTTGGATGAAATACTGCTCCGACAGAGCCGGGCGCTCGGACTTGATCGCCCAGTAACCCAGGTTGGTGAACTGCTGCGGCTGCATGGGATCATGGTTCAGGCTATCGGTGAACAGGGCGTGTGCCTTGTCAAGCGCGCCGTCATCCATTTCCACTCGCCCCAGCAAGCCCAGTGCGCCCGCATTGCCCGGCTCCTGCGCCAGTACTTCATTCAGGTAGTCGCGGCATTCGTGCCGCGCTTTGATACGCTGAACCAACGACGCCGGACTGTTGGACTCCGCATAGGCCAGGTTCGCCTGCAGCAGGAGCCGCGCAATGTGGGCTTTTTGTGCGTCTGTGGCATGGATGTTGTGCTGTGCTTGCATGGGGCTACCCCTTTAAATCCGTGACGAAACCCGATTAACCCTGCAGCAACTGCAGAACCTGCTGCGGCCTTGCGTTTGCCTGGGCCAATACCGACAGGCCAGCCTGCTGGAGCACCTGTGTGCGCGCTAACTCCGCAGTCTCTGCGGCAAAATCTGCATCGCGAATACGGCTGTTTGATGCTGACAGGTTTTCCGAAGTGGTAGCCAGGTTGGCGATGGTGGACTCGAAGCGGTTCTGCACGGCGCCCAATTCGGCGCGGAAGCCGTTAATCTTGTCGAATGCGTAGTCAACCGCGACCAGTGCCTGTTCAGCGCCTTCACGGGTATCGATGGCCAGATCGTTCACGGATACCGTGTTGTCTGCGACTGTGGCTGCAATCGGGCCGGTGCTGATGCGCTCGTTACCAGCTTCGCCCAGCAGTCCGGAGCTGGTGATTTCGACGGTGTACTCCTCGCCAAACTGGGCTGAGAAAATGATTTCGTCATTTTCGGAGTTCAGGTTGGCTCGAATGCCCGTATCTACGGATCTTGCATTCACTTGAGCGACGATGTCGTTCAGCGAGCTGGCGTCGTCGACAGTGAAAGCGTTGCCGTCAATGTCGACATCAAAGGTTACCCGGTCGCCATTCTCGAAGCGCTCAGTGAGGGTGATTTCTTCGGTTGCTGCAGGAACCGCGAGACCCGTTTGCGCGAAGGTGTCAGTTCCGTTGCCAATGCTGATATCAATGTCCAGGGCTTCGTTTCGTGCGTTGGAAAAGACCAGAGTGTTTGTGGCGGTGTCACCTGTGACCTGAATGTCGCGGGCTGCCGGTTCTGATGGGACAGCATCCAGTTCGGCCTGGATTTTTGCCTGAATGTTAGCCGCCAGCTCTTCAATATCGTTGTAGGCAGCATCGTCAATAGCGAGGTTGAGGACGGTGCCGTTCACATCGATGTCGACTGTGGCAGTGTCGGTCGTGATCGGGAATGAGATGTCATCGGTCAGGACATTCGACGCCGCTTCAACAGGCTCGTAGCCGGCCACCTGCCCCGAGAGACCGTTGGTCTCCGAGATCACCGATCCGATGTTCTGGCCCCGGGAATCCAGGCCGCTGACGCCAATGGTTTCA
>CAJXOQ010000312.1 GCA_913057975.1 uncultured Marinobacter sp.
GAGATAGGAGTCCGTCTCGTGGGCTCGGAGATGTGTATAAGAGACAGCCCCTGAATTCGCAGCCACCGCGCTGAAGGCACTGCTCACGACACATCATCAGGTGGTTGGCGTTTACTCCCAACCCGACCGGCCCGCTGGCCGTGGCCGCAAACTGACACCCAGCCCGGTCAAACAGGTTGCGGTTGAGGCGGGCATTCCCGTGTTCCAACCAGAGTCCCTGAAATCGGCCGAAGCGCAGGAACAGCTCCGCAGCCTTAACGCAGACGTGATGATCGTCGCTGCCTACGGCCTGATTCTGCCGCAGGCGGTGCTGGACCTCCCTCGTCACGGCTGCCTGAACATCCATGCCTCGTTGCTGCCTCGCTGGCGCGGTGCCGCGCCTATTCAGCGCGCGATTGCCGCGGGTGACCGGGAAACCGGCATTACCATCATGCAGATGGACGCTGGCCTGGACACCGGCGCAATGCTGCTGAAAGCCATTACGCCGATCGAAGACGCCGATACCGGCGGCAGCCTTCACGACCGTCTGGCTGGCCTGGGTGGCGAAGCCATCGTCAAGTCGCTGGAGCAGCTTGAGAAAGGCGAACTGCAGGGCGAAGTCCAGGACGAGGCCCGGGCCTGCTATGCCCGTAAACTCAGCAAGGAAGAAGGACATATCGACTGGACCCGGGATGCCCCCGCCATCAGCCGGCTGATTCGTGCCTTTAATCCCTGGCCGGGCACCTACACCGACCTGGAGGATCTGCGCATCCGCATTCATCAGGCAGAGATTCTGGACGACACCAGCGACAAACATCCCGGCACGGTGATTCGCCGCGACCGCGAGGGCATCGACATTGCCTGCGGCCTGGAATCCCTGAGGATCACCCGTTTGCAGTTGTCCGGCTCGCGGCCACAATCGGTGAACGACCTGATCAACGGCGGCAAGGACATACTGATGCCCGGCCAGGAGCTGAACTGAATGAGCCAGCAGGGCCAGCCACTGCGGGCGGTTGCTGCCCGAGTGTTGCAATCCGTTGAGAACGGCCAGTCGCTGTCCCAATGCCTGCCCCACGCCATGGGTGATGTGGCAGACAACGAACGACCACCACTACAGGCACTGTGTTACGGCACCTGTCGCTGGTTTCACCGGCTCGATGGCGAGTTACAGGCGCGCCTGAAAAAACCGCTGCGCAAATCCGACCGGGTGGTCCACCACCTGATGCTGGTAGCGCTGTTCCAGCTTCGCTTCAGCCAACAGGCCACCTACGCGATTCTGAATGAAACCGTGGAAGCCTGTCGCGCCCTCGACAAACCACATCTGACAGGGCTGGTGAACGGCGTTCTGCGGGCTGCGGAGCGGGAAGGGGAGCCACCCATTGCCGACGAAATCGGTCGTTTCAGCCACCCTCCCTGGATGCTTGAAAAGCTGCGCCATAACTGGCCTCACGACTGGCAGGCCATTCTCGAAGCCAATAACACCCAGGCCCCCATGACCCTGCGGGTGAACGCCCTGCGCTTCAGCCGCGACGACTACCTGCAGTTGTTGTCCGATGCCGGTATCGATGCCAACGCAACCCTGTTTGCGCCCCACGGCATCCAACTGGCCGCTCCCGTGCCGGTGGACCTTCTTCCCTGGTTTTCCGAAGGCGCGGTCAGTGTGCAGGATGAAGCAGCCCAGCTCTGCACCACCCTGATGGACCTGGCGCCCGGTCAACGGGTGTTGGATGCCTGTGCCGCACCGGGAGGCAAAACCTGCGCTATCCTTGAAAGCTGTGGACAACTGGAAGAAGTGGTCGCTATCGACGAATCCGCTGATCGACTGCCACGGGTGCAGGAAAACCTGGAACGGCTGGACCTCGTGGCGACACTGAAGCAAGCCGATGCCGCAGATATTGACCAGTGGTGGGACCGGAAGCCGTTCGATCGCATCCTGCTGGACGTTCCCTGCAGCGCCACCGGCGTGATTCGCCGCCATCCGGACATCAAGTTGCTGCGCCGTGAATCAGACATTGTCCCGCTCGCCAGCATTCAGCTGGGTCTGCTGGAGTCGATGTGGCAAGTGCTCGCACCCGGAGGGCGCCTGGTCTATGCCACCTGTTCGGTGTTTCCGCAGGAG
>CAJXOQ010000313.1 GCA_913057975.1 uncultured Marinobacter sp.
AGATAGGAGTCCGTCTCGTGGGCTCGGAGATGTGTATAAGAGACAGGGCCTGGTGTTTGCCGATTGCGATATGGACAAGGCCATTGAAGGCACCATGCGTTCGGCCTTCGCCAACTGCGGCCAGGTGTGTCTGGGGACAGAGCGGGTTTACGTAGAGCGTTCCATCTTTGATGAGTTTGTCGGTCGCCTGAAAGTAGCCGCCGAGGGTCTCAAGATGGGTCCGCCGGACGATGCCGACGCCAACATGGGGCCACTGGTCAGCCTCACGCACCGCGAAAAAGTCCTGACCTATTACCAGAAGGCCGTGGACGACGGTGCGACCGTCGTCACCGGTGGCGGTGTCCCGGATATGCCAGAGGAACTGGCTGGGGGGGCCTGGGTGCAGCCAACCATCTGGACCGGGTTGTCCGAAGATTCAGCCGTGATTACCGATGAAATCTTCGGCCCCTGCGTCCACCTGTGCCCGTTTGATACCGAAGAAGAAGCCATTGAGCTGGCGAACAGCCTTCCCTATGGCCTCGCTTCAGCGATCTGGAGCGAAAACATCACCCGTGCCCACCGGGTCGCGGGTCAGATTGAGGCTGGGATTATCTGGGTCAACAGCTGGTTCCTGCGTGATCTGCGCACCCCGTTTGGTGGCAGCAAACAATCGGGCGTTGGCCGTGAGGGCGGTGTGCACTCCCTGGAGTTCTACACCGAAATGAAAAACATCTGCGTGAAATTGTGAGCCGACCATGACTGCACCTCAGAACAGCCCCGAAATCGGACGCGAGATTACCGCCGCCGGCTACCGCACCAACGTTCATGACCATGGTAAGGGTGGGGTCCCGGTCATGATGATCCACGGCTCCGGCCCCGGTGTCACAGCGTGGGCCAACTGGCGCCTGGTGATTCCGGAACTGGCGAAGAACCGCCGTGTAGTAGCTCCGGACATGCTCGGCTTCGGGTACACCGAACGCCCGGAAGACAACACCTACAACCGCGAACGCTGGGTGGCCCATGCCATCGGCGTGATGGATGCGCTGGATCTGCAGCAGGTGGATCTGGTGGGAAACTCCTTCGGTGGCGGCCTGGCTCTGGCCCTGGCTATCGAGTACCCGGAGCGCGTTCGTCGCCTGGTGCTGATGGGCTCGGTAGGTGTCAGCTTTCCGATCACGGAAGGGCTGGATGAAGTCTGGGGTTACCAGCCGTCCCTCGAAAACATGCGCCGCCTGATGGACGTGTTTGCCTTCAACAAGGGCCTGCTCACCGATGAGCTGGCGGAAATGCGTTACCAGGCCAGCATCCGTCCCGGTTTCCAGGAGTCCTTTGCCGCCATGTTCCCGGCCCCTCGCCAGCGCTGGGTCGACAACCTGGCCAGTCCGGAAGAGGAGATCCGGGCACTGCCCCACGAAACCCTGGTGATTCATGGCCGGGAGGATGAAGTGATTCCCCTGCAGACGTCCCTGACCCTGGCGGACTGGATTGACCGGGCCCAGCTTCACGTCTATGGCCGTTGCGGCCACTGGACCCAGATTGAACATGCCAGCCGGTTCGCCCGACTGGTCAATGACTTCCTGATCGAGGCCGACCAAGCGGCTACGGGAGAAAAATAATGGAACAGCCACGTATTCAGGCCCTGGGGGATGAACTCTACCAGGCCATGCTCAGCCGGGAAGCAGTCGCCCCGTTGACCGGCCGTGGTGAAGACATCACCATTAACGACGCCTATCACATTTCCCTGCGCATGCTGGAACGCCGCCTGGCGGATGGCGCCTCGATCATCGGCAAGAAGATCGGTGTTACCAGCAAGGCGGTGCAGAACATGCTTAATGTACACCAGCCGGATTTTGGGTACCTGACCGATGACATGGTGTTCAACAGCGGCGAAGTCGTGCCCATCAGCGATCGTCTGATTGCCCCCCGAGCGGAGGGTGAAATCGCCTTCATTCTGAAGAAGGATCTGATCGGCCCGGGCATCACCAACGCCGATGTGCTGGCCGCCACCGAATGCGTCATGCCGTGCTTCGAGATCGTCGATTCCCGCATCCAGGACTGGAAGATCGCCATCCAGGACACCTGTCTC
>CAJXOQ010000314.1 GCA_913057975.1 uncultured Marinobacter sp.
GAGATAGGAGTCCGTCTCGTGGGCTCGGAGATGTGTATAAGAGACAGATACATGAGTGTTGCAATTAAGTACAATGCCGGCGTGCATCGGCGGTATAAGACTTTGGTCTAATATATCCGATGGCAACAAAGGGAAATGACAACAACTGAGCAATAAGCAGGGTGGACTATCAATGAATTACTTTCTGACGGGTGGCACCGGATTTATCGGCCGTTTTCTCGTTGACAAACTGTTGGCTCGTGGCGGAACAGTGCATGTACTGGTTCGCGAGCAATCACAGGAAAAACTGGACCAGCTTCGGGAGCGTTGGGGCGCGGATGAGTCCAGGGTGAAAGCAGTGATCGGCGACCTCACCAGCCCGAACCTGGGTATTGACGCCAAGACGATGAAATCGCTCAAGGGTAACATTGATCATTTCTTCCACCTTGCTGCAGTGTATGACATGGGGGCGGACGAAAAGTCCCAGCAGGCCACCAACATCGAGGGCACCCACAGTGCCGTCAATGCGGCAGCCGCTATGGAAGCCGGTTGCTTCCATCATGTTTCCTCCATCGCGGCGGCTGGCCTGTTCAAGGGCACCTTCCGCGAGGACATGTTCGAGGAGGCGGAAAAGCTCGACCATCCCTACCTGCTGACCAAGCACGAATCTGAAAAGGTGGTTCGCGAGAGCTGCAAGGTTCCGTTCCGGATCTACCGTCCGGGTATGGTGGTTGGCCATTCCAAGACTGGTGAAATGGACAAGGTCGACGGGCCTTATTACTTCTTCAAGATGATCCAGAAAATTCGCCATGCACTGCCCCAATGGGTGCCGACGATTGGCATCGAGGGTGGGCGACTGAACATTGTGCCAGTGGATTTCGTGGTGAATGCGATGGATCACATCGCGCACCTGAAAGGCGAGGACGGGAAGTGCTTCCACCTGGTGGATTCCGACCCCTACAAAGTGGGCGAGATTCTCAATATTTTCTCCGAAGCCGGTCATGCTCCCCGTATGGCGATGCGGATCGACTCGCGCATGTTCGGGTTTGTGCCGCCGTTCATCCGCCAGAGCCTGAAGAATCTGCCGCCTGTTAAGCGTCTGACCACTGCATTGCTGGACGACATGGGCATTCCGCCTTCGGTGTTGTCGTTCATCAACTATCCCACGCGGTTTGACGCCCGTGAGACAGAGAGAGTCCTCAAGGACACGGGTATCGTCGTGCCGCGCCTGGAAAGCTATGCAGCGGTTCTTTGGGACTTCTGGGAGCGCAATCTGGACCCCGACCTGTTCAAGGACCGCACCCTGCGTGGCACCGTGGAAGGAAAGGTCTGTGTGATCACCGGTGGTACCTCCGGTATCGGTCTGGCGACGGCAGAAAAGCTGGCGGATGCCGGCGCTATCCTGGTGATTGGCGCGCGCAAGAAAGAACGCCTGATGGAAGTGGCTGCGGACTTGGAAGCCCGTGGCGGCAACGTTCATGCCTACCAATGTGACTTTGCCGACACGGATGACTGCGACCGGTTCGTGAAAACGGTGCTGGACAATCACGGCCATGTGGACGTGTTGGTCAATAATGCGGGCCGTTCCATTCGTCGCTCGCTGGCGCTCTCGTTCGACCGTTTCCACGATTTCGAGCGTACCATGCAGCTGAACTACTTCGGTTCCGTTCGCCTGATCATGGGGTTTGCACCGGCTATGCTGGAACGCCGTCGCGGCCACGTGGTCAATATTTCGTCCATTGGTGTTTTGACCAACGCGCCCCGTTTCTCGGCCTACGTCGCGTCCAAGTCAGCGCTGGATACCTTCAGCCGTTGTGCGGCGGCGGAGTGGTCGGATCGCAACGTGACCTTTACTACCATCAACATGCCGCTGGTAAAAACGCCGATGATCGCGCCTACCAAGATTTACGACTCGGTGCCTACACTGACGCCGGACGAAGCGGCGGAAATGGTGGCGGATGCCATTGTTTACCGTCCCAAGCGCATCGCCACGCGTCTCGGCATTTTCGCCCAGGTCATGCACTGTCTCTTATACACATCTGACGCTGCCGACGAATAGAGAGGTGTAGATC
>CAJXOQ010000315.1 GCA_913057975.1 uncultured Marinobacter sp.
CTCTCTATTCGTCGGCAGCGTCAGATGTGTATAAGAGACAGGTCACAGGTGGTGTAAAGGGTGTCCAGATCATGGGTCACCAGAAATACGCTGAAGCCAAGGGCGTCCCGGAGCGTAACAATCAATCGGTCAAAAGCGGCGGCGCCAATGGGATCGAGCCCGGCGGTGGGCTCGTCCAGGAACAACACCTCCGGGTCCAGCGCGAGGGCCCTTGCGAGCGAGGCTCTTTTAACCATGCCACCTGACAGCTGGGCGGGGTACTTTCCGGCCGCGTTGACTGGGAGGCCGACCAGTGCGAGCTTCACCCGGGACAAATGTTCCGCGTCAGTACGGGACAGTTTGGCATGTTCAATCAGCGGCAGGGCAACGTTTTCCTGGAGTGTCAGGGAACTGAACAGGGCACCGCTCTGAAACAGCACGCCAAAGCGCCGTTCTACGTGGGAGCGTTGTTGTTGAGAAAGAGCCTGCAACTGCTCACCAAAGACTTCAATGGTCCCGGAATCCGGCATATGCAGCCCGACAATACTCCTCAGCAGCACCGACTTGCCGGTTCCCGAGCCGCCAACCACCCCCAGTATTTCCCGTTGATAAAGGTCGAGATCGAGCTCCTTATGTACCTCATGACTACCGAAGCGGTTACACAGGCCTCTCACGCTGATAACCACATCCTGGGGCGCTGCCTCTTCTATCACCAGCCCATCTCCATGAAGAATATCGCTGCTATGGAATCCAGCAGAATCACCATAAAGATCGACTGTACCACGGCGGAGGTGGTGTGCTCACCGACGGACTGGGCGCTGCCACTGGCCTTGAAGCCCTCAAGACAACCGATGACGGCAATCACAAACGCAAAGACCGGGGCTTTGCCCAGCCCAACCAGAAGGTGGACGACTTTTACCTTGGTTTCGAGGATATTCAGGATTTGCGGAACGGAGATATCCAGCGCCACGACGCACACCAGCGAACCACCAACAATGCCGCTGATCATGCCGACGAAGGTCAGTATCGGAAGCGAAACCACCATCGCCAGCACCCGGGGGATAACCAGTAATTCAATCGGGCTCAGCCCGAAGGTTCTTAGGGCATCGATTTCTTCGTTCGCTTTCATGGACCCGAGTTGCGCAGTAAAGGCGCTGGCCGTGCGACCAGCCAGCAGGATAGCGGCCAGCAGAACACCGAACTCCCGCAGGAATGAGAAGGCCACCAGGTTAACGGTGTAAATGGTGGCTCCGAAATCATCGAGAATGGTGGCACCCAGAAACGCAACCACCGCGCCCACCAGAAACGTCAGCAGCGCCACGATAGGAAGGGCATTCAGCCCGGTCTGATGGACATGGGCCACCAGTGAGGTGATCCGCCATCGCCAGGGTGTTGCAAGGATGCTCGCCAATGTCGCCAGTATCTGGCCGGTAAAACCAATCAACAGACGTTGTTGATGCCAGAAGTCTTCGATTTTTTCGCCAACACCCGCCAGGAACTCAGTGATCGGGTTGGAGTGGAGGGATTTTTCGCCTTCAGGGCTGGCCATCGCGTTGGCAACCAGGCGCAGCAGTTCCTGACGTTCGCTGGAAAGCCCGGGGGTTAGCTCGGAAAGCTCATGGAGTTGACGGGCACCCAGAAGGTCCACCAACAGAGATGCGCCGGCGGTATCCAGCGCATTAATTGTTGCCAGATCGACCGAATGCCCGTTAGGCACCTCCATTGCGGTGGCTTTTTGGACATCCCGCTTCAAGCGGCCGTAGTTCGGAAGCGTCCAGTCGCCCGAGACGGTCAATTGGCCGTTCTGGAATACAAGCTTGCCAGGGGAGGGCATCTGGAAATCCCGTCTCCTTTGTTGAGGATTGGCGATGGGTGTTCTTTGATACTAGCTCAAATTCGCGTGTTGGGGGTTGCTGCGTTCGAGTGCAATCGATCAGAATCTGAACTAAAACAGAAAGTTGAAAAAAGTGGTTGACGCAAACGGCCTAATCCGTAGAATACGCCCTCGTTGATCAAGCGGGAATAGCTCAGTTGGTAGAGCACAACCTTGCCAAGGTTGGG